>JBHLKC010000056.1:0-1558 GCA_048887065.1 Candidatus Hodarchaeota archaeon
ATTAATATAAGAACACCAAGGGGAATAAGTGGATATAATATGAGAGCTAAAATGACTAGGGGCTTCCTATTTTTAATTTTTTGAGTTATATTCCCTACTAAATAAGCTCCTCCTATTCCTAAAAATGTAGCAACAGTGTTTATGACTCCAACCCAGCTTACAGGCTGTTTCATTTCAAATTCGACAAAGATAGCAAAAAAGCTAAAGGAAAAGCTATTTGTCAGCTGTGAAATAAAAAAAAGGAACAATATCATAATGATTGGTTTCTTTAACAATTTTTCCTTAGGATAATTATTTGGGTCAGTTAAATGAGTTTGTTTTTGATCAAACTCATTAAAACTCGAAGTCGGTTCTCTCAATTTGAAAGCTAACAGAAAAGTAAAGAAAGAAACACCTGATGCCATTAGAAACATTATTAGGAAATTTATCCTATCAATTAGTAATGAAACTACAATACTCCCTGCTAAGAATCCAATACTAGCCATCATTCCTAGTTTTCCGAATCTTTCAGCTCTATTGTTCTCCTCAAAAGAAATTAGTCTATTAAATGCTGGGATAAAAGCAGATATTATAATATTAAAACCAATGTAAGCAAGGAAGAATAACTCTGGATTATCCCCAATGAAATAATAACAGAGGAAAGATACTGAATACATCGCCAAAGAGACAAGAACTACTGTTTTTGAACCAATCTTATCACTTAATCGGCCGAAAATGGCTGTCGAGAATATTAAGAAAATATATGGAATAGTAATGATTAAACCTGATCCTAAAAAGTCCCCCCCAGAAAGAGAAAAAAAGTACCAACTGATAAAAGGTGCAGTGATAGCCATAGGAAAGTGATAGAACCCATAAAGTAATTCTTCAGTGGTTGTTGAGACTGACATTTGCTTGTTATCCGTTTTTAAAACCAGGGGAGTCAAAAGAGGTGGAAATTAATTCCTATTTTTTAGGACGAGGGTTAACATAGACGAATAGCAAATGATTAGATTGGTTGAATTATTAACAAGCTTCTTGTATTCCGCATAAGTTTATTATTTAAAGGTGAATTTTATTGATAACTCAGTCAGACAAAAGTTGCTGATAATAAACTGATATGGTTAAAATAAATGGTGATTGTAGGTAAAAGAAATGGTTTTCTGCGAAACATGTGGCTCTGAAAATAGTAGAAACGCACGTTTTTGTAAAAGCTGTGGTGCATCAATAGAACATGCTCTAACCGATCCAAGAGCTGTTTCAACAGCTGGTCCACCAATTAAAGAAGAAGAATCAATTGGTTTTGGAAGCCGAAGGACAGGTGAACATCTTGTGCTTCGTTGTAGTTTGTGTGGGAGTCAAGATTTTGCTAAAGACAGGGGACGTTTAGATAGTAAATGGGGTTTTACATCTTTTAAAGTAATTATGCTCACATGCAAACGCTGTGGCCATATTGAGTTATTCAACAAAGGACGTAGTATTTGGGACTTTGACTGATCAAATTCACCCCTTTTTTTCTATCCTCGCCCATGATTACCAGAAGAAAATATTAGAGCTGAAATGAAGAACATGCTTTATCGGC
>JBHLKC010000056.1:1658-15674 GCA_048887065.1 Candidatus Hodarchaeota archaeon
TCGAGCCATTTCTGCAAAGTGCTTTTTCAGTAGAGTGTCTACATGACAATCTTTGACAAAATTACGTAACATGTGTGTGTATTGTTGTCAGAAAACTTTCATTATTTATAGATCGTTGTTAGCTAGAATCTTTAAATCCTTTAAAATTTAGATGATTTTTTGAGAAATATTGTTTGGATTCAATAACTATGAGTTACTAAGGTTGCAAGTTTCCCGAAATCACAGTCAACTAGAGTGTTTAGTAAAAAAAAGAGAAGGAGAAAATATATTGGTCTATATTGAGGTTCTTCTCCTCCTAATGTAAAAGACTACTCCTGCTATCGCTGCTACGACTACCACTCCTCCTCCTGCAATCAGTAAGAATTCAAAAGGAAAACGAACAGACGGTTTTCGCATTTCAGGAGGTTTAATTTCGGTAGCAAGTAGCCCTTTCGTATATACTTCTTGATCACTGACGGTGTGATTGTATTCATATTCTATGAGAAACTCCAAGTTTGTTATGCTCAATTTGGTGATTATGACTTGCAAGGTTGCGTTACGGCTACCCCACCTTTCAGTATCCACATAGAGATAGGAAGTACTTGACACAGTGAGAATAAGCATTGTTCTCCAAATCGATGTATTGCCAAAATCCTCAGAATCCGTATTAAAAATCTCTAAACTGGCTAGATTACCTCCATGCACAAAAAACTGAGTATCTTCGAATGTAGCATTTAGAAACTCATCAGGCTCATCAAGGTTTGGATTTCCTGGGTCATAGATTGAATGATTTCCAATAAGATACACTGTTATATTGTATATGCTGTATAGATCTAGGTTTAGTGGAATGCCATAGAGATGATCATCATCATCTGAATAATCATCATTGACATTGATATTAGTTGCTGTACTAATAGCTGCCCAAGGTATGAAATATTGATCAGTATCATCATCATTATACAAATACGCTTCTGGGAGGAAAGTATCAAGATCTATTAATGATTGGTGTTGTGCTTCATTTGAGGTGACTCTGAGCGTTGCTGAAAAACCACCAGTAAGGTCACTGCTAGGTAGTTCAGTTGTATTTTGTGCAAAAAGGGTAGGTGAAGGATAAATTATCAGAATAGGCACCTCATAATCACGAGTAGGTAAATATGTGACAATATTAGTGTTATTTTCTGGGTATGCTTCCCAGCCTGTCGCTGATAGTCTATTACCTAATGGGACTGCAACATCTGAGTCAGAAATAAATTCGTTATATTTGCCTAGTATCTCCCAATCATAATAAACAGTCTGATTAATTTGGTCAGTAGTAGATATATTTATCAAATTGATGCGGTTGCGTGTCAGTGGTAACTCTATAGCTAATATAGTATCATTTTGTACATTGAATGCGGAACCGGTGGAACTTTGTATCATAACAGTATTAAATTGGATTTCATCAGTAGGATCCGCAATATTCGTAAACACTATAGCGTAGTTTCCAGCCGGTAAATAGCGCCACTCATTTGCAGGGAAGAAACCCTCATCTGTTCTAAAGATCCATTCTCCTGGTTCAGATCCTTCTACATAAATCTCATAGTCAAAATTCGATCCTGCTGTCCAGTTTACTCTCATCATTGAAGGATTAGATAGAGTGAAAGTATAATTTACAAACATTTCTACTGTTATATTTGTGTTCAAAGTTAATGGTAGGATATCAGCCATGACGACTGGTGCACTTTTTTCTTGAAAAGCAATATAATATTGACCATGCGCTTCTCCAGGAGAATATAATACCAGAGTAACGTTTTCATTTTCCTGTGCGAAAATATCAAGATAACCATCTGGTTTAAAAGCTCCTAAAATGGGTTTGTAATGCTCTCCCATCAGAAATACTTCGGGTAAAGCACTTGGAACACCTGGTTTAACGTCTTCCATATCAAAAACAGTTGCTATCCTATAGTATTCATCTTTAACAAGCGAGAGGTTAAACATCCTGATGCTAAACATTGCGTTGTCAGGTTTAATCATTCTATCTGTCTCTGCATCAAGGTACCAAGGTTCACCTTGCTCAAATTCTCCTGTAAAAACTGTATTTGGTTCAAGTATTGGTAACCAATTTGGAAACTTCCATGGATGAGGAGTCAATGTTACAACCGTAGTCACATTTGGCTGTAAATAAAATCGATGTATACTCATATTCTCATTCAATGGGAACACTGGGTAAGTCATCTTAGTTTCTGGTACACCTGTCAGATAGTAACCTGGAAACGATGCTTCAACCCAAAAATCTGCTTCTACATCCTTACCACTGAGTGAAATATCAATGAAAAAGGGATCACTACTGTTTATAAACCCCCAATAAAGTACGTCTTTTTCAGCTATAAAAGTAGAAGCATAGTCCATATGTAAACTGAGAGCTTGCTTCTGAACTCTTGTAAATACTGGTTTCTCTTCAGGATCAATCCTTACTGTACGTGGTAAAGGAATTGAATCAAAGAAAGGATGTGAGTCGTTTAACCGTAAGTCGTTTTGGAGAAATTCCAGTTGTGTTACTTCATCACCTCTTGTTAATGCTTGAGGAGGACTAACTCCAAATGTATTGCCATTATTTGTGGTGTAATATCCATTGGTATCTGTACCCCAATATTCAATCGCATCTAGTCCATAATCTGTACCAGGTGGAAGTATATAATAGTCCCAATCTTTATATGTTACGGGATTGTAATCTTCCCTCTCCTCTTCAATGAAAATGATTGGTGTCTGATCTGCTGTAGCCAATAATGGAAACATGAGTATAATAGCAATTAAAAATACAAGAAAAGCATTTAATTTTACATTTAAAATCCTAGGCATAATTTTCAAACTCCCGATTATTAACCTATGTTAAACTTGTGAATCCCCTTTTATATTCTTTCATTCACACTTTTTCATCTTAATATTGATATTTCTATTTCTTGAACATTTTTGTTAATTTAAACAAAAATTTTCAAATCCTTAAGGATTCAAAAAATATCATCATAATATATCAAGATTTTAATTCGATTTATTTTTTTAAAAAAAAAGTGAGAATAGGATAAAAAAGAATATCTTCCTTTTTATCTCTTTCTACGCTTAAGAGAAATTCCAGTAGTTAAGATCACTAGGGTACCAATTGCCAATAATAAATCAAACCCAATAGCTCTTCTTGGTTTTCTCATTTCAGATACTTTCATTTGGGTGGCAAGTAAATCATCTGTGAAAACTTCTTGGTCACTTTCTGTATCATTGTACTCATAATCAGGCAGATCGAACATCATGTTCGTACTTACTTTGGTGATAATGACTTCCATTGTGGAATTTGCATACGCGCTTTCGCTAGGAACCCAGTCTCTATACATATCGACGTATAGGTATGTGGTACTTGATACTGTTAGGATTAACATAGAAACCGAAGTATTTGTAGGATAAGCTTTGTTTACCTGTGTATTAAATATTTCAAGATCTCGTAAATTACCTCCATGCATATAAACACTCCATCCATCAAATGATGCATTTCTGTCCGTAAGAGAGTTATTCCCATAGAAGTATACTGAGATGTTGTAGATACTATATGGATCTAAGTTTAATGGAATTCCATAAATCTGATCATTGTCGGCTGTATAGTCATCATTGACATTGAATGAATTTGTTGTGCTAATTGCTGATAGAGGAATGAACGTTCCGTCTCCTATATAGGCATTATTAATTCCAAAACCACCACCTTGTAAGATTTGACCCGATTGATCTATGGCTTCATTCACGCTAACTGTAAGGGTAGCTAGAAAACCAGGCAGTGGAGTAGTTTGATCAGTCCAATTATTCGCTTCATAGGGCCTTATCATCAAAATTGGTATTTCATGGTCACGAGTACGTAGGTATGCGTTAATATTGGTATTATTTGAACCCCATTCTTCCCAAACTCCTGGATTTGTAATATTTTCATTTCCAATGAACCCAGAACCAGTATCTGCAGCGACTAGCTCATCATACTTCCCCACAAAAGTCCATTCATACCAGACTCTTTCAGGAGGAGTTGTGTGGGTGTTAGTAGAAATGTTAACCAGATTAATACGATTATAGCTCAGGGGGAGTTCGATAGCATATATACTGTCTTGATTCACTGTAAATGTGTCTGGATCGTTAACTGGGACTGCATTAAACCTTATTTCCTCATCGAGATTATAATAGAATGTACATTCGAAGGCATAAGTCCCCTCTGGGATATACAACCAGTCAAGATCATCGATAGCTAGCCAGTTTCCATATTGAAAAGTCCACCAGTCTGGTATACGGATCCAATCATTTTCTTTCGCTCCTTGGACATAAAAATCGAGACCAAACCAATCCGTACTATTGATTGCCATCATGTAAGGAACATCGAATGTAAGTGTGTAGTACGTCTCCTGTTCTAATGTAATGTTAGTATTAATTGTTAATGGAAGAGTCTCATAATCTGGGGTTACTGGAGCTAGATTTTGGAAATAAACTGAATAATCACCATGAGCATGCCCAGGAGAGAATAGGACAAGTGCAGTATTTTCTGATTCTTTAGCGTAAAAATAATATTCACCTCCAGATAAAGATCCCGATATATGATCATAATGATCTCCAATTAGAAATGTGATTGGTGAGTAACCGTCTCTCATATTGTAATCTGTGAATATTTTGTAGTAATTATCCTGTTCAATTGAAATATTGAACATTCTGATGCTAAATAAGTCATTCTCAGGAATGGTCAAGTCTCCAGTCTTTGTGTCAACGGTATAAATAGATCCTTGGCTAAATTCACCAACGAAAGATGAATTAGCTTCAATAGTAGGCATCCAATCTGGAAATTCCCATGGGTGAGGAGTTAACGATACAACAGAAATACCTGAAGTAAGAACAAATGTAAAATTCAATAGAGAACTTTGGCTGTTATTTCTTGGAAAAATTGGATAAGTCATTTTTTCATGAGTCCCTATATAGTACGAAAATGGGTGTGCATCTGGGAAATTAATTGAACCAGAGGCTCCAGAATCGTAAAGATAGATATCAAGATAAAAAGGATCACTAGTGTTGATGAATCCAAAGTATTCGACATTGTTCCCTGCTATGAAAGTATAAGAATGGTCCATGTGCAAATTAATTGCTTTTTTCTGTGTCTGTTCGAAGGCAGGGTTTAAATGATTATCAATTCTAACTCCAACGGGATAAGAATCGTCACCGAAGAATGGATGTGGATTCGTTCGTGAGGTGTTTTCAAGAAACCAATCAGTCACACTTGATTTTCTTACTAAATCATCATCGGTAAAACCGAAGTTATTCACTCCTACTGTTGTATAGTAGCCTAATCCAGTTGAACCCTTATATATTACATTATTAAATTTCGTTCCAGCTGGGATTGTATAATAATAGGAGTCATAGTGTATACTTGTGGGAGACCAAGTTGCTTTATCTTCCTCAATGTCAATAACTGGTAATTGAGCCGATACAGTAGCAATAATTGATCCTAACAATATTGTCGCCAAAAATAGATTTATTATTGATATTTTCAATATTTTTTTACTCATTTTCTTTTGCAAACCCCCGAATAAAGGGATTACTGGGATCTCGTGAATTGACAAAATATTAGTTTAAATAACTTAGTAAATTAAGCTTTTAGATCTAGGTTGTAGTTATGTAAAAAGATTCAAAATCACACGATACTACCTGAATCATCTTTAGAAAAACTCTTCAAGCCTTTGAGATCTGGTAACAGATGATGGGCGCTTAACTGTTGGGAAAATATCCTGCCAATGTATCGTACGCGCCTTTAAGTCATATTGATTCAAATAATTAGCTACATTTTTGGGAAAATTGTTTGCGACAAGGATACCACGTACCTTTTGACCTTTTTCGTGAAAATGATCGACATAGCGTTTAAGTTGGTGGACATCAGCAGGTGTCGCAGCCTGTTTTTTAACTTCAATGACTATAAAATTATTACCTGAATCAATCGCAAAAATATCTATAGAACCAACCTCAGTACTCTTTTCACATTCTATTATTCTTAAGTTACTCTCAATAAGTTCAGGATGTTGGACAAGGTAATTGATCAAGTCCTTTTCGTGACCAATTATTAGTGCAGTGTCGGTTCCTTCTGCATCAAAAACACCTGAATGATATATTTTCGAAAATGTGATGAAGAATGATTCATCAGTCTTTGGTCTGTAAGTTTCCATTCTAAGTAAATCCGAATCAGTAACAACGAAATTAATTCTCCCAGCACCAGGTTTTTGCCATTGAACAGGTTTAACTCCTAATGAATCATGTAATAGGATTGTTTCATCTTTTTTGATTATCAGGATTCTGTTACTCTCTTCTAAGCTTGATTTAATGCGACCATCAAAAAGAGCTGTACAATAACCGGCTAAAACAATCATTTTTTTTTGGAGGTGATCATCAAGCTGTACTTTAAGGAGAGCTGGGTTGGTTGAGAGTTGAATGTAATGATCCTGCATATCAGGTCTTTTTAGTTTAATGTTGGTTTAAAATTAAATCTATTTCTCACTCTGTATTTCATAAGTAACAATAAATTTGATTGCGCCTCAATTTGAAGGAATTTTTGTGCATAGATTTCTTAGTCCAAAATTCAGATATATCTTTCTTGTGAGATAATCAATGCACACAACGGTACCATCACAGCATATAGCGAGGATGAAGACAAAGGAACCACAATTACTATTAACCTTCCAATATATGAAAATAATTCGTAAACCTAATTATAAATTAACTTATTTCAAAAAAGAATCTTTCTATTGACTACAACTCATCATTTAAATTATTTAACTGATTTGAACTTAGAAATCAAGCTCTTTTAGGGCATCTTCAAGACCCTCCAACCCAGTTTTTTGATGCTTCTCAATCACTTCAGACGTTCTCAATAATTGAATTTGCTCTCTAAGACTCCTAATGTACCGTTTAACGGTATTTCGAACTTGTTTGATTTTAGCACGTGGACGGGTAACACCGATAAGTACATAATTCTGGGCTAAACCTTGCATGATGAGTTTTCCTTCCGCAAATTCGGAAATAATCATCCCCAATTCCCCCATACTCATCATACTCTGACCTTGTTCCCGCATGCCTGCATATAAAGCACTGGCAAGTGCTCCAATTCCCTCTATACCAAAGCTTTCCTCTTCTTTAGTGACCTGGGCTAGAACTAAACCTGTTGAGTCAGTCAACATGACTTGCTGGAGACCTGGGGCATTTTTAATCAAATCAACTAGAATTGATTGTACAGCTTGTGAAACGTCCATGATTAATTCTCCAGCTTGGATCTACCAAACGATTTTTACTCTCGACTTTCATAAATTTTTGCTTTTTTAACATTCTTTGAGCTTTAATAGTGTTAATACATGTTGAAGCGGAAATTCAGTTACTAATGCCTGCTTTTCTCCATGCCATTTAGCACACCCACTATAAAAAATTGGTACTGCTTGAGTTGGAATACCCATTTCCATGATGTAAGTTTTTCCAAGAGCTAATTCTGGAATACATGCAACTGCAATAAGACCAAAATGACCTAGCTTTTTTCTAAGGTTTTTAAACACTTTTAAAAAATTAGGTTCTTTAAAACGCTTCCCCATCGTGATATAAACTTCAAATCCGTGTTTCTTTCCTAATTTGGTTAATAACCATCCATTGCAATCCGAATCATCTCTCAATTTACATCCGATGATTCTGTGCCATCCAATTTTTGTTCGCTTAATTTTTAGCAAATCAAAATTTGGTCCAGTGAGGCATCTAGGGAGGAGTACAACTTTTTTAGGTGTTGTTTCAAATGCCAATTTCATGTATTGATTTGAGTATTCAATAAGGAGCATATACAGAAAATATTCCTCTTTTTCTGTGTAAATCATGGGATTATGATAATTGACATCCAGTTCCTGTTTTTCAAGAGTAGACTTATAATCTTTAAATCCAGAGAAATAAGTGTTTAGGATTGGTTCCACACTCATCCTAAAGATTTGTTGGGCTTCATTTATCGTTTTTAAATAATCCTTTAGTTCACTTGATTTATTTAAATTTTCGCTAATATCATTGATTTTATAAGGAAAAGAAGGCAAATTTTACCACCAAATCTCTAAAAAAAGACGTATTTTCTTTTTTTGATGCCCACTTTCCTAAAGTATTAAAACTTTAATACTATGGGAAATTAGGTTTGATTTACTCAAAATCAAAACGAAAAAATTTGTAAAAGGAGAAATAATGAATAATGTATTGTGATTCTTGTGGAGCTCAAGTGGATGACGACGCAACATTTTGTTCTAAATGTGGCCAGCAACTGGTCCCTCAAAAAAAGCCAATCGATGTTCCTACACCGACGAGAACACCTCATTATGTACGTAGAAAAAGAGACGAAGATTTCCTTTGCTTTGGCGAAGAACGAGAAGATAATCCGTATATTGGTGGTATTATCTTAATTTGTGTTGGACTATTCTTAGCTGTCATCTTTTTCGATCTTGATGAAATTATTCCTATATTTCGTGTTGAATATTTGCTTGTATTGGGTTTCATTCTTTTTGGAATAATAGTAATAATACAAGGAATGCGAAAAGGAAAGTAGAAAGGAGGTTACGAATTAGATGAAATGTGAGAAATGTGGACATGATAATGAAGCTGATGCAAGATTCTGCCGTAATTGCGGAACAGAAATGACCGCTACTGCAGCTAAAGGTCAAGTAGAATTTGTACCTGAGAAGCGTGTACGACCTGAGGAAGCAACTGCTACTATAGTAATTGGAGTGGTCTTTATTGCCATAGGATTGATAGTTGGTTTTGTTATACTCTTACCTGATACATTTGATAGTTTTATTAATTCAATTGGTAGCTTCTTTGGAAATTTTGGTGAAACTATGGGACAATGGGGTTCAGATTTTGGTGATTTTATGGGTAATTGGGGTGAAAATTTCGGTGAATCTGTTGGAAATTTCTTTTCTGGAGAAGCATGGTGGGATATTCTTAGAATATTAATCCCAGCCATGTTTATAATCCCTGGAATCATTGTAGTTCTTTTAGCGTTACGAAAAAGGTAAATTTCAGTTCTTGTGGCTATTAGTTTGGTTAATCAACAGGCATTAAGGGAAAATTTCGTAAGATATTGGCAGAGTTACTTAGAAAAACGGGCTAAAAACGCTAAGTTTTGGTGCCGCTTTCTAAACTTGTTTTCACAAGGCTGTGTCATTGAAGATTTGAAATTATTCTCCACCACAAAATCACTCTTAGTTCCCATTGGAAAGGAGGGGAATTCTCTCTTTTTTTTAGCTTCAGATATTACTGATTATAACGTAATCATAAAAGAGCTTAAGAGAAGACAAGTAAATTCTCAAAACCATGAAAAAAAATCTAAAATCGTTATTGTACCCTCTTCAGAGGGGATAGAGTTTGTTCTTAGTATTTCTAGCGGAAAAAATCTCATTACTGAATCTATAAAAATAATCAGATTTCCTCAAGGTCGGATATCTGGTTATTTTTTATCTCAGATAGAATTAAACTCCAAGCAATCAGTCTCAAAGAATTTACAACTATTATCTGATATTTCTATTCTTGAATCTGATTATGTGTCTAGAATGCTTAAAACTTTTAAATCGATTAATAAGCTGATTTTATATTCTGTAATCCTCTTACTCTGCTCTGAATTAGCTGACAAAGCTGTACTAAATGAAAATTTAAGAAAAAATTTTCCTAGCATGAAATGTTTTTTTGAAGATATTCTATTATTTATTCAAGAATCTCTAATCCAAAAAAAGAGAAAATTTGACATTATTACTATCCTAAAAATTTTCAATGATCTAAACATTCAGAACCCAAGAATCGATATAAACTTCCTGATTGATTTTCTAGATCGATACCCTTTTTCTTTAAGTGAACCATCAATAGCGTATAAAGAAGTCGCTATAACTCCCCATATCTTATCAATCATTATTGAACATTTAATGTGCTCACCCTCAAAGAAGAAAAAGAAAGGAAAATATTATACAAATTTGAGAGAAGTGGAATTTATTACTCGTCTCGCTTTATATCGTTTTCTTAGGGTGAAGTATCCTCAGATCAATCCTGAAGACTTTTTTTATAAGATTTATAATAATTGGGGATTAAACAACAATAACCCAACTAAATTTGCAAATATACCCAAATCACCTTCAGTCATTAGGATTTTGGATCCTGCATGTGGATCAGGCTCTTTTCTAGTAAGTATTTCCCGTTTATTCGGTTCATTAGTAACTAAAGAAGTAATACCAAACTCCATATCACTTGAATTATGGGGAAATGACATTGATTCTCATGCTATTACTGTTACTAAGCTTCGTTTATTTTTCCTCACATTTAATGGTTTTAGTAGGATTCTAAAATTCCCAATCCAGATTGATTTTCATTTTGCTAATGAGAACTTCTTTGGGTCAAAATTTCCACACAAATTTGATTTACTAGTAGGAAATCCTCCATGGGTAAGACATGAGGATATCGGAGGAGGAAATCTCCTTGATGATAAAGTCCTTCTTCAAAGTCGTATTAAAGAAATTGTAGAAGATCAGTTGCCTCTCGACGGAAAAAGTGATATTTACATCTATTTTTGCATAATGGGCTTAGCATTACTTAGTGAAGATGGAGGAGTATTAGCTTTTTTAACCAGTAATGCTTGGCTTGAGGTTAACTATGGAAAAACTTTACAAAAGTATCTAATGTTAAACCAAAATGGAATCGAGACCTTTGAGATTATCCATTGGGAAGGAGAGCGATTATGGAAACAGCTTGGAATAAATTCTGTGATCTTCCTTGCTGAAAGACAAAAAACAGTGGAAAATTTAATCCAAAAACAGGTCAGAGGTGTCTTCACAGAATCATTTGTTAATTATTCAAAAATCCCCATCAATTCTCTTAGAAAAGGGATGATACCTCGCAAGGATTATACTGATGTATATTATCGTACCGAGGTTATCAGGCAAGACCAGTTAATGAAGACCCACAAATGGGCTGGGACTTTTCTACGGACTTCAAGAAAGGAAAGAGCAATAATTAGCAAACTTTCGAAAAGAGGGGCGTCTCTTTCCTCATTAGCGGATGTACGCTTTGGTTTGAAAACAGGTGCTAATGATTTCTTCCATCTCCAACCTTTTGAAAAAAACCTCCTGAATAAGGATTATATAAACGTTAAAAATCGGGCGGGTTATGAAGGAATCATCGAACGAGAATATCTAACTCCATTAATTAAAACTCCAACTGAGGTTGAGGGATTCATCATTCCTCAGTCTTTTACACCTTTTTATTGGCTTTTTTATTGTAATTATGAACGAAAGCGATTGAAAGGTTCTCAAGCTTTAAAATATATTGAATGGGCAGAATCTGAACCAGTTACTATAAAGCAAGGCTATAAAAGTGGTACCAAGGTAGTAGGATATTCATCAATCCGTAGTGTCCAACAGAGGCAATTATGGTACTCCATTGGAGAGTGCACAATACCAAATCTATTATGGGTCAAAAGTTATCATGTTAGAGTCGGCTGTCTCTTAAATGAAGGGCGTCTCCTTCCAGACCAAAGGTTTTATGGCATTAATGTTAGAAATTCAGATTTAATTTCATTAATTTTCACTTTTCTTAATAGTAGCTTAGTTTGGGGACAAATGGAAGTCTATGGAAACACAAATATGGGCTATGGCGTCTTAGATACTAATGTATATTGGTTAAAATCTCTAAAAATACCTTTAAAGGCTATTGAAGATAGTTCCAAACTACACGAGCTAGAAAGAACCCTTCTCAAAGAAAAAAAAAGATATTCAATGTTTGAATTTTCTCAAATTAGGTCAGATATTGATGAATTCTTTGCAGAATACATTGGACTATCTAGTGAGGATCTTCAGATATTATCTTCATTTGTATTGAAAACTTTGGGTAATAGACTTAAAATACCTTCATAATATAATTCTTGGTAATAATAATAGAACATTTCCAAAATGCGAAGAATTTTATTAGTTAATTTTAAAGTAATCAAGTTGAATAAAACTAATTAAATATATATGATTTTTTGTCAGACTATCTTTCTTTTCGGTGATTAATCCACTTGACAACCTCATTCATTGAACAACCTGATATAGAAACAATAATTAATCAATTGGTTTGTCAACAGTTCTTTTTACACCCCAATATAATCGTTGATCGAACTCATAGAATAAAAATAAAGGTTCAGGGAGGGGAGTATGTTTTTCGAAAGTTTAGTGAATTTCTTCATCACATTAGTAATCAATTATGTGGAACAGAACCAGGACCCTATATTGCAATTCTATCCGAAGCTGGGCAAAAACTACAGCTTGAACACTTGTCTCTAGAAAGAAGATTTCAAGCTAAAGCAGGCAGTTTTCTCCGTGAAGGACTAGCTACAGAATCAATCTTGTTCATTTCCACCATTGCTTCAATTCTTGAAGTTTTAGACGTTGAACATTATCACCAACTTCTTAAAATGCTTCGTTCTGCTTTCCAAAAATATTGCGAGAATTATCTTAAGAAATTAAAACCTAAAGACCAGATGGAGCTTTTTGAAGCAGGTATTAAACGATTGGGAGAGGTGGCAGACCCTAATTTTTCTATACTCCAAAATATGATAAAACTTGTAGATTTAGCTGAAAAATTTGAAGTTGAAGATTTAATAGTATTTGATGAGAAAAAATTTGATGAATTTACGGATAAAATAGTAAATAAAATTGTTTCAGGTGAATATTAGTATTTCTCAAGTTTTTCATTGTCAAATAGGGTTTGTTGAATTGGAATGAAATCCTATTTTCCTTTTTAAATAAAATCAAACAGATTTAACAATGAAGTTTAAATGAAAAGAAATATATTTTCTTCAATGACAAATTCTGTATTGATTTTGGTCACTAAAGAGGTGAAATCATATGCTCGAAATTATTGTGGATCCCCTTTTACCAATAATAATCATTGTCGCAGGATTAATTGGTCTCGCGTATGGGATCAATAAACTCATGAAATCAAAAGAACATGAGTCTGATCTTTTGAAGTATTTAGCGTTAGCTACGTCTATCGTTGTAGGAATAGTAAATTTAATAGCTATATATGAGGCAGCTATTGATACGACGCCTCCCGATGTTACAGTTCACTGGTTAACAATCTTAGTTATCTTTTTAGCAGGCACTTCAATGCTCGCTGAGCCATTAAAGGATACTCCATTAGCTGCTGTGATCGCAGTAATCGCATTTGGCGCACTTGCTGGTCTACTTTTACTGTTTGCTGCCATTGATGGAGATATTTACAATGTCGAGCTTTTAGGTATAGTTGAGTTCCCATTGTGGCTCATTATTTTATTAATTGTAATTATAGTAGGATTGATATTCTTAGTAACTCTATTCACGGAATTTACCATTGATCGCATATTACAGCTAATTAGCTGGGCTCCCGCTGTTATCCTTTTTTCATTTATTCTTCTAATTCAAGGCATACTAATCTTGATAATACCTGATCCTGCAGGAATATGGCATTTTTTAAAAACATAAATACTAAGGATTTCCTTTAAAGGAGATTTTTTTCCTACTTTTCCTTTTTTTTCTTAATAGATGCAATTTCTTGATAGAATGCGCTTCTTTATTTATTAGTTGCCAATATCCTTATAGCAAGTTTTGAAAAAGCCTCTTTGATTGCCTCTCCGGTTTTTGCTGATGTTTCCACGAAATCAGCATTTATAGCTTTCGCTTTTGTAGATCCTTGAATCGTTTTTAAGCTATTCGGAACTTCTGGTCGTAAATCAATTTTATTACCAACCACAACCACTGGCATTTCTGTTGAGGATTCTGAATACTCCCTAGCATCTTTGACCCAACTATCAATTGAATCTAATGTTTTTGGTTGCGTAACATCATAAACTGCAAGAGCTCCCATCGAACCCCTGTAATATGCCTTCATAACATTTCTAAATGCGGGTTGTCCTGCAAGATCCCATATCTGCCATTCAATCTCATTTTCTTTAACTTTTGTTTTTAAATAGGCAAAATCTGCTCCCAT
>JBHLKC010000057.1:0-15587 GCA_048887065.1 Candidatus Hodarchaeota archaeon
GAATTTATAAACACAAAAATGGGAACAATTATTGATTGGTTATAACTGTCATTCAACGATTGATAAATAAGGAAATTCAACAAATAGCCTTAAAAAATGATTAAAGCTTAGGAGAAGGCATTGTTTATTATTTATACTAGCTGGAGGAACTCCTAGTACTTAGAGCTAAATTCAAAATTCATAACCAATTCCTCACAATTATTAACATATGAAATATAAGCTTCAGGATGTTCTTAGGATAGTTTTTACAATAGATTCTGTTGCTATTCAGTTTCAACTTGACACTACTTTAGATTCAGATCTGTAACTGTAGATTTAGGAAAGAAATCAATGATAATGTACTGTAGTCAATAGATAATCAGTGATTCCTTTTTATAATATCTTATTTAGTCCGCTCTATGAAGTCTAGAATGTGGCCAGCGATTTCCTCACCTTTATCTTCTATCAAGAAATGTCCAGCACCCTTAACAACAATTTTAGGTTGGCTTTTTGTTGTTGGAATGAGTTTTCGGAAGAATTCGTCAGCTCCTCGTGTTATTGGATCACTATCAGAAAAAAGTACAAGAGTAGGTTTATTCCAAAGTTTAAGGTCATCTCTCGCTTGTTTCAGTTCCCTTGCAACAGGATCATCAGGATTAATTGGAACCAATAATGGCCACGCCCGAGCTCCGACCTTAAAACTTTCATTTGGGAATGGTGCTTCGTAAGCTTCAAGAATCTTGTCTGTTAATGCCTCTTTATCTACAACACCCATTCTAATTATCTGACCGATTGGCAAGTCAGCAGTTTTTTCAACGAATTCCCGCCAATTTATGAATGCTTCATTTACTGTTCTCCCTGTGGGCAAACCAGTATTCATAATAATAAGTCTTGAAAATTTTTCAGGGTATTCACCTGCAGCTCGCAACCCAAGTAATCCCCCCCAATCTTGAACAACAAGGGTGATTTGTTCGAGCTTCAAAGCTTGTACAAAACCTATCAATGTTCTATAATGCATTTGGTACGTATATTCCTCTAATAGAGACAATTTATCTGAACGTCCAAAACCAATAAAATCGAAAGCAATAACTCGATTTTTTTCAGATAGCGGTGTAATAATCTTTCGGTATAAGTATGACCATGAAGGTTCCCCATGCAAACATAAAATTATTTCACCATCTCCTTCATCTACATAATGTACTTTCATTCCGTTTAATTCAACAAATCGAGATTCAAACGGAAATTCAGTTAAATTATTGAATCTTTCCTCTGGAGTTCGAATTATTGGCATATAATTTCTTCCTGTCTGTTAAAATGAGATTCTTCATTCAATATATTCCTAGGGATGTCATTGCATGAACTTTCAAGTTAATTGCAAATATATTAATGCAGCTGATTATTATTTAACTTCAATAAACTTATCAGCAGTTTTATGTAACCATCTGTTGGGCATCTAATGTAGATAATACGTTAGTTTTTTGAATTTCTACTTAATAATTGCCCTAACTAATAAGAAGGATTAGGCGCAAGTGATTTGATAGTCTGGGTCAGTATTTTCTCTATAATAGCATTTGTTATTTCTATTTTTCTCTGGGTATATGATAGTGACAAACAAGTTCTTTCGGAAAAGATTACAGTTCCAGCTATCGGTGTTACAGCCATTTTCGCATTAATTAGCATATTTTTCATTGCTCCACCTTCTATGTTTACTCATACTGAAGCTCAAATCTTAATTATCCTTTTCTTCATAGTAGTCTTTGTCTTTCTTACCTTGGCCGAGGAAGAAAAGCTTCGTGTTATTCTTCTTGGAGCTGCATTCGCAGTAATGCTAGCGATAATATTTCTCAATGTTTTGCTACCCTTGGAGTACATTGATGGATTGTCTCATGAGGAATTAGCAAATTTAACAACCGAACAACTCGAGCATGATATCGGACGAAAGCTTCCGTTATCTCTTGAACAATTAATTGAAATAACAGAAGCTCCCTCTTTATTCTTTGAAATTGCCTTATTTAGCGCTTTCATCGAATGGGAGGTTATATCGATTGTTTTTGGAATGAGTCTACTTGTTGCGGTTCTTTCAGACACAGGACTCTTTGACATGGTTTCTATTCGGACTATCAAAATGTCCCAAGGTGTCCCAAGACGATTTTTAATATTAGTATTTTTCTTAACATTGGTTTTATCAGCTTTATTGGATAATACTACAGCCATTATTCTTCTTGCTGGAATCACTATTACTGTCACGCGAGGGTTAGATTTAAATCCTAAGCCCTATATATTGGCAGAGGTTGCTGCTACAGTGATGGCGGGAATTATTACAGTCATAGGATCATTACCTGGGATTTTAATTGCTAGCGTTAATGCTGGTAATATCCCCTTTGCTACCTTCTCGATAGTTAATTCTGGATTTATAATAGTGGCTGTTATTATATCATTGATCTACTTATTCGCTATCTTCAAGAATGAATTAGCAATTACAGAAGAAAGCTCCTCAAACATTGATGCTACTGCTCTCAGCTTTTTGGATGAATGGTCGGTTGTGGATTCTCAAAGGAAATTATATCTAGGTTCAATTGTTCTAGGAGTTGTAGTTCTTGGATTGGTGTTATCGAGTCAAATTGGTTTATCAGTAGGATTTGTTGCTATAACTGGTGCAATAATTGCAATTGTAGTTACTCAATCAGACATGAACAGAGTGATTCATAGAATTGAACTTGATTCAATATTGTTTTTCATGGGACTTTTTGTTTTGGTAGGCACATTGCAATTATCTGGCGCATTGGAGGTTTTAGCTCAAATAATGCTGGAAGTATCAGGAGGAGATCCTCTTATACTTGCTATTATTATCATAACTGGGATATCGCTCCTTAGCGCAGTTGTTGCTAATATCCCAATAACAATAGCATTAGCTGAGGTCATTCGTATATTGCTTGCAGATCCAGAATTTTCTAGTCAGACTATTTTTGGCTTTCCTGTTGGAGGATTTTTATGGTTTACTCTTCTATATGCAGTAACTTTTGGAGGTGGATTCACTCCTTTCGGTACAGTCACTGGAGTCATTGGAGTTCAGGTACTTTCACAACAGGGGTATCCAGTTACTTTTATGGAATTTGTAAAAAAGATGGCTCCATTAGCAGCAATTTTACTAATTATTGGATTTGTTTATCTACTGATCCTTCAGGTAACTGGAATAATACACTTTTTAGTACCGTGAACTACCACCAGTTGAAACGGGGGGCTTCCTACGAGTTCTCAGAACCAACTATTAACCCCTTAGAAGGGGAATGAGAGGAAACTTTCACTTGCAATTCTTTCTGTCTTTTCTATTCATGAGAACATTTTTTTTGTCAGTCATACTACATTTAAAGGAACTGAACTTCTTTCAATCTCCGTTAAATATATCTTAATATTACAGATTTATTTGGTATTGGAATTACAGCTTTACACTTCGGTTTTGAATTCCTGCTTGTTTTTTAAGTATTTTTTGATTTACTAATCATTAAAAAACCCTTTATTCATTTTTTGGGTTTCTTAATAGATTTTCTGACAAGGAAATTGAAAATAAGCAAGAGGTTTACAGAATGACAATATTAATTACAGGTGGAACAGGTTTAGTAGGAAAAGCTCTAGTTCAATATTTGCTTAATGAAACAGCCCATGGAAGCGTTCCATCCAAAATTCGTTTATTAGTACGTAAAAGACAAGGAGACATTCAACGAAAACAGTTCTTGACTAAGTGTTCCAAAAAAGGGGTCGATATCTTTTGGGGAGATCTTAGGAAGCTTGATGATGTACTCACATTTACCAAGGTTTCTGATCCGAATGTGTCGATTCTTATTCATTGTGGTGCGATTTTTAATTTTTGGCAACCCTATGAGCTCTTATACGATGTTAATGTCCTAGGAACAGAAAAAATCCTTCTGGGTTTCCACAGGAACCAGATTAAAAAATTAATTCATCTTTCCTCTGTTGCGGTATATGGCCAAATAAATGGGACAAATGGACACGGTGTAACTGAAGATCAACCAATTAACTTTAATTCAAGTAAGAATTATGAATTAACTAAAGCTCTAGGAGAAGAAAGAGTAAGAAAATATCAGGAAACACACCCAAAGAAGCTTATCACAATACTTCGTCCATCTGGAATTATTGGAGGATCAGGTACAACATTAGACGTTTTTTCTCGAATGTTTTTAAGTCGTTTTATTCCATTACCCCGAGGAGGTAAAGATAAAATAAGTTTGGTTGATGTCGATGATGTAGCTCGAGCAATTGTATTCTTCTCTGAGTTTAACATTGGAAATGAAGAAGCTTATAACCTTGTTAGTTTCACTCCTACTTTACGTCAAATGGCATTAGAATTAAGCCGAGCTCTTCAGCGAAAACATTTGACTATTCTCTCTATTCCTCTTTTAGTATTCAAACCAATGTATTATTTTACAAGAGTTATTCGCAAAATAAAGAAACCTAAAGAACAATCTTTATTGATTCCTATATTATTCGATAAGCTCGGACAAGATGTCTGGATAGATGACTCAAAATTGAGAACGACTGGTTTCCTAACGAATAGCACACTAACAAAATCAATGGCAAGGTTTGGTAAATTTTTATCTGAAAACCCTTGGTATAGTCGTGAAAAGTTCCATTTGGTATTGTAACCAAGTATCATACAAGAAGATATAAAAAAAAAAGACAAGTTAATCGAAGTTGTTGTTATTAAAGGGTTAGGTAGCTGTCTAATAATTCATGTGCTTATATAGCAAAACAGTGGTTTTTATTGTGATGAAACTATCCAAATGGGCACAAGAAATTGGTATCACATATCATGCTGCGTGGAAAATGTACAAAGCAGGCAAGATCCCCTATAAAACGGAACAATTACCCACTGGGACAATAATCGTTTACCCAAGAACAAAGAAGAAAACACAAAAAGCGGTTTTCTTTGTGTGTGTTTTCAACTATCTGTGAGATCCTTCAGTATTCCACAGATAGTTGAAGGATATTCAATCGTAATTCTACCTTTTGATAGCAATGTTTCACGATGATAAATTGATGAATAACCATGAGTAACAGAGAATTTCCCCGATTAGACGCATCAGGCCAACAAATGATTCAGTTTATTCAGTATATTTGTAATGAAGTAGGATCACGACCTGGAGGCTCTGAGAGTGAATATAAAGCAGGTAATATAATTTATGACGAATTTAAAGAATTTTGTGATGAAGTAAACCAAGAAGAATTTACCTGCCACCCCCAAGGATTTCTTGATTTCATCTGGTTAACTGCCATATGCTACATTCTCGGTTTTATATCATATTTCTTCATTAGTCCCATTCTATCAGCTTTTCTAGTTTTTAGCTCAATAGTAATTTACTCATTGCAACAGAATTTTTTGTATGAGGTCATAGATTTCATATTTCCAGAAGAAACCTCATATCATGTCATTGGTAAAATTAAACCAGTACAAAATCCAAAGAAATTGATTCTTCTTTCTGGACACCATGACTCAGCTTTTGAGTTTCCATTATTAAGTAAATTAGGAGAAAAATCAGCGATTCTAATTATCTTTACAATATTTTGTGCTCTTCTAAACATTTTCTTAAGCCTCCTCAAGTCCATCCTGCTTTTTAATGTAAAAGGTTCCTTTAATTCTGGTGATCCGCTCAATTTCATGCGTAACGTCCAAGAATTATCCGTTTTGACCACGATTGACCTGTTACAACTAGTTTTCTTTACCATTGGCTCTGTTGTGGTTATAATCCTAGCGTTATTTCTTCGTTCAAATAAATCCGTTTTAGGTGCAAATGACAATCTTTCAGCGGTTGCAGCAATTTTAGAATGCGGAAAATATCTTTCTCAGTACAAACCAGTACAAACCGAAGTGTGGCTAGTTAGCTTTGCAGGAGAAGAACACATGCGTGGTTCCAAACGATTTGTATCAAAGCATTTTGAGGAATTAAATAAAAGGAAAGCTTTGTTACTCAATTTGGAACATTTAAGTGCTGATGAATACTTAATAGCTACAGCAGAATATATGTTTTTAGCTAAACATTCCCCTCAAGTCTATGAAAAACTTGAAGAGTCAGCTAAGAAAATTAATCTTCAATTTAAGTCAACACCTTTACTTTTCCCTGGATCAGACGCTGCAAATTTTTCTCGGAAAGGATTATATGCTACAACTTTATTTGGACTACCCAAAAAAGGTTCTCCAATCTATTGGCATACGTTACAAGATACTCCTGATAAATTGAATGGAGCGAGTATAGCCAAAGCTGCAGAAGTCGTTCTCCAGTTCGTTTATGATGTTGATAATATGAAATCTTGAACTTTTTTCTATAGGTATCTTCTCAACACTCTCAGTGTATCTTTTATAATCAAAATCTTTTTTATACCTTAAATCCATTCAGTTGTATATCCATACGGGTCTTTTCCAAAGTTAGAAGAGTGGAATTCTGCTTACTTAAAAGATAAATCATGCTTTAGAAGCCTTACTCACAAGGTAGCTTGATCAAAATGATTCATTTAGGAACCGCGGGATGGAACTACAAACATTGGCGAGGGGTCTTCTATCCACGAGATGTAGAAAATGAACTTGAATTTTATTCGAAACATTCGAAATTCAATGAGGTCAATAATACTTTTTATCGGATCCCTTCTGAGTCAATGATTAGAATATGGTATCATTATACTCCCGACGATTTTATTTTTTGTGCCAAGCTTAATCGAGAGATAACCCACTCTAATAAGTTTAAACTTGAAATCATCAAGCTTTACTTTTCTCGAATGAACTCTCTTGAACAGAAACTACAAAGTGTTCTAATCCAATTTCCACCACGTTTTAAGAGAACTCCAGAATCTTATCATCTACTAACTCAAATACTTGAGGAATGTGCAAACCAGTACTCTGGTCAGCTTGTTCTAGAGTTACGAAATAAGTCATGGTTTTCTGAAGAGCTCAAAGATCTCCTACAAGAAAGGAATATTGTACTAGCTGATACAACAAACCTTTCAATCGCACCAGAATTTTACAATCTATCCACTTCGACTTATTATATCCGTCTTCTTGGAGACCGTAAGCAGATTCCGGATGAAATGTTAGGTAGAATCCAGTTGGATAAAAAAGTAGAATTAAATGAATGGACCCAGAAATTAATCTCTCTAAATTCACAATATCAACAAATATTTGTAGTTATAAATAATCGTTTTTCTGGTTATGCCATTAATGATGCTATTGAACTTCAAAGACATCTCAATAAAGAAAATATCAATGTACAGGGCTTTGAGAATCAATATGGGCATGTTACAAGACATATGAGTCTTTCGGAATTCTTTTAACTAGATATTACTCCGTTTTCTAAGCTTGGTTTTTGGGAATAGTAAATATATCGATACAACAATAAATACCCCAAAAAAGCAACTCCTGTTGAAAACAAAGTATCAGAGGCATAATGTGCCCCAATGACCACTCTACCCAAGGCTACTCCAAAACCCCATGCAAATATTATTGTTACTAGGAATACTTTAGCTTTCCACCCCTTATTGAGTGTTAAAAGGAGTAATGGAAGAAGCATCCAACCCATTGCTGTATGACCAGAGGGAAAGGATTGATGTCCAGTTATTCCTTGGGGGATAAACCAAGGTGTATAATCTGCATAATCAGAAGCCAAATCTCTGAATCTAATGCGGCCCCATAAAATCTTTATGCTCTGAACAAATAATAAAGGATTTAAAATAGCTAATCCCAGTGTCACTCGGGAAGGGTTGTCATATTTTTGAAAATAAGATATATCAACCGTATTTAGAAAAAATATTAGTATAATGATAATTATTCCGAAGAAAGAAATTAGAATTACGTTTAAATTCTGAATAGAAAAATCCTTTTTTGTTATCTGCATGAAAAGTGAATAGATTTGCCATAGTAGAACACCAAATGTTAAGAATGAAAAAATAAGGTTTTTTCGTATATCAGAACCAACTCTTATTCTAAAGTAGATAAATAAAGAGATTATTATGAATAAAGTTCCTGGAACTTCCCCATAGTCAGCAATAAAACGAGACCATAAAGAATCTCTTTCTACAAGCAAGATTGAGATTTGTAAATCCATATATGCAAAAATGACCGCTAATACCACTAAAATGATCAATGTGGCATAAAAGAGCTTTCTAGCCAAACTTTTCTCCCACCCCAAACTTTCGAACTTATCCAATGGGTAACACCATTTATCTTCCGATTCGATATGTTTTCACGGAGGTTCGGGAAGATCTGAGTGATCTAGTGCAATTCGGACATTATTATCTCGGCCTACCATAGTTTCAGCACTTAATATCGCGTTGTAGATAGCTTCTTGGACTACTTCAACTGCTATTTTAAATACATCAGTCATTACAGGGCTATTGTCATTTAATATTGTCTTTTCCAAAAAAGAATTCTTGTTTTTATGAGAAACTTTATTTTGGCTCGAAAACGTGATAATAAAATCTCCACTTCCGTGATTTAAAGTAGATCCAGTATGAGTAATTCCAAGTGCTCCCCTGTGACTAATCCTATTGAGTTGTCTGCTACTAAGAGGTAAATCAGTAGCTAAAACTACAATTATTGATCCTCCTTCGAGTTTGACTTCAGTTCTATCTTGATGCTTTGGAAGGTATTTTTTTTCATCTAAAATCGATGACATTTCCATTCCATAAAAAAGAAAATCATTGAATTGTCCAAAGTTTGGTACGACGAGTGCACCAACATGATAAGTTTTCTCAGAATCCTTTTTTACTTTAGGTACTTGACGTGAAGCCATTCCAACTCCACTTTTTAATTTAAACACTTGCATCCCTGTTCCTGCACCAATATTCCCCTGTCCAAAACTTATACCTTTTTTTGCTTCTTTTATTGCATTAAGAACATGAAATTCTTTCACATGACGTCCCTGAATGTCATTTAAGTATCCATCAAAGCATTCAGTGACGATAGGTGAAACAGATCCAGTTTTTATACCAATTTCTGGGTTTTCAGATATGGCATGGTTTACTAAAGCATCAAAAACTAATCCTACATTCAAAGTATTTGTGATAGCAATTGGAGTTTCAATGACTCCAGTTTCAAGTATTTGAGGAATACCAGTCGCTTTACCAAAACCATTGGCTACAAACACACCTGCTGATGTCTTTTCCATGAAACAATTTTTATCATGTGGAAAGATTACTGTTACACCAGTTCTAACAGGTCCTTTTCCAGGAATAAGCTCCCCTTCGCCAGTAATTATAGTAGAATGACCCACACTAACTCCAGGGACATCTGTTATAGCATTGTCTTTTCCAGATTTGTATTTTCCGCATTTCCACCCTAGTTTACGTAGATCTATCATAGGAAAAGAGCTTTTTCTCTGGAATTTATTAAGAAGGTGGAAAATAGAATGTTCCAAGATGTCTCCAATGGAGCAATAAGTGAATCTCTTTCATAATTTCTTTCTATTTTAAATGTTAAAGAAACGAAAACTGACCTAAGTAATGAAGAAACTGCTTAAGAAAATAAGTCCAGTTGCCCACCATAAGGACCAACGAGTATATTTACGTCCTTTAATCGCATTCTCTAATGTTGGTTTTTGAATGAGCATAATGGTTGTAGCTACCAGTAGGAATACTAACAGAATGAAACCAATAAGAAAAACCCAATTATTTCGAAACCCTAAGAAAAACATCATGCCACCAAAAAGTACACTCAGAATATAAATCACGCCAGATATTCGTGCAGCCCAACTAGGGCCCAATACAATAGCAACGGAGCGCTTACCTGTTGCAATATCTCCCTCAATGTCCATAATATCTTTCAATATCTCTCTTCCCAATGCTAAAAATAAAATAAACATACACAGAACGATTATATTGAGTATAACCCATTTATTAACCAAACCGACAATCAATGTTCCCATAAGAAAGGGAGCAACGTAGCCTATGCTAACCCAGATATTACCTAAAATTCCGTATTTCTTTACCCCAAGATTATAGCCAATACCCAATATAGAAAAGAATAATGCAGCCAAAATAAATAATATGGAGAGCTGGAAGAGGATGACCTCAACAACCGTTATGAAGATAGCAATTATATAGAAGCTGATAGCAAGATTCCTTGCTGTCTTAGGTTTTATCGTTCCTCTTACAAGCGGACGATCTAATCGTTGATTCAGTTTATCATTTTCATAATCATAATAATCGTTGATTACATGTGTCCCTCCTATTAAGAGAAATGGTACAAAAACTCCTAATAATATTCCCTCAATTGGTACAATTTCATTTTGCAAAATAAACTGAAAAAAATCTTGAGTGATACCACTTGTCTCATTTATTCTGTTTAAACGGTAGCTAATATAGCCTGCGAGTAAGATAACAAAGCTAGCTAGAAAGCACAGGCTGATTCTTAATAAATCAGATAAATCCTTTATTAAAGACATTGAAAATATCCTTCTAGTGTTCAAATTAGTCATTTTTTGTTGTTAAAAAAGGGAGTGAAAACACATTTTTTTGATTTTTTGGATTGAAAAAGTCATACTACAACCTGTTTTTCATCTTACTTTTGTACATAAGAAGAAACCTAAATCTTCTAAAAACCTGAATTCTCTTAGAATTTTAAATCCTGCATTAGCGAGGCCACTACGAAAAATGGGCCATGTAAAGCGGGCTTTTATTGGGTGATGAACCTTTAAGTAACGTTCAAACCAATTTAATGCCCTGTTGTTAATTTCATCTATTAATAATAACCCTCCAGATTTCATAACCCTATTAATTTCTATTAGGGCATCCTGCCAGCCTACAACATGATGTAGAACTGTGAATATAAATGTTAAATCAATTTTTTCTGAAGCAAGCTCAAGATTCCTCACATCACCCACAAATAAATGAACTGGTAGGTGATGACTTTCGACCTTGTCTCTTGATAAGGCAACCATTTTTGGATTAATATCGAATGCATAGTATTCTTTAGGCTTAAAATCTTTATAAATCTGAACTAATCCGTATCCTGCTCCACATCCGACTTCCAGTATGTTTTTCCCCTCTAAAGTAATATCGATGGATTTTAAAAAATTCTTAAAAACTTTAAGTTCGAAATATGAGAGCATTAATTTCTTGAGAGGGCTAATCATGAATTTTTCTTCTAAGAAATGCAAATCCAGATTAGATTGACTTTTTTGCTCCAAATTAATTATTCTCCTACAAGAGAATACGATTCCTGACCGTTCATTTGGGTGAAAGCATAATCTTTAAAATTAACTACGATTAATTCATCGAAATAATGTAAAGTTTAATGCCAATTCTCAGAAAATATTACTAATTCCTAAAATTTTTCAAAGAATTATTACTAGAAATTGAGATCATTGGAAAGAAGCGGAAAAATTATGACAATGAGCACAAAGAATATATCTTTAGAGAAGGATATTTCATTAAACCAGAAGATTGTTGGTATAATAAAATTGGCAAGACCACAATTTCTTATTGCTTATTTGATTGTAAGCACAGGGGGCATTGTTGTTGGATTATGGCATGGTTTTAGAATGGATATATTTGTAGCTATTTACTCAATGCTAACTGTTCTCCTTTCTGCTGTTGGTGTGCATTATCGAGATGAAGCAGGTGACTGGGCTGCTGGTTATGATATTGAACTGGGAGGAATGGGTATAATTCGTGAGGGTGTTTTTAGCGAACAAACAGTACGTTTTTGGGGTCGTATTATCAGCACTATTACCATAATTATGGGAATAACACAAGCATTATACCTTTTATTAATCTTGAATGATCCAATTTTACTTATCATTGGAATACCAATATTTCTCATGATTGTATTCGTGAATTACCTCACAGAGGAAATACCTCTAGGGCATGAAATAATCACTGCTGGGTCGTATCTTACAACATTCTATTGGATGTATTTAGCACAAGGCCCACAATGGATTATTACACCATCAGTATTATTCTTTTCAGCTTTTATTTATCTAGTAGTCTTTGCCTTAGTTCCATATCAAGATATTGCAGACTTAGAGGTTGATGCCAGAACAGGAAAGAAAACTTTGGCCTCCAAACTCGGCCTAGATGGTGTTGGTCATCTATCAATCTTCGTGGGCTTGATAAGCCTGTTATTATTGTATTTAGCCTTGCTATCATAAAGAAAATCCGTATTAAAGAAGAAATCATGGATTACTAGATAAATTCTTGAATATTGGGGAAAATAAGTTTTAAAATCAAGTTATTTTTTCCCCAGATTTTTTAAATTGATGTTTAATCGATTGAATTACTTCCTTATTCACGCTATTTAATTGAATCAACCCTAAATCAACTAAAAATAATGTTAAACATGAGGTTCTTGCAATGAGTAACGAGGTAAAATATGAAATTTGTCGAGTCTGTGGTTATATCCGTCATATCGGAAAAGGAGGACGATGTGAAGCATGTAATGCCCGAGAAACTGCATTTGTACCTTATCAGTATAGAGTATCGAGTCAAAGATTGTTATTTCTTGAATTCGACATCCATCCAGTTACTGTTCATTTTACAACTAGTTTTACCATAACTACAGCAGTATTATTTGTTTTATCATTTTTAACTTCTGATTTACTCGGAATTCCTATAGGATATGGCGGGATTTTAGATCTTTTAGTGTTAATCCTGCCTTTATTCGTCATAGCTGGGGGGTTATCTGGTCTCATAGATGGAAAAACAAGATATCGTAAACTAAAAACGCCCTTTCTGATAAGAAAGATTATTTTAGGTAATTCCCTCCTTGTGATTTCAATAATAATGTTAATTTCTCACATTTTATCAAATGAGGGTGTAGAGACCTTCATGGTTACAATCGAAGCGATTTGCATGCTAGCAGCAGTAATAATCGCTAGTTACATTGGGTGGATAGGTTCAAAGCTAGGATGTGCAATAGTTCCTAGAGGAACAGAAATAAAATAAGCTGTTTACATACAAAGGTTAAGACTTCATCTTACCTTCTAATGTCCTGTTATGTGAAGTATTGTACCTATTAGGGGTATAATCACCACTGGGAGAGCAATTAATAGGGGAACGCCAAAAACAACTCCATAGATCACATAGGGCCTTGGCTGATATTTAATCCCCATAAAAAAAGCTGCCACTAAGTAAGCTTTAGCTAACGCAAGTATGACCAACCCCAGGCGAATCAAAAATTGTAGATCAGCCTGATCAGACACAAGATCATTCAAATAACCGAATAAAACCTCTATTATTGTGAAAAATGCAAGAAAAATGACTACTAGATTATATGGCCTTTTACTTTTTTTGGATTCATTATCTGTCAAATTTGCTATGCTTGTCATTGAAAATACCTCACGATTCTATAATTCCTGTATTTGAACTAGGATTCTCCTCTTTATATAGATTGAAAGGATCGTCTCCTGTAGGTTCTTTTCGCACGAATGTACTATAGATGATATTTACTAAAAATACCCCTATTGAAAAAGCCATTAGAAACGCTCCAACCGTGGCTACCAGATGCCAAAAAGCTAACATATTTACATTAACAAAAGATGAATAATCAAAATATCGTCGAGGCATGCCTATTAATCCAACAACCATCATTGCCAAGAAAGTAATTAATACCCCAATTATCCAAGCGAAACAATGAACCCAAGCTAGTTTGCGATTATACATTTTTCCAGTCATTTCAGGGAAGAAATTGTAGATGGCACCAAAGATTGCAGTTACTGCTCCACCTATGATAATCATATGAAAGTGACCAACCACAAAGGCCGTATCATGAACCACAATATCAATAGGAATTATGTTTAACCATACTCCAGTTATACCTCCTATAACAAACCCTATAATGAAACCCATGGGGAATATAAGAGGAACCTCAAACTTTATACGCCCACCCCACATAGTTAAAAGCCAATTGAAGGTTTTAACACCTGACGGCACCGCAATGATAAATGTTAACGAATTGAAGAAGGTAGTTGTAACTGCATCGACTGAAGCCCCGTAAACAGTGTATTGATGATGACCCCAGACAAAAAAACCGAGGAATGTTATCATTATCATTGACCCAACCATGGATTTATACCCGAAAATTTCGTTTTGTGAGAATTTTGAAACAAGTAACGATGTTAATCCCATCGCTGGAAGGACCATAATATATACTGCAGGGTGAGAGTAACTCCAAAAAACATGCTGCCAAAGAAACGGCCCAATACCAAATCCAAGGGCTGAGAGAAATGTCGTACCAAGAACTCTGTCAGACAATAATAATGCAAGACCAGTTGTGATTAATGGTGTGGCACAAAGTTGAATAATCGATGTACACATAATAGCCCAGCTAAATAAGTCAAGTTTTAACCATGTAAGGTCATCTTGTCTCATTGTAACAATGGTCATGATGAAATTAATTGCAGAAACAAGTGAGGAAACCCCTGCAATAAGTACTCCTAAAATCCATGTATCTACACCAATACCAAATTCTTCCAATGAAAGGGGGGTGTAAAGAGTCCAACCTACTGAAGTTTCACCGAAATAAAGTAAAATTGTTGACGGTATAAGCATCCAGAAAGCAGCATTATTCCATCTTGGCCAATACATATCTTTTGCGCCAATTAATGTTGGTACAAGGTAGTTACCAAAACCAGCACCTAGTGGAAAAACTACTAGAAAAATCATCGCAGTTCCGTGAGCGGTAAAGATTATAGAATATTGATTTGCATCCACAATAGTAGCTCCTGGAAAAGCTAATTCTATTCGGATTATTAGTGCTAGGATACCTGCTATGACAAAATTTACAAGGGCAAAAGCAATGTAAAGTTTTCCAATCTCAGCGTGATTGGTTGTCCCAAAGAGTGTTCTAGGACTTCTATAAAAAGGTTTTTGCTTTTGAGAAGGAGTAGTTTGAGCCATCTTAGTTTTCACCTTTATGTAACAATTATTTTAGCTTGCATAAGATAATGACCGAAGCCACAATACTCAGCACAATGTACCTCATAGGTTCCTGGGTTGGGAATCTCGACATAGATAAGATTATAGCGACCTGGTATCATATCGAGTTTGATTGATAGTTCATGCACATAAAAACTATGAATTACATCTATAGATGAGATGTTAAATAAATAGAGTTTGCCAGCCTCTAGATAGACAATCCCTACAGATTCATTACCATCCTCTCTAATAAAAGTGAAATTATACTTGTAGGCAATAATCTGTATCTGTTCATCATATTCCTGTGGTTTTGTAAGGTAGCTTTGTGTTACGGGTAAACTTGACACTAAGAGAATACTTACGATAATTGAAGCAAATAATATCCATAAAATTTCAATTCGCATTTGATTTTGTATTTTTTTACGGGGAACTTTAGATGATGCTCTATATCGAATCAATATAATAGCCATTAATCCAAACACAACGGATGCTATGATAAAAGAAAAGAAAATGACTATAGCGAATAATAATTGAACTTGAGGGGTATATGTCGATCCTTTAGGAGCAGCAGCCATTACTTCTTTGATATTCATTAACATAATCAAATAAAATATCGCTAATATTAAATCGGTGACAACTAATCTTTTCAATATTTAGTTCCTCCATAATTTAGTTTCATATCAAATAAACTA
>JBHLKC010000058.1:0-12752 GCA_048887065.1 Candidatus Hodarchaeota archaeon
ATTGGATTCGATCAAGCAACATTTGGTTTAGGTGGAGGTTCTGGAAAAGGTTTCAAGTACCATCTCTTTACAACACCAGGCCAAGACCGTTTTAAATCAATGAGGAAGATAGTCGTCAATGGTCTACATGGACTAATTATTGTGATTGACTCAGAGAAAGCAAGATGGGAGGAGAATAAAACGAGTCTTATAGAGGTTTTTCAGATAATGGGGGAGAAACTCTATAATAGAGAAGTTAAATTGGCAATTATGTTAAATAAGATGGATCTGCCTGTAGAAACACGAATTTCAGCAGCAGATGTTGGGAAATTGATGTTAGAAGCAGGTGTTTCAGACAAATTAAGAGACACTTTTGCCAGTACATTCGAAGTAAGTTGTTTGGAAGCGTTAAATACCTTAAAAGAGGCATGGAGTAAAGGTGAATGGAACCCCAAGAATCGTCCTCAGCCAGTTCAGCGAATAATACAACCAATACAAATGGTCATTCGAGATATCCTTGTTTCTGAATTACAAAAAGCATAGCTTAAATTTAGCTTATTTTTTATATCTATCTTCAATACAATCTCTTATTTTAAATAGAGAGTAAGCTGTAGGACTATAAAAAATTATAAAGATTTATAATATAAGGAATTACTACATATATCTTGGTATACCAATCAATAGATAGTTGAATAAAATGGTGATGCGGAAAAAAAAACAGTATAGAAAATTTGCATTACTTTCAATAATTGCATCTAGCATATCAATTATTTGGATTCTTGTTTTAAGAGCAGAACTTGATATATTATTAATAAGTGTAAGTATTTTTCCTCTTTTACTTTCAGGATACCTTTTCGTTCACAGTTTTGTTATGAAATCAGATGAAATTTTAACATGGGACTCTCATGTCGCTACTATAGGTTTTTTCTTATATATTATATTTTCTATACTCCTTGTAAACATCTCTCTATATGATTACAGAATTTTCCCGATCGGGTCAATTATTCCATCGTAAGATAACTCCGAAAATCATTGGGAAGTCCACTAGAAGAACTAAGTCTGTATCCATATATTTGGAGAATTTCTTCTTTTTTTCACCCCTCAGAATTTTTATAAAACAAAATTATTGTATTGAACTACGAGGAAGCAGTGTAGAAAAGGAAATTATTTCTACTAAAAGATAACTTAGGCGTAGAAGATGAAGAAAACGCGATTACAAGAAATTCAAGAAGGGAAATATTACCTTAATGAGTTAAAGCGATTACGTTTAGATTTAAAACCTGAAAAAATTCCACATTTACCAATTGGTGATGAAGCACTAAGGCCGACTACCGAGGCAGGATGGGAAACAGAGGGGATAATAAGGGCCATTATTTCTAACCTCCACAATGGCAAGAATTGGGAGTCTTTTTTCATTTATGGTGGTAGCGGGAAAGCAATGCGTAACTGGAAAGCTTTTTATGATACGATTGAGTTACTTAAAACTTTAAAACCTAATGAAACTTTATTCATGCAATCAGGCGTTCCATATGGTAAGACAATAACCCATCCTCTCGCTCCAAGATGTGTTATCACCAATTCAATCATTGTACCTAATTGGACTCAATCATTCCAAGAAATGGTTAATGCTGGATTAACTGTTTATGGTCAAATGACGGCTGGAAGTTGGATTTTCATTGGTCTTCAGGGCATTATCCAAGGAACTTATGAAACAATGGTTGCTGCTATCAAAGCTGCAGAATCTAAAGATCCTTTTAAATCGTTATCAAAATTTGAGCAGAATCTTATAGTTACTGGTGGTCTAGGTTTGATGGGAGGAGCTCAAGCTTTAGCTATTAAAATGGCTGGAAAAGTAGCATTAATCGCTGAAATCGATCCATCAAATCTTAATCGGATATTCAATGAAGGAAGAGAAAAAGGGACTCCATATCTAGACATAAAAACCGAGTCTATTGAAGAAGGAGTCAAGTTAGCACGAAAATTTGCTGAGAACAATGAACCGATGTCAATAGGTGTCCTTTGTAATGCTGTAGATCTTCTTGAATACATAATTGCTGAAAATTTTACTCCACATGTTTTAACTGATCAAACTTCTGCTCATGATATGTTAAATGGTTATGTTCCTGCAGAAATGACGTTTAAAGAAGCTTTAGAACTTAGAAAGTCGAATCCTGAAGAATATAAGGAAGCAGCTTACAAAACAGTCAAAAGACATGTAAAGGCGATGTTAATACTACAACAACGGGGTGCTGAAACATTCGATTATGGAAACAATATACGAGCTCAAGCATACCGAGTAGGAGAGAAAAATGCATTTAATTTCCTAGGATTCGTTCCTAATTATATCAGACCCCTTTTTTGTGAGGGAAAGGGGCCATTTCGATGGGCTGCTCTTTCTAATGAGCCTAATGATATTCTTGTTACTGATAAATATGCAAAGATGCTATTTTACGATGATCCAATGTTAATTAATTGGCTTGATTTAGCATCAAAGTTTATCCCCTTCGAAAGAGGCCTCCCAGCTCGTGTGTTTTGGGCCGGATATAAAGGCAGAGCTGCATTTGGAATGCTCTTGAATAAATTATATGCAGATGGGAAAATTAAAGCACCCGTGATAATTGGTCGTGATCACCTTGATGGAGGGTCTGTTGCAAGTCCTTACCGAGAGACTGAGGGAATGAAAGATGGTTCTGATGCAATTGGAGATTATCCTGTCTTGAATCTATTAGGTAATTCCCTTTCTGGAGCCACATGGACCAGTTACCATGGAGGTGGAGGTGTTGGGGTCGGTTATTCACTTCATGCAGGCCAAGTTTGCGTAGCTGATGGAACAGCTCTTTCTCAAGAACGATTATTTCGTGTTTTAACTTGGGATCCCATGTCTGCGATATTACGTCATGCAGCAGCGGGTTATGAGAAACCTTTTCAACTCGCACAAGCAAATGGAATAATTATTCCAGGCAAAAGTGATCAAAAGGAAATGGATTATAACAAATTATATCTAGAATTGATTCAATTAGTAAAAAAACGAACAAAAATTGATTTATTTCCGCCAATGAAAAGCATCAGTTTAAAATTGTATTAAGTATCGACACGAACGCCATTAAATTTTTTAATATGATTAGACCATAAATCAAAGAGCAATTTTGTATTGATGAGGAAACTTTTTGAGGTCTCTACAGAAATCAAAATCTCTCTCTTTTTCAGTTATATATCCGTTCATCATGATTATTTTTTGAATAAAGCATTCTATCAGATTTAAGAAGTTAATCTCAATATAAATTGAGTAGCAATTCTTTTAGCCTTTGGTTGACAGAGCTGCTTATTCCTCTCTAAAATTTTAGATATTAAAGATATCATATCTCCTATAATTAATATAGTGATTAATAATGGATAAACAGACAGTTAACCTAGATGGAGAAACATTATCAATTGAAGAGTTTATTGCTATAGTAAGAGAACATACACCTGTAAGTCTTTCGAGTATTGCTCAAGAAAAGGTTAATAAGGCTGCAGAAATCATCAAAAAATTACTCCAAGAAGAGCAAAGGATTTATGGCGTAACTACAGGCTTTGGTTTTCTTCAAGAAGCTGTTATTTCTTCAGAAGATACTGAAAAGTTGCAAAAAAACCTTATAGTTAGTCACTCTGCTGGTGTGGGGCCCGAATTTCCAGCTGAAGTTGTTAGAGGTATGATGCTTCTACAAATCAATAAATTTGCACGAGGACATTCAGGCATCCGCTTATCAGTGGTTTCTCTTTTAATGAAAATGCTAAATGAAAATATTATCCCGATTGTTCCTTCTCAAGGAAGTTTGGGGGCAAGTGGTGACTTAGCTCCTTTAGCTCATCTTTCATTAGTATTAATTGGAAAAGGTTTCGCCAATTTTAAAGGAAAACTAATGGGTGGAGAAGAAGCTCTAAGATCATCAAGATTATTACCTGTTAAATTAAAGGCTAAAGAAGGTCTTGCTCTACTTAACGGTACACAAACAATGACTTCCTTAGCAGCATTATCAGTAGCAGATTCTGAATATTTAGTGTATATTGCTAATCTTGCGGCAGCTATAAGCATGGAACTACATCAATCGAACTTTGATTCATTAAATCCCTTAATTCACCAATCACGTCCACATAACGGACAAATAGAGGCCGCTAAATCGATTAGTTCGTTCTTGAAGGGAAGTAAAAGAGTTCAGCAAAATATTGGCTATCAGGATAGTTATTCTATACGTTGTGCTCCAGCTGTCCATGGTGCTGTTTTAGATACAATCACTAACGCTAAGAAGGTTGTTGAAATAGAAATGAATTCATCTACTGATAATCCTCTAATTTTTGCTATAGATCAAATTTATAGTGGTGGAAATTTCCATGGACAACCCATTGCTTTTGCAATGGATTTTCTCAGTATTGCCTTAACAGGGCTTGGGAATATTTCAGAAAGACGTATAGAACGATTACTAAATCCTAATCTTAGTGGTTTACCTCCTTTTTTAGCATTGGAAAGCGGATTGAATTCTGGTTTTATGATTGCTCAATATTCAGCTGCTTCCTTAGTCTCAGAAAATAAACAATTGGCGTACCCTGCTTCGGTTGATTCTATTCCTGTATCAGCAAATCAAGAAGATCATGTAAGTATGGGAACTATAGCAGCAAATAAGACAAGAAAGATTATTAACCATATACAGCATATTCTAGCAATTGAACTATTATGTGCTGCTCAAGCAATAGATCTTACTAAGATACATGACCAGATAGCTGTTCGAATTTTAACTACTTACAAGAAAATACGTGAAGTTGTACCGATGCTTTCAGAAGATCGAGAATTAGCACCAGACATCGATAAATGTGTAAAATTGATACAAAACAAAGTTCTCTAAATGATCAGTTATATAATCATGGCAAATTAATTTCAAAAATATTGATTTGACTTGAAAATGGTAAGTATCTCACTATTCCACCTCTAATTTCTCAAAAATCCCAAAACTTTACATATAAGGACCTTGAATACTACAACAACCTATCAGTCGCAATAATTTCCACATTAGTGATAGCTTGGATTCTTCGCATGGAGAAAAATCAATTTACTTGCTTCACTCACGTAGTTTTCTTTTTCCCACTGGAGCAATATATACGGAAAACTCATCATTTCCGTCAACACCAATGATTGTATCTATTTTATGTTGATTGTAAGCTGCAATCGCACAAGTTCCAGCTCCAATTGCTTCACAAGCGAGGTACAGATTTTGACAGATATGACCTGCTTCTATAGCAATCCCCTTATGGGCAGCAATACTGTATCGCCACTCTATTCTGTAGGGTATCACAGCCCAAATAAAAACAACAGCTGCTCTACCCGAAAATTCTTGACCGTAACAAGCTTCAACTATTTCTTCTGATAAATCAGTACCCGTGAGATACAATACGCAGAGTTTGTGTTCAATAGCAAGATATCGATAAATACCAGGTTGGATTCTTTTTATCCGGTTCACTATTAAATAGGTCTCATATGGGTGACGTGAACCTCCTGAGGGAACCGTGCGCTTAGTTGTCTTTACATTCCCGTGGCGACGATCAATGTCTATTTCACGAACTCCTTGGGTCACCCAAAGTAAGAATGATAACTCTTCCAATGTCAATGGGTCATTTGTGAATCCTCTCCGACTTCTTCTACTATTTACAGCATTAATTAAAGGAATATTTCCAACTGAGAATTCTTTTGGGGGAATTAAGTCAATTAATGTATTATCTTTAGGACATGGTTTCTGGAGGGGAGGAGGTGCTATATTCTTCTGTTGGTCAGTCACGATATCTGGAGTTTCTTCCCAATGATGAGCTTTGAGAAACTTTCGGTACTTTTCCAATATATGATCCACCTTTTGAATATTTAATTAATGTCAAGTTATACCCTTTTAATAAAATGTTTTAACGCTTAAATACAAGATATGAAAGGAAGAAAAGATAATGGATCCAAATGAATTGAAAAGAAAATTGATCCGTGAATCGAAAGATCTTGAATCTTATATAATAAAAACTCGAAGATTAATTCATATGGATCCTGAAACTGCATTCGAAGAAGAGAATACAGCAAATTTTATTGAAGAAGAACTGAATAAAATTGGATACAAAACTCAGAAAACTGCAAAAACCGGAGTTATAGCGTCAATTGAAGGATTGAAAAAAGGGAGAACTGTTGCACTACGTGCAGATATAGATGCCCTGAATATTACTGAAGAAAATGATATTTCCTATCGAAGCAAGAATCTGGGGAAGATGCATGCATGCGGACACGATTCTCATACCGCAATGCTATTAGGAGCTGCCCAAATTCTTTATAATAATAAAAAACACTTGCAAGGACCAATTAAGCTAATTTTTCAACCAGGTGAAGAAGGTGGAGGGGGTGGGAAAAAAATTATTGATGAAGGACATTTTGATGATGTCGACGTTGTATTTGGGATTCATGTTTGGCAAGACCTACCATCTGGAATTATAGCTACTCGAGAAGGAGCAATGCTTGCATCTTCCGATCGTTTTTCTATTACAATAACAGGTAAAGGAGGGCATGTTGCCACACCTCATCAGACCATAGACCCTACTGCAGTAGTGTCAAACATTTATGATGCTTTACAAAAAGTCGTTTCGAGAGAAATCAATCCACTTGACCCATGTATTCTTGCTTTACCAATGATTTCTGGCAGTAATGCCCACAATATTATTCCTAACGTTGCAGCTTTAAGAGGGACATTTCGAACCTTGAATCCAGAAGTACGAAATTATTTTACCAGAAGAATTCATGAAATTGTAGTAGGATTCAGCAAAGCGTGGCGTTGTGATGGAAAAGTTGAATTTGACCCATTAGCTTACCCTCCGCTAATTAATAATGCAGAAACAGTTATAAAAGTTAAGGATATACTTCAAGAGTTAGATGATGTTAGCTTAATGAGTCCAAGCATGATTGGAGAAGATTTTGCGTTCTATCTTCAAAAAGTAAAGGGTGTCTTCCTAGTATTAGGAATACATAATGAGGAAAAAGGGATTGTCTATCCCCATCATCATCCCAAGTTTCAGGTCGATGAATCTATTCTTTGGAAAGGTACGGCAGTATATTCTATACTTGGCTTTTATTGGTTATTTGATAGGTTCAATTAACCTATAACTAGACGTTTGAGAATGAATAGTCTCCTTTGGGTAATTAAATGATTCGATGGCATTATTTATTTATTGATTTAAAACCGAAATAAATCTTTAAATCAAAGTATTGAAGCATTTATATCTAACAATATATGATAAAATTGCGACAGACCTCAATTTTTAAATAAAGTAGAGATAAAAAGCATTAGAAAGCTTCTAAATGTTTCTTCAAATCGAATGAAGTTTGAACTACCAAAAGATAAGGTAAGAGGATACTGATGCAAGATTTTTCAAAAAAGAAACTTGATACTATTGAAAATGATCTTAAGACGGTAAAGGAGATAGCCTTACAGTTTACTGATTTATCTGGAAGTCTTCATACTCTTTGGGTACCGTCTGAAGATTTTTTAACGATTTGTGAAGAGGGTATCCATGCTGATGGATCCTCCTTTGGAGTAGTAGATGTTAGTAAGAGTGATATCAAATTAATGCCAGATATTAACAGTTTAGCAGTACTTCCTCAAGATCTTTTTCCTCAGAAAGTAGCTAGAATTATTTGCGACCTATATAAGCCTGATTCAAATGAGCCATTTGAAGTTGACCCACGGTTTGTCCTTAAGAAAGTTATGAAAGATATTAGGGAAACATTAGGATCATTCATAAGCGGTTGTGCTTCGAGTGAAATAGAATTTTTCCTTTTTGACAAAAACGAAGATGGCAGTATTAAATTGATTGATGAAGGAGGATATTTAGCTACTCCTCCTGCGGATCGTGGTGCAGATTTACGACTTGAATTAGCAGATATGTTCCGAAAGATGGGAATTCTGATTGAAAAACATCATCATGAAGTTCCTCACGGAAAAAGTGAGTTCAATTTATCTTATTCAGAAGCATTAAGAATGGCTGATACTATCTACTTGATTAAATTCATCATTAAGCTAATGGCTGCTAAAAAAGGGTTAATTGCCTCATTTATGCCGAAACCCTTCCACGGAGAATATGGAGCTGGTTTACATACTCATATAAATCTTAGAGATGATGAAAAAAACAAGAATATATTTTCCGATCCTGAATCTGATTATGGATTAAGCCAAATAGCTTTGAATTTCATGGCTGGTATTTTGACTCATGCCAAAGCATTAGTAGGAATAACTAATCCATCAGTAAATTCATATAAACGACTTGTCCCTGGTTGGGAAGCACCAGTTTATATTTCATGGGCTAACTACAATCGATCAACTCTTATTAGGATTCCTCCTGGGAAAAAAGAAGCATCTAGGCTTGAATATAGACCCACAGACGGTTCATGTAATTTTTATCTCGCTTATGCTGCATTATTTGCAGCTGGATTAGATGGTATCCGAAGGAAAATCGAACCTCCTCCTCCAATTGAAGAGAACATTTATGAAATGAATAGGCAAGAACGAATCAAGATGGGTATCGAAGTACTTCCCGGGAATTTAGGAGATGCCTTAAAAGAGCTCTCTAAAAATTCATATTTCAAAAATACTTTAGGGACATCATTCTATGAAAAGTATCTAGCTATCAAAGAACAAGAGTGGATCGATTTCAGTGTTTTCGTTCATGAATGGGAGAGAAAGAGGTATTTGGATGTCTGAAACTTTTTTACAAGAAAACTGAGGAGTTTTAATGAAAACCAATCATTATTTTGTAATAATCAATGCAAATGAATTAGTAACTTTAACAGGATCGAGTGAAAAACCTAAAGTTAAAGATGAAATGAATGATCTAGGTATTATTCATGATGGAGCTGTTGCAGTAAAAGATGGAAGGATTATTGCTGTTGGATCAACGAATGAAATTCTTAACAAGCTTGAGAAAGGTTTCGAAGTTATAAATGCGTCTGGAAAACTAGTAACTCCAGGATTAATCGATCCTCATGTACACCTAGTATTCGCTGGGACAAGAGAAGGAGAGCTCGAAAAAATGGCTGTAAAGGGTGTTACATATTTGGAAATTAAGTCTCAAGGAGGCGGAATGCCGTTAACTCTTAAAAAAACAGCTGAAACCAATACTGAAGATCAACTAAGGATTACATCAAAGATACTAGACAAAATGCTTATTCATGGTACTACAACAATTGAGGCAAAAAGCGGATATGAAATGACTTTCCAAGGCGAACTTAGACAATTAGAAATAATAAAAAAACTTGATGAAACTCATCCAATCGATCTAATTCCTACGTTCTGTGCACAAGGGATTCCCCCTGAATATGAAACGAAAGTCGATGAATTAACCAACGAAATTGTAGAAAAGTGGATTCCAGAGATTGCCAGGAGAAATTTAGCAGAATATGCAGATGTTTTCTGTGAAAAAGGATATTTTAATGTAGAACAAACAAGACGAATTTTAGAAGCTGGAAGAAAGCATGGGATGAAGTTAAGAAACCACTGTGACTGGTTGGTTCATAGCGGGGGTGCTAAATTAGTAGCAGAATTAGGAAACGTCGTATCAGCTGACCATCTTATTTTTACTCCAATAGAAGAAGTCGAAGCCTTAAGAGATCAAGGTACTGTAATAGTATTTCTTCCAACTTCTCCGTTCTGTTACGTCGGTACTTATGCAAACGCAAGAAAGATTATTAATAAAGGATTACCAGTAGCTTTAGCTACTGATGTGAGCGCAGCAAATCTTTGTGAATCAATGCAGATGATGATGACACTAGCAGTTCTTCGGATGAAGATGACTGCAGCCGAGGCTCTTACTGCTGCAACAATTAATGCAGCCCATTCAATAAATCGAGCTCATGAAATTGGATCCTTAGAAGTGGGAAAGAAAGCAGATATAATCATTTTCGATACTCCGAATCATAAATTCTTCTCTTACAATTATGGAATAAATTTGGCAGAAAAAGTGTTTAAAAATGGAAATTTGGTAGTAGAAAGAGGAAGACTAGTTAATTAAATGAAATTTTATTTTCTATTTTCTTCAAAAAGAGTTGTTCGAAAAATTATCAATGATTTATAATTTATTCAAATGGTTGAGGTTTTAAGAAGGATAATGCTTCCAAAGAAAGAAGATTGAGTATTCAATAAACCTTATCAATAATCCTTAATAGATAGAGTACTCCAATAATTAGAAGAATTTAAAAGAAAGAATTTAACTACTAAAACACGAAGTTATAGAACTTTGAGTATGACTGCTCTATTTCCTCGTTTAGAATTATGAACAGAATAGTAATTTATAGTTATAGATCTTGTGAATGTGATGGGATTTAATATATAGGCTAATTATTCCATCTTAATAGTTTGATATATGCTTACCCCTATCAAAAAGAGCGAAAACAGAAAATTGGAGAAATATTAATGTCTGTCATCACGAAACGGTTAGGAAAATGGTTTAAAAAGCCCACAGAACCAACAGAAAAAGAACTTATCAAAAACTTCATCGAGGATTTGGAATCTGTACTAGAATCCATGGAGACAATGACAGATGATATCTCCCAAGGGTTCACTAGCCAAGTTGTTCAGAAACGATCCCTCGGAACAAAAATTCTTTCATCTATGCCTAAAATTATACAACCTTCACATGTACGATTACAAAATGAAAAAATCACGGAAATGCAAGAAGCAAAGCGAAAAATGAAGTTACTAAGAGGAACTTTAGCTAATATAAGTGAATCCATTGAGACAATGGATATAAGAGCAACTCCAGCTAAAAATGCAGAATTTGGCAATCGAATCTATGAATTAGCTTATCCTGGTGAAGCAATTTCAACAAAGAACGTCGGTACTTTAGAAGAACGGCTTCAAATATTAGAAAATTCCTTTTTGACATCCATGGATCAAATGAATGCTCAAATGAATCAGATATCTCAAAATTTAGCTACTTTAGCACAACGACTCGATCAACAAGGTGTTAAAATAGATCGAATAGATGAAAAAATCACTGAGGTTGATTCGAAACTAATAAAAGTTCAATCTACTTTGGGAAAGATCTCAAGAAAGTTAACCCAGAACAGAACGTTGCTAGCATTACTAGCAGGATCAGTCATTGCCCTTGTTATTGTAATAATTGTACTCTAAACCTTAGGATCTAGATTTAACCTCTAGATTGAAGATATTTTTTGACGAATAAAAGAAAAAGAATTTATATGATATATATTAAAAAGTGATTGTAAGTGGAAGAGTGACTAGAAAGTCATGCGGAAATAGGTGAAGACTGTATGCAACAACGAGACGAAATACACCGCGAGCTAACACGTCTTTTAAAGAGTGATACCTCAATTAAAGTTACTTTATTGGGTGATAGAACAGGTTTAACTATTGCTAGATCATCTAGACTTCTAGTATCGGAAACAATGGGAGCTTTTGACCTTGAAAGTATTGGGGCAATAGCTTCAGCCGTATTTTGCGGAGCTGCTGAACAAGGAACTGCATTAACCCTAGGTGAACTCGGAATAATGCTCGCAGAATTTACAGATGGAAAGATTCTGACTGCTCAAAGTGGTGATAGAGGGGTGTTAGTTGTTGTGGCTGAATCTGACGCACAATTAGGATTAATTCGGGTTAGAATGAAGGAATCCTCTGAAACATTAGCTACTCTTATGGATAAACTTTCTGAGCCTTCAGCTGTAAAAATAAAGAAACCTGAATCACAATCGATAATGGCTGCGCTAAAAGAATTAGAGAATTTTTAATATAGCTATTACTTGGTGTGTCTTCGGTCTATGATTGTATTACAGTGAGTAATAAAATAAATTCTAGCATTAAATTACTTATAGAAGATGCTACCGATGTCATTTTCTCAGCTTGATGATATAATTTACAAATTAACTGATGAAACAACGGTAAAAGTCCTAAATGTGTTACTTGAGCATAGAGAAATTATTGATGAAGAGATAGTAAATATATTGAATGAAATCTTGGAACAAACCGAACCAGCTTCAGATAAAAATCAAGAACCAACACGAATAGCACTGAAAGAAGTTAGGAAATCGTTGTACCGTCTGAACGAGCGATCTTTAGCGCGCTATCGGCGTGTGAGGGATAAAGAGACTGGTTATTTTGTATATTATTGGTCACCAATATTTGAGAGAGTACGTGATCTAATCATTAGTCGAAGAAAACATAGCATTAAGAGATTAAAACAGCGTCTCGATTATGAACAAAGAAATTTGTTGTATGTTTGTAATGGAGGCCATACTCCAGTTACTTTTTCTGATGCCTTTGAACTTGGATTTATATGTACAACTTGTGGAGAGGAGTTAGCACAAAAAGATAATAAAAAGACAATCGAGTATTTAAAAGGAAAAATTCAGGAGCTCGAAAATTTAATTAATACAGGACTTGAGGAAATTGATGATTTGGTTGAAATGAGAGAGATTTCAGACAAAAAGAAATAAGCTCTCCTATAATGAAATGCAATCTTTTACCTCATTGCTTTATTCATCATTTAACTAATTCTTTATAGACCATAGATAAATTTTCAAGTGGAAATTTCTATCATTCATGGCTCCGATCATCTGAAAGCTGTGTTTGTAGAATCCATTTTGAAGCGTGTTTAATTGATTCGAAAATCATGACAGGTTGGGAATGCTGCTGGAACATTTCTCTTCCAACTAATCCTGTTGTTAACGCAATTGTTGTTACGCCTGCTCTTGTCCCAGTAATAATATC
>JBHLKC010000058.1:12852-15469 GCA_048887065.1 Candidatus Hodarchaeota archaeon
TGGAACATTTCTCTTCCAACTAATCCTGTTGTTAACGCAATTGTTGTTACGCCTGCTCTTGTCCCAGTAATAATATCAACTGGCATGTCTCCCAGAAAGGTTCCATTTGAAGGACTCACGGAACATCCTTTGAGAGCGAGTAATAGTCCCTCTGGATCTGGTTTGATTTTTTTCACATCACTTCTTGATATTAATCCTTCTGGATTGAAAAATTTTGTCAAATCATACTTTAATAAGATTTTCAATAATTGTTTTCTTGAAGTAAGCGTGTAAACTCCTAATTGAAAACCTGCTGATTGTAGCGCCGTTAATGATTCTATCACGTTTGGAAATAGCGGTGCTGAATAATATATTTTTCGGGCGTTATTTACACTCTCAAGGGTAAAAAACAATGCTTTAAATCTTGAGAGACCTGCTATTCTCCCAATTTTCCAAAATAGTTCAAAAATTAACCCAATTCCTTGTTTTGGCGCCTTAAACCAGTAATCTTCTATTAATTCAGCTCCAATCCTATTAATAATTTTATCAGTGGTTTTCACACCTTTTCGATTTAGTCCGTCAATAACCATATCAAAAAAGCCTCCCATTGAATCGATCAGGGTTCCATCTAGATCAAAAATTACAGCTCGCGCTTTATCTGTCATTCTTCAGTCATTTAAGGAAGATTCAAGTGACTTTCATGAATCTTACTACAATTAGTACGTAAAATTAAAGGATTTTCACTTTTCGTTCAGAATCTAGGGCAATTAAATGTATCTCTATTAGTTTAAAGTATTTCATAGACTGGTACTATTGATTAATAATTCTAAATCGATTCTAGAAGCAAATTTATATTTAGTTTTTTTTTCCCTTTTTACGGTAAATTTTGTTTTTCTTATGAAATTTTAATATCTACGCCTAGTGTCAGTTATTTAATTCTGAAAGGTGTAATATATATGGCAAAGGCCTTTGAAGTCCAAGATCTTAAGATTCTAAAAGATGAAATAATACAGCTTCGTAATCGAAAAACTCAGCTACTTACTCGTCTTCGTGAAGTAGAGCGTGAACGAAATCAATGCCGAATAGAAAGAGACGAACTAAATAATGTAGCCTCAGAAAATTTTACCCAGGTGCGGGAACTCAAGGATCTAAGGGACAAAAATAATAGAGCTATTCAAGAATTAAAAGCTGTCCGACGAAGTGTTTTAGAAGAAATGAAAGAATTGATTGAAAAAGCAAAATCTTTGCAAGAAGAGATTAAATCCTTGGATATCACAGAGAAGGACATGAAGCAATCTCAAAGTATTCGAAAGAGAATTGATAGTTTAGATTGGAGAATTCAAACAACACCTTCAATGGGAGTTGCGGAAGAGCGTCAATTAACTGAGCAAGTAAACAGCTTAATGGAACAATTAGGTGAAATATCCGTATCAACAGAGAAGTTGAAAGCCCGTAAAGAGTTAAATCGTGAAATAAATAATCTACGAGGGTTTCTTGACCACAGTTGGAAGGATTTCCAAGAACTAGTGGAAAACAGTCAGAAATCACACCAACAATTAACAGAGTTATATGAAGCTGGTAAAAGAGCTAAAGATGAGGCTGATCGCTGTCACAAAGAGTTCTTAGAACGAGCTGAAGAAATAAAAGTCCTTAGAGATGAATTTCGTGCCCTAAATAAAGCTCTTCGTGAAAAATCGAGTATCTTCAAAGAACAGAGCCGTTTACAAAAGGAAAAAGTTCAAATTGAACGAGATCGGGCAACAGCTGAAATGCTTGAAGTCCAAAGTGCAAAGATTCAAGAAAAATTAAGTCATAAGAAAAAGAAAACGCTTTCCATTGAGGAAATGCGGATTATGATGACACAAAACCCCGATTTCCTAGATTTAGAATCTAGCGAGGATGAAGAAGAATAATAACTTGTAACATTATTGTAAATCTCTTTTATTGTAATAAGCTTTGAAGCTCACTAGTCAACATTACCACTAGTAAGCTATATAATTCATTAGTAATTTCTGCCTCTCAAACCATAAAAAGAAATGTAAAAAGGAGATCAGTTTCCTGTGAATGAAGAAGAGTTTTTTTCGCTAGTAGGAAATACCACACGCCGAGAAATCTTACGATCCATCGCTCGTGAACCAAAGTATCTCTTTCAGCTATCACAGGAGCTAAATAGATCTCAGCAATCCTTACAGCGTCATTTGGAATGTCTGTTAGAAAAAGGTTGGATTATAAAAAGAACTGTTGAAGGTGAAAGAGGACCAGCTCGGAAACTTTATTATATTGCTAAGAATCTATCTGTTAGAATAACTTTAAGTCAACATTCTTTCGACTTTGATGTTTTTGATATAGATTTTGGAAAATCAGATGTTCAAGACACTCTAGAGCTTAATCATGTTGATAACTTGAGTAAAGATTTAACATTGAGTCTATCCCGAGTTTTGAATGAAAAAGATTTTAATCCTACAGAACAGACTGATGTAATTAAAAAATTAGATATTCTATTAGATGAACTAGGATCGATTGAGAATATCCTCTTGAGTCAGAAACTAGTATTGACTGGGAATATTATCAAAGAAATATCAATGAGGCTTGATGGGGATGTACATCGTCAAGATAGAGAGGTTGCTTATACTCTTTT
>JBHLKC010000059.1:0-15223 GCA_048887065.1 Candidatus Hodarchaeota archaeon
AGATAAAGCTCTTGTTCAGGACATTTTCCAACAAATTGCTGAAGAAGAAATTGTTGACCATCGGATAACAGTTGCTGCTATGTATAATCTTTGTGAATCATTATTAGATGAGCTTAAAGCCTATGGAGAGGTCTCAGTGATGTTAGAAGCCAAATCTCTAGCTAAAAAACTCACCACACTAGCTCATAAGCAATCCTCACCCCTTTTAGCTATTGATGCATTGATTCTGCAAGCCAAATTAGCCATGGTAGAGGGTGACCTCAGTGATGCAGAGGAATTATTAGAGCAGGCTAAATCAACTGCTGAGGATAAAAATTTAGGATTCTATATAGCCACAAAGGTTTCTACAGAAAGGGGAAACCTTGAAGACCAATATGATGCATGGCAAAGATTGATAAAAAATAATGCACCATTCAAAGAGCGACTAGAACAAGCACGACTTAAAAATTATCTAAATGAAGCATTAAAGTTAGCCCGTGTCGGAAAAGACCATAAGGCTTGTGAATAAGAAGAGAAAATCAAGACAAGGGGTTACATAAAGAAAATAAGGAGAAAAATGGGTTAATGATTTCACACATCTCTTTGCTTCATCCGTAGTAATATTTTTAATTCTTGAAGGTAGCTAAAATCCTCATTCTGGTTGAGTAAACCAAATGAAAAATAAACAAATAATTTTGTATTTGATTGATCAAAACAAGTTTAACGAAGCATTAGTGATCATTGATAACTTAGAAACTAATAGTGACCTTGTTTTGGAAGATTATCTCTCAATCAAGCTCCTTAAGAGTCAAATTCTGGTAAAATCAGGGCTAGGCCAAAAAGGATTGGAATTAGCAAAGGAGACATTAACAGTAATTCGGGATCAAATCCCAAGAAATCTGTTATTACAGGTTGACGCTATCATTGCATTATCTGAGGCATCGTGTCAGACTGGACGATTGGGTGTATATTTTTCAATAAAGAACCTATCTGAATATCTTCAACTACTTGAACAGGGGGAGCAGCTTCTTAAAAACATTTTAAAAATAGAACCACTGGAAATAGCAAAACGAGCAGCTGTTATAAAGAAAATTAAAGGCCATATATACGTTTCTATGCAAGAATTTGGTCATGCAGAAGAAAGCTTTCAAGAAAGTATCACATTACATAAGAAAGAGGGTAATCTAAAGGGTGTTATTGAAGTACTGACGGAACAGGCTAATATCCACTATTTTAGAAATGAATACGAACTTCTATTAGGGATTTATCACGATTGCTTAAGACTCAGCGAAGAACTTGGAGACAGAGAGCAATACGCAGAAATCCTCGGGGGACTCGCTGTTACTTATCATTGCAAAGGAGAGCTAGAAAACGCCGCTACATATATCCAGAGAAGCTTACAACTAGCTAATGAGCTCCCACCGACTGTTCGAGTTGCAAGGCTTCTCTTTCAAATTGGTTTATTCTATCAAGATAAAAGTAATGAGGTTGCTAGTGCCCTTGATACCTATCAAAAGAGTGTTGCTATCAGTGAGAGGCTGGGTGACAAGGATGGAATTGTTAGATGCTTCCATTTATTAGGAGATCTCTACCAGTATTCAAAAGGAAACTTTAACAAGGCCTTAGAGTATTATGAAGGAAGCATGGCACTATTTGATGAAACTGGGGATAGTATGTGGTATGGTTGGAACTTAACAGATGCTGGTAACCTTTATCACCTTAAAGGCGAGTTGGATCTAGCACTTGATTACTGTCAAAAAGCCCTTTCTCTATTCGAGGAAATAGGAAATGAATTCTATTTTTGTCAAACACTCCTTCATCTTGGTCGCGTTTATCGCTCGAAAGGGGACAATGACCTCGCTTTAGATTATTACAAGAGATGCTTAAACTTTTTAGAAGAAAAAAGATTACGTTTTGGTCAAGATACCGAAGGATTAGCTTATCATGAGATCATCGCGGTAATGCTTGACAATAAGGACATTAATGAAGCGAAACAGTATTTTGAACGGTTTCATCAGTACTTTGAAACAGAAAAAGATAAACGGGTTCTTAACAAGTGGTATAAGCTATCTGAAGCCCTGATATTGAAAACTTCTTATCGAATCGCTGATAAAGCCAAAGCACAACAGTTATTTCAAGAAGTAATTGACGATCCAAATTCAAAATACGGATTACTGAATTACTTAGCTGATTCAAAGAAATCAGCTACCTTAAACCTCTGTGAACTCCTCCTCTTTGAACTAAAGTCATCCTCAGATGAAATCACGGAGGAATCTGAAATTTTTCAGGAAATCAAGGGTCTTCTAGACAATCTTGCTTCATCAGCTCTACGACAACATTCTATTCCCTTACTCGTTAATACTCTAATCCTCCAAGCAAAATTCACTTTAGTTGAAGGGAACCTTACGGATGCGATGGATCTTCTAAATCGAGCAAAGGCCGCTGCAGATGAGAAAAACCTTAGAAAGCTAGGTGAAAAGGTTTCTGAAGAGAAAACTCTCCTAGTAGCTCAGCTCGATACATGGGAGGTCTTAATCCAAAACAATGCTCCTTTAAAAGAACGATTAGCACGTATTCAGTTAGAAGAGTATATTATGAAGGCCTCGAAAATTATACATATTGAATAATACCCACTTAGAATATTAGTAAGGCAAACTCTTCTTTTGTTAATTTAATTAAAGTATTCGCCTCAGTATACTCATTATTTAACAGCTAAAAATATTGTTACTGCTCCAAGATACATTGGGTAGTAATAAACTTTTTTCCATCCTACTCGTTTAACAATTTCTGCGAATTCAGACGCTTTAGGAAACTGAGAGATACTTTCTGCTAAATAATTGTAAGCTTGAACATTAGAGAAAAAAAATTTTGCAATAAGTGGGGCTAATTTTCGGAAATGAAATAGTGTAAGAAATCTAATATAATAGTTACTTGGGGGAGTGGCTTCGATGATTATAAAACGTCCATTGTTTTTTGTAACTCGTAGTATTTCTTTCATTGCACTCAAGGGGTTCTGAACATTACGAATTCCATACCCAATAGTACAAACGTCAAAAACTTCATCTAAGAATGGTAGATTATTGATATCCACGCGATAAAATGCAGTATTTCGATTCATACCTAATCTTCGCGATCTAGCCGAAGCTATCCAAAGCATTTTATCAGATATATCAATTCCAACAACAGTCCCTTGAGCTTCTTTAAGTAATTGAAAGGCTAAGCTTCCTGTACCAGTCGCAAGATCTAAAGCTTTTTGCCCTGCTTTAAATATAGAAAACCGTGCTGCGACTTTTTTAGTGCGTCTATGACTAAACGCAGTCATTACATCATTTATGACGTCATAATGATATGCTACGGAGTTAAACATCCCAATCATTGTATGGGGAGACTTATCTAGATTCACTTTGTGCACTTGCTAGATCTTGCTTTGTTCCCAGACTCATTAGACATAAATTAATAGAAGATAAATATTGATATTGGTTTTGCTGTAGGTCTTTAATCCAAAACATTGAATTGATCTTCAAAGAAGATTAGGTAGCTTGTAACTCCAATTGATCCTATTGAAAACAGTAGAGGATGAATAAGCCAAGCTAGGATTATAATTAGGTAGAACAAACCCCTAAGCCCAATCGTCCAATGAGTCTGCCCACTTAGTAAAGTGTTTTTTGTGAAATCTAACCCATCATGCCCACATATATTGATCTTGTTAGGTTTAACTCCAATAAGTAAAGTGAATCTTACCAGCATCCGAATTGATAAAACAAAATTGAATATACAAAAAATTATAACCAAAGTAAGTAATGTAACCTGTACTAACCCTATTGGAATAGTTGGAAGGAAAAAAACTTGGTCAGAAAAAATGACCGAGTAAAAACCCAATAGTAATCCCAATAATACTAATAATGCGGAAATGAATACTGAGTTTGCCATAATCAAATTTCGCATCGCTTGAATAGCTACCAGAGAAGAATCTTCAATTCTCTCATCGACCCATTTCTGATATACGATATTCAATGATCCCCTTTTTGATTTTGAAGGATGTCGAAAGCCATAAACAGTAATAAAAGCATAAGTAATAATGCAAACGAAGAAGACACTAAAAGCTATATGGTCGATTGTAATATTGGTCATTCTGGTTCTACTTAACAATCGTTAATTTAAGGAATAAAAGGTTTACGATCGATTTAATGAAATTTAGTATCTTAGGTTTCGATCGTACTTGTATTAGATACTAATTTGGATATGTTGTCATAATAATCCTAAGAAATCTAAACCCAAGTAACCTGTCTCAACGTCTGTTAGTTTACCGCTTCTAAGGTGATTTCGAAAATCTTCTAAAGGCATTTCAACAACTTTAACAAATTCAGTATCATCTAGTTGCTTATCTCGAACTTTATAGCATTGGGTGGCTACAAAGTTGTATCGGATCATAGTTGAATAAGCACAATCTAATGAAGTACCAATAAACTGGAAATCACCGCTATAACCAGTTTCTTCTAAAAATTCTCGACGAGCAGCTGTTTCAGGTAATTCTTCTTCGTTTATACAACCCCCAGGCAGCTCTAGTAGTATTTCATCTGGACCTGGACGATATTGTTTCACTAATACAACTTTTTGCTCTGCAGTCAGTGCCAAGATGCATGTCGCTGGCCCCTCTTGTTTAACGTAAAAATCATCCAATTGGCCATTAGGTAATTGGTATGTTCGCTTTAGGATTTTGAGCCATAAGTCTTCTTTTATAAAGTCCTCTTCATCAAGTTTAACCCAGCTTGTCAACATATTTCATCGTCTCTTTACGTAAAGAAAGGATTCTTTGTTATGAAATTATTGATTTTAAAGATACCATTACTTCTTTTTCTTATAATGCACTATATCTATTAAAAAGGATTAATGATCCATCAACTCCTCCATTTCTTTAATTACTCAAATGAAAAAATAGATGATATTGGAAGAGATGAGTTAATGGGTTGTACTACAGGCGCAAAAATCTTAAATAATGGACACATCGTTATTATCTTTAAGAATAAAGATTTTAAAACACCTGACCATAGTGATACAATTTCTTTGGAACATACTCATGCATTTGGTGTACGAGGGGTAGATTTAGGTACTCAAAAGGTAGCAGGTTTCAGTATAGGAGTCAATCAATACGGCCTCGCAGTAGTTAACTCTAATGTATTATCCACCTCAGATCCGCCTTATGATATTCTCACCGAACGTATCGTTTTGGAAGCGAGGACTATCGAAGAAGCAATTAAGATCTGTAAAAAAGAAATTCAGGGAGCACAAAACTATCAATGGTGTAATATGGTGATAGCTGCTCCTAAACAGCTTGCAGGTATTGAGCTGAAATCCTCAGATCTAGCCATAGCTCAGTCCAGTGACTATGTGGTTAGAACTAATCATCATCTTATTCTAAGATCTGCAGAAGAGATCCTAAGCTCTGATCAGAATAAAGGACCTCGTGACATTAAAAACAGTGAAGTACGGTATAAAAATGCTGAGAAGATGCTGAAAAACGCTTCGAGTGTCAATGAAATTTTCTCATTACTTAAGTTTCACCAAGAAGAAGCCTCAATATGTCGTCATGGACAGAATACAGTCATAGATGTAGGATATACAACTGTTTATAGCTATGTGGTAACCATTCATATGGAAAAGCATCCTCAAATATATTTTGATGTTGTAAAGGGCCCTCCCTGCATGAATTCAGTAGCACGATTTAAATTAGAGTTTCCTTTAAATGATGACACTAAGGTACATATCTCTCAGAGATACCCTGCATAAGTCCCAAGAAGATGATAATGAATAAAGAGGATAATCAGTAAAAAATTGAAAGAAAATGAAAACGAGGGCTTGTACTTGATATTTCATATTACAACACAAAGCCAATGGAGTAAATATAAAGAGACAGGGGGTTTCTTAACAGAAACATTGACTACCGAACGGTTTATTCATTGTTCTTCTCTTAATCAACTAATACGAGTAGCTAATAATCTCTATTTAGGGCAACGTAATCTTGTATTGCTTTGTATTCAGGAAGATAAAGTTAAGTCAGAAGTCCGATATGAAGGACAAAACGAAAAATATCCTCATATTTATGGAGAATTAAACATGGATGCTATAGTTAATGTAATTGATTTTCCACAAAAAAAAGATGGAACTTTTGAATTGCCTGATGAGCTTACATGATTATTGATGTATCATTTAGAAGAAGTCTCTGAAGAAATTGATCTGTTTGGGAAATAATTTATCAATTAAGGTCAATGATTCCGTTTTTACCTTCGTGTCTCGAAACTCACTTAATTCTGAGATAGATCTACTTCCAACGAAAAGCTGGGCTAATGCTGCGATATCAAGATCAAGATCGACTTTTTGAAGGGAGGAATCTTCATTTACTGTAGTTTCTCCATTTTTTGATTCCAAAACAAAAGTCTTATTATTCCAGTCACAGTGTTTGTCATGGATTCGTATTGTTAATCTGAAAGTTTGAACGGGATAGTTCAATTTTGATAAACATTCTTTAACGTTAATAATACGGAGGCGAGAACTAGGTTTAATTGTCCTAGTTTCAATTATATCATCCGTAAATAGTTCAATAAGGTTTTCACCAAATGGAAGGACTATTGATCCGTATTCTCGTTGATCCATGAAAGATAATAGAAAATCTTGAAAAAACGAGTGTTTTGTCTTATTATCTAACCAAAATGCTTCAGGAATGTGGAGTGTTTTTGAGGGGTCCTTGAATAAATAATGGGTTTTCAAGAATTTTAAAAAACAGTAACCAACAGGACTATTATCTTCATCGTAACAGATAAATTTGAAATCTAATTGCTTTTCTTTTAATTTCCATTGGGAGTCATATCTTTTGGCAATATAGTTAAAATGTTTACTAGCTTCGTCATAAATAAATTTAATTTCGTCATTAAGCTTTTCAACCATTTTCCAGGTACGATTAGGAAATTTTAAAGGTTTAACATTTCTTAACTTAAATTGATGAAAAATATGTTCGTCAGCTAATCCAAAACCCCGTTTTTTATAAAGGGCATGATAAATGGGAAACAAAACAGCTATAAATTGCCCCCTCTCATTTAAGGTCTTATATAAATGTTGAAAGAGTTGTGTTGAATAACCTTTTCCTCTATATCCTGGTACTGTAAGAACACCCTCGAAGCCTCCCATCCTAAAAATGTTATTTCGTATTTTAACCTCATAATCAAAAATATAAGATGCAGAGACTAGTTTTTCATTCTCAAATACTCCAAAAATGTTTTGTTTTGGGTGATCTTCGTCAGGAAAATAACCTTCTCCATAGTTCGCACCTAATGCAACATCATAAGCACGTTTGTATTCTATTCTATCCTGTTCTGACGAAATATTACGAATAATCATTTTTTTGCACGATGATTAAATTTCATCTAAAATAGTTAAGAGTACATCTTCTTTTTTCGAAATAATCTAGATTTATAGTTTGAGAGTAATATTATTTGTCTCAAATTTTTGAAATCCAGAATTTCATAAAATGGAAATCCTTATAAGACGCCCATATCTTCCTTTTTATTGAAGATTTTACTATGATCAGTCCTTTGCGAAAGAGAATTTTCGATATATTTGCTAAATACTATGAAGAATACGGTATTCCTGGACTTTGCGGCTGGATAGATACTTTATTTCTTTTAGAGCCACAAAATCCAAATGGTCGTCAATGGACCCAAAAAACTATTTCAAAAAGATTAACAGAGCTGTTTCCAGATAAGAAATATCCAACATCGGTATCTTCGATTAATAGAGCAATTAAAATCAATGAAAAATACGGTACTGTTTTGAAAGAAGGCACGCATAAAACTGGTTATACCTATAAAGCTACCTCGGGAACAGAAATGATCACAAAAATCTTTGAGGGTTTCATTGAAAAAACTAATATGTGTATTAACGATTTGCAACTGCTTTTGGATGAATGTAAGGATACAGATTCAACTTTGAAAAAAATCACAGAAGAACAAATTGTAGGTTACAAGGTATATGTACAGATGCTTGAATATGCATTAAGTTACTTTACCGAAAAATTCTCAGATTTATTGTTTACTGAAGGAGAATGACCATCCTGTCAAATATTATTGAAGTAAGAGACCTCAAAAAGCATTTTGGGAAAGGAAAAAAGCTTGTAAAGGCTGTTGACGGAATATCATTAGATATTCGAGAAAATGAGATCTTTGGATTTCTAGGACCGAATGGAGCTGGTAAAACAACTAGCTTACGTATGATTCTTGGACTTTTGAAACCTGATGCAGGGACAATAACAATTATGGGACAAGATCCTCAGAAGAATGGGAACGAACTTAAACAAATGCTTGGAATTATTCCTCAATCCTTGACCTTCTATGATGACTTAACAGTTGAAGAAAATCTAAGGTTTTTAGCAAAAATTTACGATATTCCAAAAGAAGAAGCAACAGAACGAATTGATTATTTAATCTCAATTGTTGGACTTGATGAAAAGCGTAACCATCTAACCAGAACATTATCAGGAGGATTGCAAAGAAGATTAAATTTAATATTAGGTCTAGTTCATGATCCAAAGATCATACTTTGTGATGAACCGACTCCAGGATTAGACCCCCAATCACGGGTCGCGGTCTGGGAAGTTATTAAAAACTTGCCAAAACAAGGGAAGACTGTAATACTAACAACCCACTTTATGGAGGAAGCAGATAGGCTAAGTGATCGTGTTGCAATTATCGACCATGGAAAGATCTTAGTTTTAGATAGCCCTAAGAAGTTAAAGTCTTCTATCGGTGAGGGAGATTTGGTAGAGTTTTCATTAAATAAGAGAGATGGTCTAGATAGCTTAGTTCAAGCGTTAAAAACGTTTGAAGGGATTGAAGATGCTTATATTTCAACAGACTCTATTATCATTAGAGCACTTGATGTGGTATCTCGTTTAAGTCGAATCTTGAATTTTATAGAGTCTCAAGGATGGGAGATTGAAAACATGGCTATCAGAAGCACTTCACTTGAAGACGTTTTCATTAACTTAACTGGCCGAGCTCTGCGAGATTGAGGAGTAGATAAATGTCATTAAGACAAATATTTGGAATTGCAGAACGGATGGGAATCCAGTTGATAAGGAGCAAATGGACTGTACCCTATTTAATATTATTTCCATTGTTCTTTATTGGATTATATTGGATTGGATTCTCAGCTTCGGGAGTGGGAGAGTCTCAAACCTTTTTGCTGGGTATAATTAATCATGATGCCGGAATATCTAATGACATCAAACTTCTTTTTCAGAATGAAACGATAATGGGAAATGATTCTTTTACTCAATATCACGCTACTGATGTTCTTGATAAAGGATTCGGAAGTGAATTTATTGATATTCTAACAGATTTAACATATAGTAACGTAACCGATGCTCCACACATATTTGCTGTAACCCAGTTTGAAGAAGAATCCGAAGCAAATGATAAGTTGTTCAAACGAGATTTAGATGTTCTACTTGTCCTTAATCCCAATTTTTCGAACACAACTCTTTCAATCTTGAACAGATATTGGCATAATACCTTTGGAATCTACCTTCATGATATGATTCAAAATCAATTTCCTGCAGCTCCCGATCTACCAACAAATATTAATGATACAATTCGTGTCATAGGAGATGAGAGCTATTTAAACTTTAAAGTGGCAAAATCATTGATCTCGATTGTGATACATGAATATCAAGATTTAACAACAGCATTCAAAGGTCCAGGAGGCAGTATCTATGTACGAATGAACGAAGAATATAAAGTCAGTATTCCTAAATATTCTCTTTTCGAGTTATCTATACCAGGTTTGATTGCCTTCGGGATAATTATACAACCATCACTAATAAGTATGTTATTTTGTATGGAGTTTAGGCCGAATAATACCACATTTGATCGTATTTGTCTGGCTCCCTCCTCTGCAAAAGGTTATATCATTGGATCAATATTAATACAAATCCCTGTTATGCTAGGCCAGACGATAATTCTATTCTTTTCCAGCTTAATATTGGGTTTTAATCCCAAAGGAGATCTTTTTCTTGGTTTTTTAATTGCATTATCAATCTTTCCTTTCTGTTTGTCCTTATTATATATTTCCACTGCTTTTATATCGAATGAAGATGTTGTTGGAAACGTATTGGGATTTGGTGCTCCATTTATCGCGTTCATGAGTGGGGCTTTCATTGAGGTCCCTAAAATAATTCTATTTTCTAGGATTTTTCCAACTGCAAGTGGTTATCCACGTGATTTTCTTTTATGGGATCTTCTCCCATTAACTCATACAGCAAATGCGTTACGTCAAGTGTTATTATATGATTTCAAGTTGAATCTGGTATTACCTGATATCCTCTTTAGTCTGTTTCTTTCAATAATATTTTTGGTTTTTTCTCTCTTTGTTTTTAGTTATCTACGCTTTAAAAGACGAAGTTGATAAAATATGTATAAAACTATTCTTTACACTATAAAATGCTTAAAACAGACTGGAAGAAATGTCGAGAGAATGAGTATCATTTTTCTCGTACCAATTCTATTTATTGTGGGGATTGCAATGCTTTATGGGGAACAAAGTTCGTTTGTTATTATTGGGGATACAGGAGACAATTATAAAATCGGTGTTATTAATCAGGATCAGGATCCGAATCTTAACTCTATAATTCGATCACAATTCTATGAACACTTGACGGAAAACAATCTTGTAGGAGATCCTCTTGAAGAAGGTTTTGGTACCTGTTTTATTAAGAGTATAAACCAATCAAACATTCTATTATCTGAAAATGATGACCGGAGATTTTCAATTTTTCCTTATACTGACTTGGAAGACGCAGGTAAAGCAGTCCAAAGTCGCTTTATCAGCTTATGCGTGATCATTCCAGATAATTTCTCAATAACATTAATTGCTGGATTGAATCACCGAATAAATGTAACTGAAGGAAAACTCTTATTGAATGCTACTGAATATGTTTATTCAGAAGCTGCCATAGAGTTGATAGGGGATCATTCCTATGCACGCTTTGCTGAAGCAACCACATTATTAGAAGAGATGCTTAATTCCTTTTTAGATCAATTTTGGCTTGTAGGACTTGATCTGCCAGGAAAATTATCTGTAGATTATGAAACTATTTCTACTCTCACGTTTACAGAATTTGATATATATGTTCCAGCATTCTTAGTATTTGTGTTAATTACATCAGGCACAGGAGTCTCTGGGATTGTTGGTTACGAACAAGAACAGGGTACGATTGACCGATTGAAATTAAGTGATTTTCCCTCTTCATCCTTTCTTTTCGGCCTTTCACTCACTCAAATCATTTCAACACTACTAACAATGGTTTGTGTGGTTATTACGATATATTTCCTAGGTTTTCCGTTTCAAGGAGATTATCAGGCACTTTTCGTTATCTTAGTGAGTATTTTGGCTGTGTTGCCCCTTCTTAGTATAAGCTTAGGAATTGCAGCATTCCTAGGGGGAAAAATGGCAACTTATCTACCAGGCCTTATTGCAATTCCACTTTCTTTTTTAACAGGAGGGTTTATTCCCCTACCAAGATTTAAATTAATCAGTGATATCCAATTATGGCATCTAAATCCATTCTTCTCTGCAGGTGAGGCATTTCGAAAGATTTTAATCCTTAATTTGGAATTTAATCAAATCTTCTTGGATTTGATTGCGCTAATCATAGTCGGAATAGGATTTTTCATAATTGGTGCCTTAGCATTCATAAAAGGAGCATATAAATATGCATGAGCTACCTTTGAAGAATTAAATTTAGTTAACTTCGATTTTAAATTCAGATAACTATATTCAGATCTGATGTTCTAGTGTTATACTTTTTTTATTAAACAGTATTTATTTACAGACAGCCGATAAAAGTCCTTTAGGTGTCGTTAATATTTTTAAAAAATGGTTGAAAATATTTCTAGAATAGAAATAAAGTATTTAAATGAGTATCGCGTAGGACTCTGACGTTCATTTTTTTTAAAAAAGAAAAATGAACTTTGAAGGGTGAGTTATATTGGGACTTAAAAATGAAGAAGAGACTGGAACTAAAGTTTCGTTATTTGGCTTAATAGCATTAGCAGTTTTACTTGTTTTTGCAGGTATAGTGAGGCCATTGATTGTACCAGAGGATACAGAGGTTGAACTGGATACAATCCTTTATAGTATGTTCACATCAGCAAGTTTTGCATTAGTCGCGATCGCTTTTTATATTCAAGGATTAGCAGAGGATAATAACTTTCTTCGAATATTTAATTATATATCGGGTTTTATTCTTGCTACTTCAACGATTTTCGGAATAGATTTTGTAGCCATTTCTATTTTAACACTAATAACATCAGTGCTTTATATTGAAATATTCCTACTTCTAGCATTTGCCTTTGCCTTAACATCGGGAGGAATATATGTACTTAGGAGGTCTTAGTAATGGTAGAGTTTGAGGAGCTAGTAGAACAACCAAAAGCATTATCTCGAGTACTTTTCTGGCTTGGTGGAGTCTTTGCAGGACTTGCATTAATCTTCTATGCATCACAAATGGATCGTATGGATGATATCTATCAGATTCAGGCACCTTTCGGTTTATTATTCTTGATAGCTATCTCCTTAGTAATTATTGTAGGAATTTTCACGCTTACAAGTATCTATGGCGTAATCAGCGCAAGAGAACCAGCTGGGCATTTCACACCCGTAGCTAAGGTTACCCTGCTTTTTTTGGTATTGTTAATAATAATGGGAATTGAATTAATAGCAATGGTTGTATATCAGACAATTACAGTTTTAAGTACAGGATGAGCTGGAACTTAATCTGTATTCCCCCATTTTTTTTCAGGCTTGGCTTAGAGAATGACAGAGGCAGAATGTAATTTTCGCTTCAAACTATTAATTGTCTTTCTCTTAATTCTTCCATTGTTAATAGATGGTGATTCTAGTGAAAATGTAGCATTCATTGAAAAAGAACCAATTATTGGTAAAGGTACTTACATTAAGTATAGTATATTTTTTGAACGCATTTTACCCAATGGGGACCAAATTGGGATTTACGGATTCTGTACCATACAGATTATAGTAGATCTAAATCATAGTTTCGTTTTAGGAAGTTTTGAAGTTATTGTAGATCTTTCCTGGGTGAAAGGAAGGCAAAGTGCTAATTTTACACAAAATAAGTATTCTAGAGAAATGAGGATTGTTTTTTACGAAGGAGAGCTAATTCAAGAAATTCTTTCTGAATTCAGTGAGGGTGAGAAATATTACAATCCAGTATATATCGGACAAGACACCTTGTATAATAATTCAGACGCTTTCATATGGAGTTATCAAGCGAAATTTGAAAATAATCGCGAGGTTTTGTGGAATTATAAAAGATTAATAGTATTTGATTATTACTACCTCGATACTGGAAAGAAAATAGAAATTAACGCTAGTTATGAGGGTAAAACAGGAATTCTTGTTTATTCTATGAGTCATTACGAACAATTAAGCGCGTTAGGGGAAAAAATAAGAAACTCATTACAGGTCTCTCTAGCAGCTACTAATGTACCACTAAAAGGGCCTAGAGACTATACCCCCCTTTTGATGTTTATTTCGTTTGCATTCATCATTATAATAGTACCCTCTATCTTATTTGTTATTTGGCTAGTTAGAAAACCAAAAAGACTCATTCAAGGAGGATAAACAACGCTTTTAGAAATGAAAAATGTTTCTAAGACTTTTGGAAACAGATTCACAGGTTTAAAAGTAGAAGCTCTAAGGAATGTTACATTTTCATTAAAGAGGGGAGAAATTTTATCGATCTTAGGCAGAAACGGATCAGGAAAGTCTACTCTTTTACGGATAGCGGTTGGTCTTATGAATCCCTCTTCAGGAAAGGTTTCATGGAAAATTGAACAATTAAAAAATCCGAACCTAGCTAATCGAATTGGTTATTGCCCTGATAATCCTACATTATACAGTAGTGTGACAATAAATGAATTTTTAATGTTAATAGGGAAAATTACACAAGTAATAAATCTAAGAGAAGTGATTGAGACTTGGTTAGAAGATTTAAATTTAACCAATTGGAAAAAAGAAGCAATTTATAAGCTATCAAAAGGAATGACCCATAAAGTGGCATTAATAGCAACATTGATGGATAATCCACAGATTGTTATTTTAGACGAGCCATTTTCATCGTTAGATGACGAAGCAAGGATTTTTCTAAAAACAAAGATAAGTGAAATGGTATCTTCTGGAGTTGGAGTGCTTCTTGCCGATCCAAGTAGAACGATTAACGAGCTAAACCCTAGAACACTTCTACTAGAATAATTAAGGTAGATTGAATATGACTTCGAAAGTGAAAAATTTAGTATTTTTCGACTTAAAACGGATTAGTTCACCAGTACTTTTTTTTTCAATTATTCCAATCATACTACTCATTAATTTCATTCTTTATCTTTATATTACAACATCTGTGAGTAGTTTGATTACTAGTGATAGAAAAGTGGTTTTCCAATTAACAACAAGACTGTTTATTTTCCTTCTTCAATTTATCCTAACTTTATATACTATTTCTCTTAGTATTTACTTATTTCACGATCCTACTGTAGTTTTCTTAATAACAGGAGCTAAAAGCCGAGTAATACCATATTTTTCCAGGGTTATGACTTCTATAGTTATCACACTTTTTATTAATATTATTTTCATACTTATCTACTCATTCTTCTCAATATTTTTTTTACAAGTGATCCCTTCATTCCAAATTCTTTCTATTCTAATTTTTGTTAGTGGAATTGAAGCCATATGTTTTATTGCAATTACTTTCTTTGGGTATTCGCTGTTTAATTTTCTAAAAGTCAATCCTATCCTTTCTTCTCTCTTTCCAATCAGTTTTCTCTTTATTATCCCTCAATTTGTATATAGTGGTATATCTTTTGGAGTCTTTCCAGTTTTTTTGTATGAATTAACATATCAGTACCATTTATCAGCAATTGCGAATTTTCTATTACCGTCTCCTTATAATGGTCCTTTAGCACTTAATACAGCGTTATTTTCAATTTCGATCATAATATTTACTATCATTATAGCCTTTTTAGGAAGTTTTATTATCATAAAAAAATCTGAATACTATTGAAAATGTGTACATACTGTAGGCGATTGGTTATGAGTGAAGTAATGAAAGAATTCATTAAAAATTTATCAATTGAACAGCTAAATTCGCCAATTCCTCATCATGACTCGATTCTTCCGT
>JBHLKC010000060.1:0-15160 GCA_048887065.1 Candidatus Hodarchaeota archaeon
GAGGAAGTTACAGGTGAAGTTGAAAGACGTGTAGTAGCTCAAATTTTGGCCTTGATGGATGGATTGGAAAGTCGTGGAGAGACAATTGTCATTGGTGCAACAAATCGTCCAAATGCTGTTGATCCAGCTTTACGTAGACCTGGGCGGTTTGATCGTGAAATTGAAATTGGAGTACCAGATCAAAATGAAAGACTAGAGATTTTACAAATTCATACTAGGAGAATGCCAGGAATAGAAGACGTAGATAGAGAGAAACTTGCAGTTATAACACATGGCTTTGTCGGAGCAGATCTTGCAGCCTTGGGTCGCGAAGCTGCGATGAAAAAACTTCGTGAAATCCTTCCTGAAATTAATTTAAGTGAAGATACAATTCCTCCATCAGTTCTTGATAATCTTAAAGTTGAGGATCGTCATTTTGAAGATGCTTTGAAAGAGATACATCCTTCTGCTATTAGAGAAGTCTTTATAGAAATTCCGAATGTCAGGTGGGAAAATATTGGAGGTATAGAGGACATTAAGCAGGAGTTGATCGAGATTGTGGAATGGCCTCTGAAAAGAAAAGAAAGTTTCAAAAGGCTAGGAATCAACCCCCCACGAGCAGTCCTTCTGTTCGGAGCACCTGGTACTGGAAAGACATTATTAGCAAAAGCTCTAGCCACCGAAAGTAAGATTAATTTTATCAGCGTTAAAGGGCCAGAACTTCTCTCTAAGTGGGTTGGTGAGAGCGAAAAAGCTGTTCGGGAAGTTTTTAGAAAAGCTCGTACTGCTTCACCTGCTCTCATTTTTTTCGATGAGATTGATGCAGTCGCTACCCGAAGAGGTTCTGGAGATTCTTCTGGAGTCAATGAACGAGTTATCAGTCAGCTTTTAACAGAACTTGCAGGAATAGAACCATTACGCGATGTAGTAGTTTTGGCAGCTACTAATAGGCCTGATATGATTGATCCTGCTCTATTGCGTCCAGGAAGATTTGACAGAGTAGTTTATATTCCTCCACCAGACGAGGAAGGTCGTAAGGCAATATTACAAATTCATACTGCAAATATGCCGTTATCAGAAGACGTCGATATTGATAGGTTAGCAAAAGAGACTGAATTTTATGTAGGTGCTGACCTTGATGCAATATGTCGTGAGGCAGGCATGCTTGCACTTCGAGAAAACCTAGACTCCAATATCGTAAAATGGAAGCATTTTGAAGCTGCGCTTTCCAAAGTTCATTCATCTTGCACTCCAGAAATGATGAAATGGTTTGAAACACAAGAGTCTCAGTTTAGACGAAGGTTAGCTGTTGATTCTCAACAGGCTGTTCCCTTATTCAGATAGAAGGTTATAATGATAATCAATAATTATAAAAAATACTATCAGAGGTATTCAGAGTAATAAATTAGAAGAATAATAGTTCTTACTGGTTAAAACTAAAGACTCATTAATTAAGTTTTATTAAGAATTAAAAGGCTTTAATGTATAAAATTCCTCTTTTAGCCGTGAGAATGTCCAAATCAGAGGTTAAAGATCAGTGTAATTTACACTTTGATCATGTACCTCATACTTTACCAATATTATAAGGAGACATGAATTTTGGCAAAAAAATATCCTTATTGGCGGCCATTTCCTCTGACATTTTCAATAATGAACATTGTTGAACGTCGTGAAGGTTTACTCTTAGAAGATGATTTAATTCGCCTTCTAGAAAATGACATTGGTGAATTTTCAGAACGAGAATTAAATCAAGCTTTAATGAAGCTCGAAATCGAAGGTTTAATCCTTGTTCAATCGATTAAGAAGAAACAACGCGTAATTAAACGGATTGAAGAAGAACAAAAGTTTTTACCAGTTGGAGAGGATTGAAAGGAATCATAACTCAGAAAGGTTTAATGGTTCAAATTTTACTAAAAGTTGACAAACTGGACAAACTTTATGAGTAGAAACTTCTCCACACTTTATACATGTAAAAGTGGATTCTAAATTTGGTATATTCTGAAAATATTTTCTTAAGGAGTCATGAAGATTAATTATATTGATTAATGTACTTGGACGTTTTTGTTCCATCTCTGAAAGAAATTCTCTGATATCATTTCTCATTGCTGAAGATGAATAGGGACATGGAACGGAGTGATATTCTAAGTTATTAGCAAAGGTATATAATGCAATTTCAGGTTCTGAAATTCGAACTAATGGACGAATACGAGGTTTTAAATCTATAAACTTATTAATTGGTTTACGAGAGTGTCGAATGAACTTCCTTGAATCACCACGAAGCATATTCATTAGAATAGACTGTGCTTCATCATCCAAGTTATGTGCTGTTGCTATTATAGTAACATCTACTTTTCTTGCTGCATAATTTAATGCACGACGGCGGAGAATACCACATAAGGCACAGGGGGATAATCTATGATTTTTCTCATTGCTTTCGACAACAATTTCATCCAATGTGGCACCATACACTTGTTTAAAGGATACAATGATGTGATCAATATCATATTTCTTAACAATTTCTTGAGTGAGTTTTAAACACCCATCGCGGTATCCTTTAATTCCTTCATCAATAGTAAGAGCAGTGATCTCACAGTTGGGATATTGTTTTTTCATCTTAGAAAGAATATGCAATAGCATAGTGCTATCTTTACCACCAGAATATCCTACACCGATGTGATCATTACGTTTCATCATCTTATAAAGATTAATTGTTTTTCTTATCCTTTTTTCAATTAATTCTGTGAAATGTATTTTACAATACTTTTTCTTTGATCTTGGATCGCAAGTAAATGATGGGTTTTCACAACAATCTGCTAACAACATGATAAAACTCAAGACCATTATGAATTTGTCATTTTTGTTTAATTTTCACTAGGAAAGAGGGTAAAATCTGATCTGCAGCCGAAATTCCATGCTTAATTGCTTCATTTGCTATTTTTTCAACATTGAATTTAGAAAATGGAGATAATTCCAAATATATTTCAATATTCACTATTATCTCATTTTCAGCGGTTAATTCAAGATTAATATCAACTATATCTTGATCTAGATCTTCTCCGACTTTTGACTGGAGGAATTGGTGAATTTTTGTGTACAATTGATCAATTACTTCGTCTAGCTCAATACCCATCGCAAAAACACACAGCTGGTCTAGGTGGACTAAATAATCAATTCGATGCTTGTGAGATACCTAATTCTTCACTTAAACGAGCTTGTAATTCCTCTAATCGCTTCACATTTTGTTTTTCTTGCGAGCTGAAGCTTTTTTGTTTCAATTCGAGCAGTTCTGCTCGATCACTTAATTCTTTTAGAACCTCATCAACCTTTTTCGGAAACATCACAGAACCAACGGTTTTCCATACTTCAGATTCAGGATCTAGCTTTTGAAGCTCCTTTTTTGTCATTTCTATCTCGGAAAGGGTGCGATTGATCTCCGTTAGCTGAATTCTTAGGTTCTGAATAGTCTGTTCTAATTGTCTTAAACGGAGTATTTGTTCCTGTTTGGCAGGAGAGAGTTCACGATATGCCATCTTTATTTCCTCTTGAATTTCTCGTTTATTTTTTGTTTTTATGAATTATTCGACAATTTCAAGATTCTTTTTTGATAAAGTATCGAGGGTTTCCGAAATTGAGGATATCCATCTTAAAATCGAGCTAATCGAAGCTTTAGCTGCATTAAAATCTTGTGCTGAAACGTCAAAAACGATTTTCTTCGTTTTTAATTTAACAGAGACTTTAGAGCGCTCAAATCGGTGATCCTTAACCTCTGGTGACAAAGATAAGAATGTAATTTTTGCAGATTCTGCAGAATTGAAATGAATAGTAAAATTAATTTCAAACTTTTCGTTCATATTTGTCACCAAATGTTATACGTAGGGTGTATAAATGAAGAGAAATAGATGAATATTTTTGGATAGCGGTTCCAATCAGAATTTCAGATGTCTCTGGCTTAAAATTTACGATTAACCACTTTCTAGCATTATTAAGTCTTGAAGAATGAAAGATGGGATTGAAAATTTTAAATAATCTTGTTTTGATCGGAGGATGGATTTCATTAGAAAATTCCAGCTTTGCTTTGTCTACCATTATTCGTGTCTTTGCATCGTGTTTTTGTAATTCAATCAAATCAAATAATTGTATATCAACATTAATTGCCTTAACTTCTTTTTCAATTGAGTAGATCTGGAAATTTATTATTTTATCCTTTCTATTTCTTTGAAGAATAATTAGGCGCGGTATTTTTTGGTTCCAACAAAAATTATATAGTTGTTTTAGGTTTAAAGTTCCACGGTTTAATTTTTGGGAATTCGGAATAGAATAAGATAAAATTTTTGCTGCACGCCGCAAGAAATGGGTTGGATTTCGAGAGGTTGTTATTAATACTCCAATTGGTGGAGTTCTCTCAATATTCATCATTATTCAAAACTTAAATTGAGGTTTAATCATTTAAAAAGGTCCTGAATCAAATTCAAGAATCTGATTGACTTGACATACGTTTCGCTGTTCGCTGTGCAATTTTTCCTCCAGGAGTTCTTGGGGCCCAAGATCCTCCAGTAAAACGAAAGCCACAAAAAGAACACTCCCAAATCCCAATAGAAACACGATTTACTTTTAACGAGTCACAAGATGGGCAGGTATGCTTGCTTTTCAGGACTTTTTCTATCTTGCGAACTCTTTTACGAACTGTCGCTCCATACCGAGTGCCAAGCCGACCTGTTGATCCAACTTTTTTCGTTCTTCCCATTTTGTCATCACTACGTCGTTTTTCAAGGCAAGTTTTTTACTTTTTGAAATCTAAAATTCAAATTGAAACATTTCCCCGAATCCTTCAGTTTGAGAACTTTGTTCAATTATATTATGCAATTCCTTTGCATGAATCGCCGCTTTATTGAGAATTTCCAGAACTTCCTCTTCAAGGAAGACTCCGGATTCACCTTTCTGCATCGAGCAAACCATTCCTTTATCTGTTATTGCCAAAGAAAACCTAGTATTTTTCCCCCGATCTTCAATTAGGTTTGGATCGTAAACAATGAAATTATTAATTTTTGCATATGTTAAACTTGCTACGCTTCCGTTTCTAGGTAGTGGTTCAGTTTCATCTAATAATGTCACTTCTTCAGTTTCGTCATCAATCAAAATTTTTCTTAACCGTGTATTTGAAAGAGCTGAAATTGCTGCAAGAGAAGAAGCGTCTATTAAATTTCCACCATCATCAAGAATGTAGATATCTACAAATAAAATCCAAACCTTACTCCCTGGGATAACACATAGCTTAGAATCTTGCATTGGAATAACTTTGCTTTCTCGTATACCACGATCAACGACACGAGCAAGTTCGATAGCATCTGGACCTGGAGGACCACTTTCATGTGTTGGTGAAGAAATTGGTGAAAGTTCAATATTCACAGTTATTACTCCATCATTTGGTGTATCTGGAAAAGGAGCACCTAATTGAGTTTTCACTCCTGCTAATACTACTGTTTCTCCCCATTTCACCATTGCAGACCCTTCGGCTTTTTTAATAACGTTTGGTATAAGTTGAATCGGTCGTCGCTCCCAAAAGCTTCGGCCATCCGTCCTATTTCCTTTTTCAAGTAAATCTCCTAAATATTTTCGCTCAAGAGTACCAATTATTTCATCTGATCTCAATTCTTTCACCTATTCCTCTTCTTCATCTTCGAATCTATCTTCCTCGGATATATCATCAACAGTTTCATCAGTTTGGGAATATTTCGCTAAAAGCGCATCTCTTTGAATTTGATATACCTTTTTCATTGCTTCTTTCACAAGTTTAAGGCTTTCTTTGACTTCTTCAGGAGAAAAATTTCCATCACACTGAAGAAGGGTCAGTTCTTCTGTATTATAGATCATCGCAACAGGCATATCTCCATCACCTTCCTTATCTTCAATATCTGATAAATCAACTACAATCTTCCCATCGACTTTGCCTACAGCGCATCCAGTTATGAGACCTTTCATAGGAATACCCGCGTCAGCCAACCCAATCGAAGCTGCAGTTAAAGCAGCACATCTTGTTCCTCCATCAGCATCAAGAACGGTAATAAAAACATCTATAGTCCCATTAGGAAATTTTTCTAAGAATAATAAAGAATCAATACTTTCTGAAATAACTTTACTCAATTCATACTCTCTACGACGAGGAGCGGGACTTTTTCTTTCTTCCACACTGAATGTAGCTAAGCGATATTCTACACGCACAATAGCCCTATCAGGACGAGCTAAATGTTTAGGATGTAATTCACGTGGCCCGTACACTGCACAAATTATTTTATTATTTCCCCATTTTAAGTAACAACTTCCATCAGCTCTACTTAACACTCCAGTTCGTATTTCTATTGGTCTTAATTCAAGAAGTCCCCGGCCATCTAGTCTCCTACCATCTTCAAGCAAAAGAGGAGAGGAATTTTCGCTATTCATCTTCATCACTTCTTTCTATCAATTTTAATTTTTCTATCTCTAAGAACTCTCTAATCCTATCAGTTAATCCACTAGTGTGTGCTTCTGCTTCAATTTTCCTTATCGCTCGTTCGACAAGATTTTCAATACCGATATCATGAGCTGCTATAATTATTCTACCATTTTGGCCTACAGTAATAGATGTATTAGTCATATTTTTCAATAATTGGATCATACTCCCCTTTTTTCCAATAATTCTTGGAACTTTAACGGGATCAACTTCAATCAGCTTACCATTGGTAATTTTACGAAGCCCTCGTCCTTGCATCGAAAGTACTGGATCACGTGTACGGTCAAAAAAAGTGATCTGGGCTTTGATAATATCACCTAGCTGAAGGATTCGATCAATGTTATCTCTTAAATTATCAAAATCTCTATCAATTACATTTCCAACCCTAAGAGTTCCAACATAAGGTCCTCTAATATCCACATTCCATGATGTGACTCCAACTCGAGTGATTTTGCCTATAACTATATCCCCTTCTAATGGAATATAACATCCTTCTAAAGGGACGACTCCAATTCGATTTTTTCTAGTTTGGGCTAACCCAATCAATGAAGCACAAATTTCAGTTTGATTATTAACCTTTCTTCTAAAAACTCCACCTCCCGCTTTTATCCCAGAGCCACGAGCCAAAATTTCTCCAGGGATAACCAATTGATTTTTTTCCACTAATATTTTCATTATTGTCACTTCTTTTCAACATATGAAACATAATGATTAAGATAATACGTTATAATCTAATTCTTTCTAGGACTTTGATCTCAGCACGTCCCTTTGTCATCCCTTGAACTTTTTCCATAAAATCACCCTGAATCCCTGCAGCGACATTTACTACTGCTATCCAATGTCCATCATTCTGCCATTCGTCCTTTTGAATCTGAGCGCTACGTTTAATTTCACCATAAGCCTTTCCAGTGAATTCAGGTGGAATTTTAACTGCTAATTTTACGGTTTCCATGCTAATAGGTAAGACACGCCTCAACTGTTGAATAATGTCCTTTAATTGATTTTCTGCTGGAGAAGAAGGATCAATCATTACCTTAGCTTCTTTCATTGCATTCTCGATGCGAGTAGGAGGATGCGGTGTTCGTGTTTTTGGATTTATACATGTTTTTGCCAATAGTGTCACTATTTGTTTCCGTTTCTTTTCAAAAAATTCTTGACGTTGTTCTGCAGTTAAATTAAGCTCCCCTTTCTCTAGAATTACCTTTGCGATCTCATTTCGATTCGTTGTCTCAAAACTATGTAGGAGGATATCTTCGGGAGCTCTCTCACCCTTACTGGAATTTTGAAATATTTCATCAACTTCGAGAATCTCATCTAGTGTAATTGTCTCGTCTAACAACCCCATTTTATATTTCAAAGCGAGTTCAGGATTAACTATTATCTCAAACCGATTCCCTTGTATCTTTACCCTGACTATCGACTTTCCTGTCATATCTACCCTTCGGGCATCTCGGAGCATAACTAAACCTCCTCTAATTTATCAATAAGAGTAATAATTTCATTCCGACTTAAATATCCTAATGTCTTTGTGGATTCTGGAATTATTGCAACTTCGATCATTTCAGGATCAAGGGGGGCTTCTAAAATTTGGTTTAGTGCCTTTAATGCTATCAAATTACCCTCTTCGATAGTTTTAGCAATTTTTTGGTATTTTCCTTCCAAGAACTCGATAATTGCAGGCGCACTTGACCCAATAGCAGTAGCTCTGTATCCCCAATAACTTCCACTTGGTTCTGTCATGTACAACTGTGGTCCATGTATTTCATCACATCCGGCAATTAAAAGTGAAACTCCAAATGGTCGTACACCAGCGTGTTGAGTGTAAAGCTGTTTAAGATTTGCTAAACGTCTTGTTAAAGCTTCTACAGTAATCACTTCACTATATGTAATTCGATGAATCTGAGCTTGAATTCGAGCTTGATCAACAAGAATCCGAGCATCTGCAGTTAATCCTGCAATAGCACATACAATATGATCATCTATAGCGAAAATTTTTTTGACCATCTCTTTTTCAACGAGAGATGTATGTAGTCGCTTTTGTACAGTCAAAGAACATCCTTCAGCAGTTTTAATCCCTATAGCAGTTGTCCCGCGTTTTACGGCTTCAATAGCGTATTCAACTTGAAACAACCTTCCATCTGGACTAAAAATGGTACTCCCCCTATCATAACCTAAACCCTTTGGTGCAAACAATTCTTTTTCACCGTAAATCACTCTATCTCTTTTTCACTTTCATTTCCTTCTAATTTTCTTGGAATATATAACAATCTTGGGGAAGTATGTTTACTAGTGTATGGAATGAAAGACCTCTTTGAACGCATTATCCGTAACATAAGTATGATATCTAAATACATTCTTAATCAAATAAAAGAGCTGAAATTATTAGAGTATTAATTACATAAACTTAAACCTTTAATTCCTTGTACGATTCACAGTGTAAGGTTAACATGGAAATTTGAAATATACTCTTTTCTAAAGTGCGAAATCTCCTTTCAAAAGCAAATAAATGAGAAGAGTGAACTAATAAATGTCAGACTATAAAATTATATGAGGGATGTAAATATAAAAGGTATTAAAGCATGAATAAACGAAGGAGAAGAAAAAAAATGCGGCCTTTAGAAAGTATAAACTGAGACAGCAAGTTTATTCAGAGTTAACCATTAAATTTGAAGTCATTTCTTTCTAAAATGATTTCTAAGGACATTGGCTCTGTATAAGTGTTATTAATCTCTTCTAACTTTTTAAATCATAACTTTAGTTTAAAAATTGATATTTTCCTTTATATCCACTTCAATGAATAATAAATCTAGGATATTATAATAAAAACTTGTCTCTTATTTTTGACCATATAATCAACTCCAAAGATCAATTTTTAGATTTAATGAAACATCCTCTTATGAGTAATTGGATTATGAAGGATAGAAATATGAATGATCGAAACAAAGATGATAAAATCTCTTTATTTCCCTTTACACTTCAAAATTTTGTACTCTCCTATGTTCCATTGGATTCCGTTCTTTTAGAATTGAAAAGAGCTAGATGTCGTTTGCTTGTTATTTTCCCTGATGGTCATTATCATTGTCTTGCATTTGGTAAAATTAAAACTCAAAAAGTTTGCAATCCATGTCCCAATCCCTCTCATCAAGTAACATCTATAGGAATAACGGAAAAGAGTTAAATCTATTTTGTTAGTTTTACCCAAATAATGAAGAGAAAAAAAAACGGTTAAGACAGAATGAATTTTTTTAAATATAAGACCTTAAATCATCCTCAAGATATGTTTTATTTAATATAAGTTATTTAACATTGTATTTTGGTAATTTAATTGGTTTCAAACAGCCATATTATTGTTTAAATGAGGAAATCTATTTTTTTAATGGGATTAAATGAACTTATTCGAGTGACCTTTGATATTAAGAGGTGCAAACAAATAAATATCTAAGTCTTGTTCTGCTTTCTAACATTGTGTTTGATTCTAATCAACTCCCAAAAATAATAAAAATGACTTTTCTAAATTCAAAACTGCAAAAACGGTGACTAAGAATGGCTTATGAACCCAAAAAAGTCGGAAGCGTAAAAGTAGGCCGATATATCATTGATCCAGAATCTAATGAGCCATGTAAGGTTATTTCTATTGACAAGAGTAAGCCTGGAAAACATGGTGCAGCTAAAGCACGAATGATGCTAGTAGGTCTTTTCGATGGTCAGAAAAGACAATACATTTCTCCTGTAGATAAAAGAGTAAATGTCCCAATTATCGAAAAACGATTAGGCCAAGTAACCGATGTTGAAGCTGGTACAGGTTTTATACATGTTATGGATTCAGAAACATATGAAACTTTTGTTGCAGATCCACCTTCAGACGAGGCACTCAATTCAAAGTTAAATGGCCTCTTTTCGGCAGGGAAAGGAATCGAGATTGAGTACTGGCTAGTAATGGATCGGAGGAAGGTTATCCAAGTTCGAGAACTGGCATTATAAGAATAGAATAAAAACACAGAGGTTGTAACTCCTTTGATTGATGTTAGGAGTTTTAAGAATATTGGTATTTTCTCTCAAGTGCTTTATCAAGAAACTATCGATATAATTAATGATATTCTTTCGATCGAAGAAAACTCCTCTTTCTCTTTTTTCCTTAATCCAGAGTTATACGATTTCTTTTCAAATGCAAATCCTAGAGCTTCTCGTAACCTCCAAAAGTCAGTATTGGAAGATATGCCAGTTGACTGCATTATCTCTATTGGAGGAGATGGCACAATACTAAGAGTTGCACGTACAAAGCCAAATATCCCCATTCTTTCAATCAATAAAGGAAGAAAAGGATTTATGACAGAAATTGAACCAGAAGATGTTATTCCTAGTTTCAAAGATTTTTTTGATAGCAAATTCATTATAGAAGAACATAGATGCATTGAAGCGATAATTGACAAGAAAATTATAGGGATCGCAATTAATGAAATAGTAATTACTTCTGTGGACCTACTAAAACCAATTGATTTTCGACTTTTAGTAGATGAAGTAATAACCTGTGGTTCACTAGCAGATGGGGTAATAGTTGCTACTGCAGTAGGTTCTACAGGCCACTCTCTTTCTAGTGGAGGTTGTTTGATCGATCCTTCTCTTGATAATTTAGAAATTTCTTGGATTAATCCAATTAACCTTTCCATACGACCGATTATCTTAGCATCATTCCGTAATATTAAACTTAGATGTGCCACTAGGATCAACCCTGTCAAAATAGTCTTTGATGGTCAAATTAGTCTTGAATACAACCCACCTATTGAAGTTTCTTTTCAACCTTCAAAAGAAACAGTGAAATTTTTCCGATTAAAACACTTTACGTCACGTTGGCGGAATCATCTTCTTCCTGATATTCGTGAATGAATGTGACTCCTTCAGATCAAAATATTTATGTATTGGATGCAACCGCCTTTATTGGATTAAATTTCCCAATATTGATGGAACCGAAAACTTTTCCAAACGCTAGTTTCTTCACAACGCCTAGTGTGGCTTCAGAACTAAAAGATTTTCGATCTAAGATGAATTTGGAGGCAATGAAAGAATCTGGATTATTGCAATTTAACACTCCAATTCCCGAAATACAACATAAAATTACAAACAAAATAAAAATGATAGATCCGCAATCTACACTTTCACGTGTTGATATAGAGATTCTTACTATAACCCTACAATTAAAAGGGATTTTGATTACTAATGATTTTACAATACAAAACATGGCCCATTTTCTTAAAATACCTATTAAATCAATTGATGGAAAAAAAATCACTAATTTACGAATGTGGCAACTAAAATGCAAAAGTTGTGGAAAAAATGCGGAAATTTATTTTCAAACCTGTCCACATTGCGGTGGCCAATTGAAACGAAAGCAAATTTCTCGCATAAAGGAAGAACATGAATAAGAGAATAATGATAAAAATTCTACAAAAAAACGAATCCCTGAAAGTCATTGAATTAAGGAAGACATTAAATTGCCAGAAGAACTAAAATCTGAAGAAGAATTCATGGCCACACTGGGTCTAGCTTCAATCTGTTACGTGAAAAGAGTTAAAAACTCGGACATTGTTAAATTAAAACTTAGGACAAAAAAGAGGCTATATACATTCAAAACCACTCCCAGTGAAGCAAATAAAATAGTTCAAAGCTTAAATATTCCTGTAGAGGAAGTTTAGAAGTAAACTTTGGGTCCCTCTTCTTCAATTATAGTAAAGAATTCTATTAAAATAAGGGAGATCAATTTTGTCCTTCGGAGGTTATTGTTTCTAGAAGGGATAAGACATTCCAAATTGTAGTACGAGCGAAAAGCGGACAATTCGGGTCTTGACTGATCTCATCCAGTATTGATATTGCTAGATTGGCACGAACTTCTGGGGGATCATCATCAGGAGCGTTTTTACCAGTAATGGCTGAAAAAGCTTCCTTTGCAGCTCGACGAATATTTTTCGGAACACTATGATCAGAAGAGATCTGTTGTAACAATGCTTTAGATTTTTCAATGTTTTCTTCCATACCTGATCCACCAACCTGAATATTTTTGCCACGCAAATAATGTTGTTATTCTAATCTAAAAAAATGTCCAAAGGGAGATATTTTGTTATCATTAGTCACCCTTTAGGGCACTTCATTCTAAATTATAAATTTTAGAAAAACCTTTCTTTACTATTAACATCATGTCACATAAAAAGCTTAATATAATTTAAAAACCGTAATCTTATTGAAATAAAGCGCACAATTTTCTTATTAATTGCTTTAGGATTTTCTATGACATTCTACTATCCTGTAATATTAAATATAATCAAAAAATAGGATAAGAAATAATATGTTACATTGAATTCAATAGAAAATACTATAAAAATCTTGTACTAAACACACTGGAATCAGCAGGATATCAAATATTGAACTAATTTAAGACAAATGAAGACCCAAGAGGGTCAAAATCGGAGTAATTTACAATTGGACTTGGAAGAACTAGAGATCGATCCATTTGCATTATATGATCTTATCATCAGTGGGGGTGGGCTTATTTGCTCCCATTGCGGAAAAAGAATTACAGTTGAAGAACTATTTGAACAAAAAATAGTCCTTGGAAACGAACAAGGATATATAAGCCATGTAGACTGTTTACTTGGCTACATTATAAAAGCTGAACCAGCTATTTCGTCAGGATTAGCTTCTGGACTATTTTCAGAATCCCAAGTTCGTCAGGATTTGCTATCTCGCCCATTCGAGTCAGTTGTTCTGGACATCAGTCGAGCTTGCTCTCATAACCACTTATCTCCATCAACTAAAGAATGTTCAAAATTCATTGCCTCTGAATCGAATTTAATTGAAGCAAGAAACAATTATAACCTTGAAATTCTTCTTAATTATTTAAATGACACAATTTATGATCCTATTCATTCTGATGTCAATTAAAATAACGAATTAGACGAAACATCATTATTGGTGAATAGAATGAAAGTAGACCTCACGAATATTCAAGACTCAGATTTAATCGATAAAATTGCTAGCATTATTAAAAAGAAAGAGAATATTAAAGTTAAAAAAGATGGAAAAATCCTTGAAATTAAGGGATTGTCTTCAAAAAAGATTAAATTCTATACAAAAAAAGTTTTAAGACAAGCAGATTTACCAGGACATTTTAAAGTTATATCACAAGGTCAAGAAGGATTTTTAGTCTATTTTTGGGAAGCTTAAACCTTAAGAGATAACTATAGATCTAGGATTTACATTAGCTCCCTGATTAGGGATTTGGGATTTCTATGAAAGAAAAGGTGACCAACACATCTTGGGGAAGTTTGTTCACTAAAACTCTCTCGAAAGGCTGCCAACAATGTATTAATGGGGAAAAACTTGTAGTATTAGTCACCTCCCAATGCAATAGCAAATGTTTTTATTGTCCTCTTAGTCTCGAACGAAAAAACTCCCCTTATGCATTTGCTAATGAAAGACCAATTAAAGATGCTGGTGATTTAATCTTAGAGGCATCTATTATGGATGCGAAAGGAGCAAGCATGACTGGGGGTGATCCAGTAGAAAAACACTCTTTTTCGCAAACACTAGGTTTCTGTCGTATTCTCCGTGACAAATTTCCAAAAAAATTTCATATCCATCTTTATACAAGAGGAAAAGAGTTGACTCTTGAAAATATCTCTCAATTAACACCGTACGTCGATGAAATCAGATTTCATGTAAAGAATTTGGAAAAAGATTTTGAAAAAATTGAATTAGCTACTCATTTTGCATTTGATGTCGGAGTCGAAGTACCTGTCATTCCTACAAAGAGTATTGACTATTATCGCAAATTAATCACACGTTTTGAATCACTTCTTCCACCTAGTGATCAATTTTATTTTATCAATCTAAATGAATTGGAAATAAGCGAAACAAATTATCGAAATCTTCTTGCTCATAATTTAAGATGTAATCATGAGAATCTATCAGCAGTTGAAGGTAGTGCAAAATTAGGACGGAAAATAGTTACTTGGGCATCAAAGCATAGTAATATTCCCATTCACTTCTGTTCTTTAACTACTAAAGATTCAGTACAGTTACCAAATCGTTTATATCGGATAGCGATGAATATAAAACTAGCATCTGATGTTGTTGTCTCTGACGGTCCAGATAAAGGTTTATTACTAAGAGGAGTCATTCAATCAAAAGTAACAGATCTTAACCATATTCGAAGAGTATTGATAACTAGATTTCAGATACCAGAAGATTTAATCACTCATGACATCAAAAGAAACCGGCTTTTAACAAATGCTGCATTACTTGATGAATTAAAAACACATATTAAATCACTTTTTTCAGATATATCACTAGGGATAGCAGAAGAGTATCCTACATATGATGAACTGCAAACTACTTTCATAAATTTGTGAATTTATTGATACAAAATTCCCCCTTGGGCTAGTTATTTGTTCTTTTTCAGATTGTCTCCTCAGAAGGTCTGTCTCCTGTGTATTAACATGAATAGAGTAGCATTTACTATAGTTTGTTAAAAAGAAACAAACTTCAATAGTAAAAAAAGCAACCTTTAATAGATGGAAACGAGTAATTTAAAGATGTAGAGGTGAACAAACTGGCAAAATGTCCCGAATGCGGTGGATTGGCAAAATGGGAATCACCGTTCTATGTTTGCACGGTTTGTGGTCTTGCTCTTCGTCGTCGGGA
>JBHLKC010000061.1:0-14783 GCA_048887065.1 Candidatus Hodarchaeota archaeon
GCTCTACAATTTAATGAATATATTAACAATCAAGACATTGAAGGATTAACTAATTTAATGACAGAAGATCATACATTTATCGATCGGAAAGGAGAAATTGATAAAGGAAAAGAATCCATGAAAAAAGGGTGGATAAATTTTTTTAACCAATTTCCTGATTATAAGAACTTTTTTACCAGAGTAGAATCACGAGATAATTTAGTAATCTTACTTGGTTATGCCAAATGGACTACAGAATCTAAAAGAGATTACACAATTTGGACTGCGAGGATTAAAACTAACCTTGTTGCTGAATGGCGTATACACTATGATACAGAAGAAAATAGAAAGGAATTCAATATCCTTTGAGAGAACAACCATTTTATTTCTTTGAACACATATATTCTGTTTCTCAGCTCGGATTCCACTCTTATTCATTTTATACAACTTATCAAAAAGCTTAAAGGAAATGATTCTTGCTATGCATTACTTAATAGTTTAGGAGGATTCAAAATGAAAGATCCATCAATGGATGAAGAATGTAAGCGAAGATACGAAGAATTATTACCGTGCATGTTTGATTATGTTGATCTTTATGCAAAAGAAAAAGGTTCAGATCTAGCGATAATTGAATATGACACGGGAGAAGAGGTTACATGGAAAGATTTTGCAACTAAATCAAAAGCGTTTGCTGCAAAATTGCTCTCAATAGGGTTAAAAAAAGGGGATATCATCGCAACCTCTCTTCCATTATTGAAAGAACATATTTATCTAATCTATGCTTGTTACCGAACCGGAATAATCATTGCACCTTTAGATTTAAGACTAAAAGCACAAGAAATCTCCCGTAATTTTGAAAAGATTAAACCTAAAGCTTATTTCTTTCTAGGAAAAACTGAACGAGTTGATTTTCGTCCCATGATTGCAGAAGTCATGAAAGAGCATAAAGAAATGTGCAAATTTTGGATACAATTCCAGAAAGAAGAAGATTTAATCATGGAAGGAGCAATGAGTATCACAGAATTTGTCAAAGGAATCAGAGGAACTTACATTAAATCACTAATTACAGGAAAGGTAAAGAATGCTCAAAAACAAGTAGGTAAGCACGATCCTTGTCTAATAATCTTTACAACTGGCTCAACAGGATTCCCTAAACCAGCCTTACTTTCTCATGAAAATATCTTGGTTCAGAACATTGGTTTAGCTGTTGGGTTTGGGATGGGTGCAAACGATCTTATGTGTGTTAATCTCCCCCCAAGTCATGTCGGGTGTGTTACTGAACAATTAGGAACTACAATTTATGAAGGTGGAACAAGCGTTATTTTACATATTTTTGACGCTGAGAAAACCTTAGACGCAATTCAAAAGTACAAGATCACAGTTTTTGGCCAGATCCCTGCACTTTTTGCAATGCAATGGAGACTCCCCAATTATAACGAATATGATCTATCTTCCTTGAAATTTGCTATATATGCTGGTCAAGCTGTCACCCGTCCATTCCTTGAAAAATTATCCACAATGGCGCCTGGTATGGGTTCAGGTTTTGGGTTAACAGAAAGTGCTGGTTTTTTAACTTATACTCCGCTTGATGGTTCTGTAGATGATATCGTTGATAGTATAGGTTATGATATGCCTATTAGCCCTATTTCCATTCGAGATCCTATGAAACCAGATGGATCAGCTGGAGATGAAAAAGAACTAAGTGAAGTGGGTGAAGTTTGTTTTTCGGGTCCTCAAGTATTCCTTGGCTACTTAGAGGATGAGGAAAACACGAAGAAGACCATCTCGACCGATAACATATGTTATACGGGTGACCTAGGATCTTATGATGAAAAAGGGCTTCATTTCGCTGGTCGGGCTAAGTTCATAATTAAACCAAAAGGATACAATGTTTTTCCAACCGAGGTGGAGGATTTTATCGAAAAATCTTTGAAAACAAAAGTAGGAGCTGTTGCTTGTGTTGGAGTACCACATGAAGTCTTCACAGAAGGAATTATGGCGTTTGTTGAAAAAACTAAAGAAAGTGATCTGAATGTAGAAGAATTAGAAGCTGCTGTAAAGGAAATTGCGGCATATAAGCGGCCTAGTCATTTTGAGATATTAGAATCTGGTCAGATACCTCTTACGAGGATTGGAAAAACGGATTATATGGTTCTAAAGAAACGAGGTAAAGAGATAGCTGAAAAATTACGAGCTGAGGGTAAGTGGGATTCTTAAATACAATGTCTCTCATACCCCCACTCTTTTTCCTTAGCTGTAAATCAGATATTTCCATATCCTCGTTGATGGAAATACTTTGAATGCGCTCTTAAGCGAACTTCTGAGTCGAATTTTTTCCCACAAGCTTTGCAGCGGAAAATTTTTCCACAGTCTCGTCTTTCATGAACTCTTAAACTGGCTAATTGGGAGAAAATCTTCCCACACCTTAGACACTTAAAACGCTTACTTTGATCCATCTTTTTTAGCTTGATTCTAGGCGTAAAAGTAGCAGAACCTGATTTTCTGTAAATACGATGCTTTAGACTTTGAGTTACGAATTGTTTCTCCTCCCGAAGACTTGGATGCAATATTTCTGTTCGACCAAGTACTAAATACCCATCTGGAATCAAGCATTGGTGAAATTTCTCCATTATAACTTCTTGGATGTCTTTATCCAAGTAAATCAAAACATTACGACAAAAAATCAAGTCTAAATTTTTCCACATGAAATTCGAGTTTATCAAATTTAAATACCCAAAATCAACCATTCGACGGATATTATACTTAACTCTGAAAGCTTTCTTGCCAAATGAATCAAAATAATTTATTAGATAATCTGGGGGTACGTTATCAAGAATTTCTCCTTCATAAATGCCACGTCGTGCAATTTGTAATAATTCTTCATTAAAATCAGTAGCATAAATTTTAACATTATATTGTAAATTCCTACTACCAAGAATATTATGAGCAATCATTGCTATTGAATAAGGTTCTGGTCCGACCGCACAACCTGCACTCCAGATCCGAAGTGAATGCTCAGTACTACGCTTTTTGTTAATATGTTCGCGTATGATCATTCTAATGGTATCCCATGTGTCAGGATCACGAAAGAATTCAGTTACATTGACTGAAAGCGTCTTTTTCAAGAGATTTACTTCTTGATCATCTTGCTGTAGAATATCATAATAGTCCTCAAAGGTTACACACTCCTGTTTTCGCATACGAATGAGAATACGACGGGTAAGATACTTTTCTTTGTAAGAAGAAATATCTGAGAAACCTCGTTTATAGAGGAATTGCTTCACTAAATCAAGATGATAGGGGTCGCTAACTGCAGTCATTCAGAACTCATCATTTAAGAAAATTGATCATTGAATAAAAAGCCATCTTTATTATTCCAAGTAAATAGCTTCTATTTTCAGAAATAGCTTCTATTAATACCAGGAAAGTGATTAAAATGTCAAAAATCGATGAATTCAATGAATTTAGGGAAAAAATGAATGCAACAATTTTGGATAAAGGGAACCTAGGGATTAAACGGTTTTTTGCTCTTGATACACGATCCTATGAAGAGGGGGCCCTTTCAAGTAAAGTTAAGGAATTGTTAGGATTAGTAGCTAGTCTTGTTCTGCGTTGTAATGACTGTATTACATATCATATTTTGCAGTGTCATGAACAAGGAGTAACAGAAGAGGAATTTTATGAAGCTTTCAATATCGCATTGATAGTGGGAGGTTCAATAGTGATCCCCCATTTAAGACGAGCTGTAGAAATCCTTGAGGAATGCATAACAACTTAAAAGATCCTAAAAGTAATCTTTATTTGTTTGTACGATTCTTGAATCATCTCATTTGTTAAGCTCAACCCTAAGAGATTGCTGAAGTTTGAATCAGTAGAATTTATAAGAGAAAAGAATCTAAGTACAGATTGACTCATGTACATTTTCACAACAAATAATCTAATATAATCAGAGTGGAGTTTTGAAAGATATCCAATGTTTCTCATTGGTTCGTTTGTGAAAATTCTAAAATTACTAAAAATTTAATGCAAAGGAAACATTTGGAAGAGTTTATTATGAATCGAAAAGGGCGGTTAATATTTTTTCTGTTTAATCTAATTGCTTTAACAACTCTATTTATGATTAATAATGCCATAGCAGAACCAACTCAGATAGAAGAGACAGATGCTGAATTATTTCTAGAATTGTGGTATGATAAAGAACCTGTTATGAATGAACCAACATGTATCGATTGTTATGTAGAAGCTGCTACTGATGTCACGTTCAGCCTTGAATTACGAGTAGAAAACAGTACCCATAGTTTAGTTCTCTATCATAACCCCAGCATTACCCTTATTTATAATAGTAATCAACAATGGTTTGATTGCAGTGTTAAAATAACATTCAATAAAACTGAACAATGGAATATTAGGTTAGCTGCGACTACAACTGTAAAAGTATATGATGTGACTGGTCAGCTTGAAGTTTCACCATTTCAACTCAGTATTTATGAAATGTATAAAGCTATTGCATATAATCCAACAGAAATTGAGATTTATATAGGGTATGAGGACAATATTCCAAACAAAAATATTACTGTTGAGGTTCTTTTAGATGACTCAAATATAAATTTCCCAGGGACAAATATCTCAATCTATAATAAACCACATGTTTTTGCAAGCGGTCCTGTTAGCTTTTTCGACACGTTCTACTATCCTTTCGATAATATAGGTTATTATGTATTGTGGTTGAACGTAACGGATCTTGACACAAACCAACAATGGTTTACTTGGAACTCAATTTACGTTCACTCGATTAATGCGACTATTTACCAAGAGAGTCAGCTCTTTGTGGGCAATATAACAAAGATTGAGATTGAATTAAACTATTACGGTCCTTTTGAAATCTTTGCAGATGCCTTCTTATATATAATAGATTATTATCATTTCGATAAAGAAGAAAGTTATTCTTACGAATGGAAAGGTATTAAGCTGAATGCAACGCATCCACGATTTAATGACAGTATCTTTCTATCATTTGAGGAACACGGTGAGTATGACGTTTGGCTGGACGTTTTTGATGAAACTAATGATGAATACATATCTGATGGGTGCTATTTTACTGTATGGAATGAAGTTGACCTCCGTATTAACCAACCCATGGAAATTTGGCCTGGAGAAGGAGATGATTATTCGGCAGACTTCAGCATTTACTATTTTAGATCTGAAACCGTGACTGTTGATATCGAAGTATTTCTTGATGGTTCTGTTATCCATTATGAATACGGTGTAGAATTCCCAGGTCAAACTCCGTATACTTTTAATTATTTTCCTTGGGGATACAACATTAATGCATACCCTATTTTGAATCTAGGTTATCATGAAGTCACGTTACGGGTATATATTATAGAAACGACTGAAGAATTTACTGAACACCGCTGGTTCTATGCCAGAGGTGCTGATACTGCTCCCCCAGTTTTTAGAGAGATTTCTGGCCTTACAAATGGTGCAACATATTCCAATGTAATAACTATCACTGCCAACGTTACTGATGATCAAAGTTACATTTATTACGTAGATTTGATTATTAAGAACGAAAATTACACAGGAACTTATCATTTTGGCATAGAAACCTATCAGTATAAGTTTAAGGCTTTTTATTATTGCTATGCAACTTTAAAACTAGATACTGCTAGAATATACGATGGAAAATATGATGTAACATTAGAAGCTGGAGATGAAGAAGGACATAAAGGGTCAGAGACCTTTTCGGTCATTTTTGAAAATGGGTATATCTATGAGCCTTCGGATGGTGACGATAGCGATGACGATAAGATCAGCCCTGGTTTTGAGGGTCTTAGCCTTATTTTCGCATTGGTTATTATGATTGGCCTCGTGAAACGTCTAAAATAAAATAAAACTGAGCCTTACTATTTTTCCCAAATAGTCCTACTGAAAGTTTACGCTAGAAATCAACTTGATAATACTGTCGTTGTCTTGTACCAAGTGTGATCGTTTTTTCAGTAAAAGAGTACTGATTATCCTGAAAATAACAGCGAATCAGTGGAGTAATTTGGGGGAAAGTTATTTGAAAAAAGCAGCTCACAGAAGAATCATAACTATCTATTTCATTTATTAATTGAATAATAAATTCATGACCGTTTTGTCCACCCACCAATTCTGACTCCTGACCTACGAAGCCCCTATCAGAAGAATACAGCTGATCATAGAACTTTTTATTATATTGAGGAGGATTGCAGATAATAGCATCGAATTTTTCCAAAGAGGTATATAGACATCTAATAATTCTTTTTTTTTCAGTTTTGATTAGTTTAACCTTATATTTTAGACCATTTAAAGAAATGTTATTATATGCACTTTTAAAAGCAACTTTATTAACTTCAGTAGCCTCCACTTGGCATCCAATTCGTGCAAGGATAAGTGCCAATATTGCCGAGGCACCAGTTCCTATTTCTAAGACTATTTTTGGTTGTATTCTCGTTAAAACCCACTTGACAAAAGACCATCGACTACAAATTGTAGGAACTAAAAAACCAGTAGGGAGAGTAAAATCTAAAGATAAAAAGTCTCGCAGAATTGTTCTGTTATAAAGTAACAGTGCTTCAGTATTTCCTAAATCGATTTGATTGTCTCTAATGATATACCTTTTTAAATCAGGTTCAAGCTTTAACGCTTCCTTTATAGGAAGGCCACACTTTTTAGAAGGAATAGAAAGGTGATTCATTTTGAAGGTCCATTCCTCTCGTTTCTTTAAAGCATACATTTAATTTTGCTTCTGGTATATTGAAAAGCTCTAGCTAAATCGTCATCTAGAATGATAGTATAAATACTAAATTTTTAATGATTGATTATCTTTATATATATCAGCAAAAGTAATAACATAACATATTGGATTGTATGTGATATTAATGTCCAGAGAATTTTGGGATTCAAGGAAGATTAAATCAATTACTCTTAATCGACTGTTCGAAAATAATCCAGATGTCCCAATTATACCATTTTTCCTAGCACTTTTCATGGTGAATAGAAAAAATTTTCAAAAAAGAAGGAAGTATTAATTTTTCTTCATTTGCTTCATTATAACAATTTCAACAAATATTTTTTATTGGATTTTTCCTTTCTCATTAGGAGACTTAATGTAGTATAATTTCAAGTAGGGGGAGAGCATAAAAGCTAATACTTAACAGTTATATTTAAGTCAATTTTTGGGATAAAAATGTCTTTTGTAATTGTTAAAGCTTTTGAATTTGCTTACAAGGCGCACAAAGGATCAACAAGAAAATCCACTAATATTCCATATATCACACATCCGTTAGAAGTAGCAACAATATTGATGAAAAATCAAGCTCCTGAAACTGTAGTGATCGCAGGTTTTCTCCATGATGTTGTCGAGGATGAGGGAGTGAGGTTAGTTCAGATCCAAGAAATGTTTGGAAACAATGTTAAAAAACTAGTAGAAGGAGTTTCTGAACCAGAGGAATTAAGAATTGGTGATAAGAGAAAAACTTGGAAAAAAAGAAAAGCACAAACGATTCGTCGGATTAAAACTGCAGGAAGGAATCTAAAATTATTATCCTGTGCTGATAAGCTCTCAAATGTTCAGGATATGATTAATGATCTTGAAAAATTAGGAGAAGTTTTTTGGGAAAGGTTTAATGCTCCTCAAAAAGACCAAAAATGGTATTACGAGTCATTATGTAAAGCCTTTACTGAAGGAGAGAGTATAAGCGATCAAAATATGTTTATTCACTTTCAAAAGAAAGTAAAGCAACTTTTTGATTAAAAATAAGTATTTTACGTGGTTTATACCTGAATTCACATATTATTATTACTATAGAAAGTATTTAGCAAGTTTTAGTAAACCGATTCAAAGTTTTTTTTTTAATTGGACTGATAAATAGGTTTTAAGATCAAGAACGGTTTTTTAAGAGGGCTGTTATTAATACACTTTGGAATAAGATTCTTCGAAATCTCTAATTAGTATGCTCAGAATAATTCTGGCTGAATGGTGATACAAGAGAACGTAAAGATAACATAAATTTAGGGAGTAAATCTCATTTGTGTCCTTTTATGCCTTCTGATTTATTAGAAATCCCTGCTATTAGTTATTTTCAATATAGAAATAGAGGTCAGCTTCAGGATATTGAAATTACTTCACATATGATACAAAAATATTCAAAATATTATAGAAAAAATCCTAGAAAATTCTTTCAAATCAATTTATCACAAAACTTACTAGAAATTACTTGGACTAAAGTAAGGCAAAAAGGCTCTTTCCTCTATTCCTTGGGGATTAAACAAACACCGTATCGAGCTATATCTCCAATAATTAGAGGAGCTAAGCATTCACCTGTTCACTTGATGAATATTCATAAGTACCAGATGCGAAATAAGAATGGAGAGGAATGGAATGATACAGTTACTCTATTTATTCATGGCTATGCTGAAAGCACTGTTCGATGGCATGAGGCTTTTTATTTTCGATTCTTTAGAAAATTTTTTCGTTGTGACGTATTTTCTCTGGAATTACCGTATCATCTTAATCGGCAGCCAACTGACTCTCCATTTTCGGGCGCATATTTCCTTAATGGGAATCCAATTCGTATGTTAGAAGCTATGCGTCAATCAATTCAGGAAATTCTGTTCTTAATAGAATATTTAAAGAATTTATATGATAGAGTAATCCTATTTGGTGTTTCCCTTGGTGGACATATAGTTGCTCTAACGTCTCAATTTCTTGAAGGAATTGATATTATTGCCGCACTTGCCAGTCCTTTTTTATTTAATCTTAATCCAAAAATTGTCCCTGTTTCAGTAAAAACGGTAGCTCAATTAAAAAATGAACATCACCTAAATTGGTATAAGATACTCTACCCGTGCAATATCAAATATTTTAACCCATTTACAACTAATTCAAAAACAATTATTGTAGGAGGAAGATATGATCGGATTATACCTCTCTCATATGTAGAAGATCTTTCTAGAATGCTAGATAAACCCCTTCTCACATATCCAGGAGGGCATATATCTCTAATTTTTTGGTTAAGATCAATTCTCATTCAAATAAACAATATATTTAGAAGATAATCATAAAAGAATAGGAATTAGAATGGCAAACGAAAAATATGATATAATAATAGTTGGAGCAGGACCAGCAGGCATCTTCTCTGCGTTAGAGCTGATAAAAAGTTCTGATACTGATCTAAAGATCTTAATGATTGAAAGTGGATCAGATATCAATGAACGAATTAAAAAGCGGAATGAAGGAAAAAAAGAACTAATGCGGGGATGGGGTGGTGCTGGAGCATTTTCAGATGGAAAATTAACTCTTACTGCGGATATTGGTGGGTATTTATCTTCTATTATACCTTTATCTAGCCTAGAGGGACTTTTGAAGGAGATAGAGGATGACTATGTAGAGTTTGGGGCCTCCAAAGATCGATTGGTTAGTGGCAGTGGAGAAGCTGTACATGAAGCGCGTAAAAAGGCTCTTCAATTCGGGATAAGCCTAATACCCTATAGACTTTTACATATTGGCACAGATCAATGTGTGAAAGTTGTATCTGCAATGTATGACACAATAATCAATTCCTCAAAAGTAGATATTCATTTCAAAGAAACTGCTAAAGAAATACTTATAGAAAATAATCGTGTAATTGGAGTTTTAACTGACAAAGGAGAATATAACAGTCAATTTGTAATTGCTGCCACAGGTAGAGTAGGCGCTGCATGGATGCGAAAAGAATCGCTTCGATTAGGACTATCAGTTGAAAATAATCCAGTGGATATTGGGGTTCGGATAGAGTTACCTGCTGAGATATGCACTCATTTAACTGATCTGTTATATGAATTCAAAGCACGTTATTATTCTCCTACATTCGAACAAGAATGTCGCACATTTTGTGTATGTCCCTATGGGGAAGTTACAAAAGAAATTGTACAAGATCCAGATACTCAAGAACAATGGATTACTGTCAATGGTCATTCCTATGCAGACAAACGTAAGGCAACCAGTAATACAAATTTCGCGTTGTTGGTCAGTAGTAAATTTACAGAACCATTTGATGACCCTCTAGCTTTTGGTCGGTCTATCAGCAAATTGGCAAATCTTTTAACAAATGGTAATGTAATAATTCAACGACTAACGGATCTTAAGAGGGGAAGAAGATCAAACTATAAACGTCTTAAAAGATCAGCAATAGAGCCGACTTTAAAAGAAGCAATACCAGGGGATTTATCTTTTGTTTTGCCTTATAGACATTTACGTAGTATTCTAGAGATGATAGAAGCGTTGAATAACATAATTCCAGGAGTAAACTCAGATAACACGCTTCTTTATGGTGTGGAGACAAAATATTACTCAAGTCAAATAAAATTGTCTAATGAACTTGAAACTGAAATATCAGGATTATATGCTATTGGTGATGGTGCGGGTATTACACGATCGCTTGCACAATCAAGTGTTACTGGTTTAATAGCTGCAAGATCTATAAAAAAGAAGCTGGGAATAAGTAAAAATTAGATACAATTCCCAACAATTAAAGAAATCAAAAAATTTCAATGATTCGGCTATTTTTCAGAGCTTTTTTATTAAAAACATTTGGATATTTGATTTTGCTAATTTAACTCGAGTTTTAGTTTTTCATTTCATAAGTCCGATATTTTTATACCAAGAATTTTCTTGAAGAATGGAGTTCAAAATAGGTAAGTTAATAAAAACCAAGAGGTATAATATACGAAAAACACATTCAGAGCCAAATGAACGGGTGGAATCTGATCAGTGTTTGGATTGGATATTATTACAAAACCTGGTATATTAGTATTTTCACATGAATTCGTTAAAGATTGGTCGGTATTCGGGGAAGAGGAAAGAGATCTAGACATGCATGCTTACTTGATTACTGCAGCTTTAAGTGCTCTTAAAGAAACACAAGGGGAAACAATTACCGCTATTCGGCAAGTTGGTTATACATTAATTTTATATGAAGGAGTTTTGACTTATGGGATGCTAACAGCCTCTGAAGATGACCCTAAAATGCATGAATTCCTGAAAGGAATTGTATTGAAGTTTGAACTTATGTTCACACATGAATTACATGCAGAAACATTTGTTAACAGGAAAGATTTTGAAATCTTTAGACCTATAGTCAAAGAAATGTATGATAATATGGTTGGCATTGATGTGGGTGGATTGAGAAAGGTTCTAAAAGTAATGAACAAATCTAAAATAGCTAATTACATTGTTTACGAAACAAAATTTTTTCAACCAATCTTTACAAGCATTGTTGACCCCAAAGTCAACCTACCTGTACATTCTATTACTAAAATCTTTAGAAATATCAATAATTTATGTGTAAGCCAAAAGAAAGAAAAAATGACTTGTGAGATTGATTTCGATGAGATTTTAGTTCACGCTATTAGAATTCCAACACATCTAGTTATTTGCCTTTGTGCTCCTCACAAAGTGAACAAGGAATATATTGACCAAGAAATCAATGATATTAAGAACTCACTTTTTGCATCCAGCATTAAAATTACTAAACTCGTCTCTCCTGGATTATAGACTAATTAAATATTACTAAAATGAAAAATATGACTTTTATAGAGTTAAAGCATTTCACCTATACAAACTATCTTAGTTTTTTAGTTTTTTTCGAGAATTTCATTGAATTAAATCATTAGAGAGCTATCTTGAAGCCAGTTTCTTTTTCACCATCGTGAACTAAGGAAAACCAATGATAATTACGCATCATTTTAAGTAAACGATATCTAATGAGATGTAAGGCAAAAAATCCAAGAGTAGATTTAAATGGAATTCGTTTCCTACTTATAAGTGATGTATAATGATCCAATTTTCGCCAACTACTCAATCTCAAATTCTTGATCAGTAAAGATTTATATTTCTCTGTATTTATCCTATCATTCTCAGTACATTCTGCTAAAACCCAACTAGATTGCCAAGCTGGTTCAATTCCCGCTCCTGAAAGTGGATGAGCTAATCCAAGAACATCTCCTACCCCTATAAATTCTATTCCTCCCTTATTATTTGAAACTGGATAGTTTTTCTTATTTACAAGTAAAGGTAATATCCACGCTTGAGGTTTTGTAGAAGGTTGATTTATATCATAACTATACTTATTTTTTATTAAATTAAATAATTCGCAATATTTCTTCCAGACATAATCTTTTGAAGCTATAGCCCCGACACCAATATTTAAATGATCATTTTTTCCTACAAAAACCCATCCATAACCCATTTTTTCATGATCAAGCACAATTAAGTTCGTGTTAGGATATGAACATCCTTTGAACTCACCATCATATCTTAACGTTAGTGCCTTTTCTTGAAATCTCCATCTTCTGTCCATAACCTTGTTTGCAAATCCACTATACCCTGTGGCTACAATAGTTTGGGGAGTAAAGAGACTCTTATCTTTAGTTGAAACTCTTTTAAGTTTAACATCAATATTTGGGATTTCCTTGACTTGACTAATTAGCTTTTGTTGAAGATCATACCTAGTAGTTATTCTAAAGATGCCAATGTCTTCCATATAACGACCTGTCCAAAGGCCAACTTTAAATCGTTCTGTATAGTGGTCAGATTCCTCTAGTTCAATATTTAATTCTTCACGCAGGTATTTTTCAAACTCTAAGCTAATTGCACCCCCACATGGCTTATTCCAAATCTTAGCTTCATAAACTGTTACATAAAATCCCTTTAGGGCTAGATAGTATGCAGCTCCCAATCCAGAAATGTTCCCTCCGATGATTGTTACTTCTTGGGGCAACTTCGGAACTCCTTCTGGAGTTTACTAACCTTAAAACTCATTAAATTATGATAAATATCAATATCTCATTAAGAAAAAGACTTATTTTGGAAAATAAGTAGTTTGATAACAGGTTTAATCGTTGGAGACAGCAGCAACTTTATCTTCCATTTTCCTGGGTTTGTCTCTCCGATCATCAATTTTTAATTGTGTAATGATTCGAGATGCGCCTGTTTTTACAATAGCATTGTGAGCTAATCTTGTTACTTCCAATACTGTATTGATATTATCAGCTTCAATAACTGTACCCATAGGATGGTGAACCACTCTAATATCTGGGTAATTATCAATCTCCTTTACTGCTTTTTTGACAAATTTGCTTAAACTTGTACCTTCTCCTACAGGGTAAGTTGTAATTTCAGCAATAACTTTAATACTCATCAAAAATCACCAAACGCTCCAAGCTCGTCTGTTATATAGGTATATTCATATTTCAATAAAAAGTAAATTTTGAATATTTTCTTGAGAAATACCCTTCATCCATGAAATAAAAGGAAAAGGTTGGTAAATATTGATTTACATTAAGAATGAGACTTTAAATAGGTTTGATATCTCCCCATTTTTCTAGAGCTTCTTTCAATTCTTTATTAGTATTAGCTTTTTCTTCCAATGATATATTTTCTTTCCAAGCTTCAATTGCTTGTATTGTTGCCTTCGTTCCTGCATGTGTACCCTTTGGATGGCCATGAATCCCACCACCAACTTGTAATACCAAATCTGAAGTATTATAAACTGTTAATACTTCGGGAAGGACACCTGGATGAAGCCCTCCTGATGCACATGGTAGTGTTGGCTTGATACGTCCCCAGTCTTGAGGTAGTCTTCTCTGTTCAACTTCCTCAATCTTCTGTTTAAGTAAAAGATCCTTCATATCTAGAACATCTTTTTTGGGACTATCTAATTTCCCTACAACTGTTCCAATATGAATTGTATCGACTCCTATCAAGCGCATTAGTTTTGCTAGGAAATACATACTAATACCGTGAGTGTAGTGCTTGGTAAAGGTTGCATGCATCGCACGGTGGGCATGTATCGCCATATCTAGATCGTCTGCAGTGTTTCTTAAAGTTTGAACTGCAGCAAATCCAGTAGTGACAATATCAATCATAAAATACTTGAAATCATGATCGTGGAGAAGTTTGGCTCTTTTTTCCATTTCGTGAGTTTCAGCTGTAACATTGATCAAAGCGTCTTTTGTTTCCCCTGTTTCTTTTTCAGCTTTGTCTCTTGTTTTAGCCATTTCTTCAACGCGCTCTTTGAATTTGTTAAAGGATTGTGAAGTAAGATTTTCATCATCTTTGACCAGATCGCCTCCTGCGCTCCAAAAATCCCATGCTATTTTACAATGTTGTTCTACTGTCAATCCTATCTTAGGTTTAGGAACACAAGCTAATAGTGGGCCTTGTTTTTTGAATATTTTTTGGATTGCCTCAACACCATATCGAGGCCCTTTATAGCTATGGAGATATTCAATAGGAAAAGATGCGTCTATCAGCCGTAAGTTATGAACGGCCTTCATACCAAAAATATTTCCCGCAATTCCGCTCATTAGTTGAGGAATATTATTATATTCCCATAAAATTAATGGATAAGCAATTTTAACGAAATTTTCGTCATTCCAAAAAGCTCGTCCCCGCATATTGTAGACCCGATCATCTAACGTATCTAGTGTTGTCCAAGTTCCTATACTAGACTCTGACGCTAATCTCCCTATCGTATCATCGATAGACATTTCTGGTGATTTGTCAAAATAGAATAAAGTAACCAAATCTTTGTCGTCTTTTGGGTGATATCCACGGTCTATGAAATCATGATACCACTCTATCTTGTCTTTATCTTTTGTCATATAAATTACTCCCAAAGAGGCTAATAAACTTAATTTTAATAACTTAGTATTGCATTAAAGCTATTAAAGTTTTGATTAATACATATTATTCTCCGTTTCACTGAAAAGAATATCAAAAATTTACTTGTCTAATC
>JBHLKC010000062.1:0-14589 GCA_048887065.1 Candidatus Hodarchaeota archaeon
TAAGACTGGCTACTCATAGCGGTTGTCACTTTCTTAAACCCCCAGAGATTTTACAAACTGATAGTCCTGAACAACCTCAAAAACTCGATGAGATGGTTGAAGCATTAGGAGCAGAGGCCGTTCTCTATCTGAATAAGCTTACATGTTGTGGAGCTGGTACACGAGGTGTTGACCAACCTACTGCTGTTTCTATGGCATATCAAAAAATAGTAGGAGCAACACAAGCTAATACGGACGGTTTAGTGACAGTTTGCCCAACTTGCTTTGTTCAATATGACGTAGGTCAGCGACTAATGGCGAGACAATTCGGAGAAAAAACCAATTTACCAGTATTTGTTTATCCAGAGCTATTGGCGCTAAGTATGGGGTTAGATCTTAGTACTGGTTTCAAAATGCACACAATTAAAGTTCAACCAGTATTAGATAAACTAACTGCTTAATCTCTCACTATCCTCTCTCTTTTTCTATATTTAATATTCTCAATGCCTCTCTTCTCCCAATCTGTTTTCTTCTAAGCTTTGTGACACTCGTTTATGGCCCACTCAACCAATGGTTGAAGACCTTCTTGTAAATTGACTCCTTTTTCCGTTAATTGATATTCGACTCGGGGAGGAATTTCATTATATTGCTTTCTGAATATGATATCATTAACGACTAGCTCATTTAAACGTGATGAGAGTGTTGTATCACTGATTTTTTCGTTTGTGACTGATTTCATTCGCTTTTTTATTTCTGAATACCTTAATGGAGTTGAATCAGGGGGAAAAATCATAATAATAAAGATCATCCACTTGCTGCTTATTAATTTCAAGTATTTCGTAAGTGGTTTCAAACAGATACCATTTATCCCTATTGGAATACATCCTTGTACCATTTCCTGCTGGATTTCCAATGATATATACCTCCATAGTAACTAACAAAGTTTTTAGTAGACAATTTATTAAGCTTTGTTTTTTGGTGTTAATCCAGTTATTAAAGTTGTTTAAAAAAGGGTAAAAGTGATGAAAAATGTCAAAGAAAAAAGAATGTTCTTGTGGAAAGCATAAAAAAGGTCATCATGAAGAAATGACTCAATCAGAAAAAGTAGAACACCTGAAAGAATGTCTTGGAAATGTTATCGATAGATTGGAATGCATCAAAGAGATGGTTGACAAGTTTCCTTCGGAAATAAATTAATGGTGAGACGTTGGTAAAAATTTTTATTAGAATGGAATGAGGAGGGATTTTTTTCTTACAATTATTCGATTAATTTTGGTATATAACGTCCTGTTTTTTGAAAATATCGTTTATAAGCCTCTCCATGTTTTTGTAGAAGATATTTTTCTTCCTTTTTTATCTGAAAATGAAAGAAGATACAAGCTAATATTATGAGGAGGCCAAAAAATACTGTTGGAACTAATAAAAATGTACCAAAAACAGCTAAATCTATCCCTAGAAAACCTGGATTACGAGTATACCTGAAAATACCCGTTGTTATCAAAGCTGCTGATGGTTCATCATCAGGAGGAATCCCCATTCTGAAGGAATTATCCATTTCAAAAAAAGCAGCAAGAAGGATCACTAATCCTGATAAACAAAATAAACCTATGATTTGAAACCATATTTCTTGTAAAAATGTGAATAATCCCAAAAAAACAATGATTTCAGGGGTAATGATATACCAAACACAGAATACAACCCAAATAGTGCAAAGTATAAAAAGCACTAAAGAGTTGAGATCATGTTTATGAGGTGGAATTTCTCCAAGTCGTAATCTTGTGACTAATAAAGTAATGATAAACACTGATAAGAAGCCTAAAGAAGCTATCAATAATCCTAGAATACTAAAGATACTCAATAATGTCAAATTTTACTCAAAACCTGATTATGTACCTATATCCGTAATTTGAACAAAAATTTATTGCATTCCTTAGTTTAATCACTTATTTCATTCCAATCAGAAAATATTTTAATGTTAATCAAAAAAAGTTCACACACGCCAACTCTTAAATAGTTTTTTCCACACCCATTAATTACGCAAACAAGGGGAGATATTAAAATCAAGTGTAATATCCTTATTCAAAACAATTCCTCATAATATAATCTTAATCTATTCAAAAATCTTATACTGAAGTTCTTTATGCCTTTTAAAGAAAGAAATCATAACCAAATATTTTATAAAGGATTGTTCACATATGTGAACTTGAGAGTGATTCCAATGATTCTACTTGCTCATCTAAATGAAGGAGACGAAGCTGAGATTTCCTACGCTAGAGGTGGTAGAGGGATAATCTTAAGGATTAATGAACTTGGATTTTATCCTGGAAGTCGTATAAAGATGATTAGGAATATACGAGCAGGACCAGTACTTGTAGAACTGAAAGGGTGTAGAATAGCAGTAGGACGAGGAATTGCTATGAAAATTTTTTGTAAAAAAATCGAAATCACAGTCAAAAATCAAAAAAGTTCTTCGCATAGAATTAATCTGCCGTTTACCAAATGAAGATTGCATTGGTTGGAAATCCTAATGTTGGTAAGACAGTCATTTTCAATGCTTTGACTGGGTCCCATCAGCACGTTGCTAATTTTCCTGGATGTACCGTTGAACATAAGGAAGGTAAATGTACTTTTATTGATAAGGCGATAAATGTTATTGATTTACCAGGTACTTATAGTCTTAGTGCATATTCAGAAGATGAAACTGTATCTAGAGAATATCTAATTAATGAAAAACCCGATTTAGTAATAAATGTGATTGATGCATCGAATTTAGAACGTAATTTATTCTTAACAATTCAATTATTGGAGTTAAAACTTCCAATAATCATTGCATTAAACATGCTTGACATAGCAGAATCTAAAGGATTCAAAATTGATATTAAAAATATTAAAACAAGACTTAATGTCCCAGTCATTCCTATGATCGCAACAAAGGGTGAAGGAATAGTCGAACTTCTCAATACAGTCTTAAAATACCAAAAAGATAGAAAAATTGGATTTTTTGTTAAAGGACCTATTAAAAAGTATGAAGAGAGAATTGCAGATATTATCAGAAAGTATGATTGTAGTGATACTTTAGCCAATTATGATTATAATTGGCTTGGATTGAAACTCTTGGAAAGGGATTCAATAGTTAGGGGGATAGTTAATGATGCAGTGTACAAAGAAAGTCCAAAAAATGAAGATATTTTCTGGAATTTAATAAAAGAGGTAATAAAAGATTTTCAAGACAAAATGAAAGTGTTGGATACAGCTGTATATATAGCAAATGAAAGATATCATCTTATTGAAGATTTAATAGATGAAATTATTATTAAAAGAGGAACAGCCTCTACATATATCACCTCCATGCTAGATGAAGTCCTAACAGATAAATATCTTGGTATCCCCATATTCTTAGCGAGCTTATGGGCTATTTTCACATTCACTTTCACTCTCTCAGAACCCTTTGTGTTCATTCTAGAAAACATCTTTACTGTTCTATCATCAGAGATAAAATCGATAATTCCAAATCCTTTGTTAGTTTCAATAATTTCAGGGGCTATAGATGGAGTAGGAGCGATACTTGTCTTTGTCCCCACAATATTTTTTCTGTACTTTGCAATGGCATTACTTGAAGATTCTGGATACTTAGCACGAGCGGCATTTGTTGTAGATAAGTGGATGGAAAAAATTGGATTACATGGAAAATCCTTTATCCCTTTAATGCTTGGGTTTGGCTGTACTGTCCCTGCAATAATGGCCACACGAGGAATAAGAGAAAAAGAAGATCGTTTAATCACAATCTCAATTGCTCCTTTTATATCTTGTTCAGCTCGATTACCAATATACGTTTTATTTGCTGGTGTGTTTTTTCCTGATTATCCTGGATTCGCAATTCTTGCCATGTACATCCTTGGTATTATAATAGCTATTTTAAGCGCAATAGTGCTTGATAAATTCATCATTACTCATGAAGACAGGGTATTCATTATGGAATTACCCGAATTCCAAAAACCAAAATTGATGGTGGTTTTAAGAGAAATGTGGAGTCGAGGGTCATTATTTATTAAAAAAGCTGGAACAATTATTCTAGCAGCAGCATTACTTGTATGGTTTCTCAGCAATATACCTTTTGGTGCACCTATGGAAGATACACTTCTCGCTGTTATAGGAAAATGTTTACAACCTATATTTATACCATTTGGATGGAATTGGGAATTCATTGCTGCCTTACTACTTGGTTTAGTAGCAAAAGAAATTATCATTGCAACTTTAGGTATTCTAGGCGAGGCGCCCCTAGATACATTTTTAAGCAGTTCTCTCACCTTCAGCCAAGCTTTTCCATTTATGGTATTCGTATTACTCTATATACCTTGTTTTGCCACAATTTCTGTAATAAAAGCTGAAACAGGGTCTTGGAAAATTACAGTTGCTTTAGTAATTAGCTATATCATGACTGCTTATATTATAGCTTTGCTATTCAGATTTTTATTATTATTTTTCGGTTTTAATTAGAACATAGGATTAAAAGAAATGTTAGAAGAGAAAATTAAAAGATTAACTTATTTAGCAGGAATTTATTCTATTTTTTATTCCATTATTGGCCTGCTTGGATTACTTTCATTGTTTTCTGACTTATTCTTAATTGGACCATTCATTAAGGATCCAATCGAACCTTTACTACTAGTATTAATCGGAATAGTCTATCTTCGGGGATTTTTAAAACTGATAAAGAAGAATAAAACTGGAACAGCATTCATTTATGTTGCAGCTATTATGGGTATAATATTGGGCATATTATCTTCTTTAAATTTAATGGTTAATGGTTTTTTGGGAAGCTTATCGGAGGAAATTTCTTTTACTCTTGTTTATGATCGGATTGGTAAAAATTTCTCTTTGATTATTATAGTTGGGATTTTGAGTTTAATTCCTTTTAAATCCGTACAATCTAATGAACATACCTTGGTGGAATTCTAAATTGATAGAGGAAGTGCTTTCATATGTTAGACAAAAAGGAAACAATTTCTCCTTTTTCCAAATAAGAAAAGATTTAGGTTTATCAGAAGGACAATTGGAAATCTTAAAGTTGCAATTACTTCAGCTAGGTTTTATTGAGGAAATGACACATTATAAAGGGGAAGATAAATTAAATCCAATTATTTGTCGAAATTGCCCACAAAGTACTTTTTGTATTGAAAAGGATCCATTGAGTATAAAATTATATAAACTTACATCGAAGGCTTTGAAGCTTGAGTAATCCTGAAATTAAAATATCAACTCTAGAAATCGTCACTTAATCTTCTAGTATTTTAACTAAAAGTATTAATTTTCGTTTAAATAAACTCTATTTTGATCCTCTATGAATTAAGCAAATGTTTCCTGATAGAGGTCTTTTCCAATCTGAAAGGTTCTGATGTTCATTTCACTATTTCGCATATTATTAAATACTTGAATATATTGATCCTCCTTGAGATCGGGTTCCCCTACTTTCTGAAGATATTCTGAAAGGAATCCTAATGAAAGGATATTTACTGAACCTGTAACATTATTTTCATCAGCTCTTTTGTTAAACAGAACTCTCGTCATTCCCTGCTTAATTATTTCCTCAGCAACAGAATCAATCGAACCTTCATCAATAAATGAAGCTGTTTTGTCGGAGAGGCACTCACATGCCCTTTCAAATCCTTTCTGGTCAAGAGCAAGGAAATAATCTGCATCACCATCACAGTAAGGATAGTCAATCGGTTCATCGCTGATGACAACATCGCAAAAAATGGGACCACCACGAACAGATGGAGTATAATCAACTGAAAGCGTAGCATGAAGTTTTGCTACCATAGCAACTCGTACTAAGGCACTTCCAAGGAACTTTATACCCTGTCCACCACGTCCTGAGAATCGGAATTTTACTTTCAAGAATTAGACCCTCTTAGTGATTTAGTATTTTTCTATTTAGGTGGTTTGCCAATTGCTACTTAAATATTTTGGAGATTGATTTAAAATTATAAAATAACTGTAAGCTTGAGAGTAATTATCTCTTCGTATGATGTTTTCTTTATCAATTATTACTTTTCTGAGAATTCAATTATTTATTCAACAAGATGAGTTTCAAAAATGACTCTTGGGAAAATCTCGGAGAGTACAACTGATTCTTCTTTACTCGTATTCTCTTAAAACGATGTTTTATTCTGGGGCGAGAAATATTTCATTAACTAATTCATCAATTTCTTGTTTATCGGATGTCGATATTTCAATTTCAATTGGAGCAGTTACCAAATTCCATAAGGCTCTTGATTCCTTCATAAATCCTATAAACTCATCTAATTTTTGAAGAGCGGAGTATGATTGACCTTTAAACACGTAACAGCATAAGAAGGGATTGATCGGTTTCAATAGTAAAGTATGCTCTTTGTGTTTGACACGTTCAATAGATCCAGTTGCAGAAAAAGCTTCTTGTACAAAATTATTAATTGCAGTCATGAGATCTCCGATAACTTTGTCGTCAAGAATTTCTTCCGATACAAATTGCTTTGAATATTTAAGCTCTCCAACATTAGAGAGAATTAAAAATAGTGCGGGTTCCTCTTCAGTAAACTCTGGGACTTCAGCTTTCTTTCGGACTATTCGTGTGACCATTCCTTCAAGTTCAGCTAATTCTAACTTCTCGATCATTGGTACATTTTGGTCTATAAGATCGGTCCATTTGCTTAATTGGTCCAATAGAAGGTCATATTCTCCTGAGACGGTCATAGCTAGTTTTTGTAGACCTTTTTCTTCTGCAATTTGTTGTGCTTGACTTAATAATTGGCGGGTCGAATTTATATCTAATTCTAATAAAGCCATCTTAGACTGTAGCATGTATGTTTCAACAAGTCTTGAGAAAGAGTGTTGACTTTCAGCAATATCAAGGATTTTTTGCAGAATCTCTTTAATCTCAGTTAAAACTCCTTCACTCCCAGTTGTTCGTAATTCTTGAAGCAGCATTTCACAAAGATACAACATTGCATCAACTGTAAAGGAGTGTGTAATAACTTCTTCTTCAGCAATTTGTTGAAAAATTTGTTGAGCTTCAGCTCGTTTAACAACACGACTACTCTTTTTTAGAACAAGAGCATTTGATAATCTATAAACCTGGTCTATAGCCTTTTCCTTTTCTTTTTCATTGATTTGCTGTAGTTTTTCAAGATAAAAGTTAGCATCCTCTACATTTCCCCAATGTACAGCGACAGAAATTAGATTATAGAGAACCAAACTAGATTCACGATTGTTTTCAGTGGCTTCAAGCAATTCCAGGCTCTTTTTATAATAAGATGTCGCTTCATCAACATCTCCTCTAGTTAAAAAGACATTACCAATGTTATTGAACATGACACCTGTTCTTGGTTTGTTTCCAAGCTCTTCATACAATTCCAAGCTTCTAGTATATGCTTCTAAAGCATCTGATAAATCTCCCTTCCTTTCAAAAATATTTCCCATATTCGATAGACAGACTGCAATCTCGAATTTAGAATCTAATTCCTCATATTGAGTCAAGCTACTCTGGAAGTAATCTAAAGCAAGATCAAAATCACCTTTATTTAAGTAAATATGTCCCATATTCAGTAATAATGTTGCAGCAACTTGTTTAACTCCATATTTTTCACTTAATTTCAAACTATTTTGGTAAAATTCTAAAGCTCTGTCAAGTTCACCTTTGTACGCATAAATGAGCCCAATATTATTGAAAATTTTTACAGTTAGGCGCTCAATTCCCAGTTTGTCGTATATTTTCAAGCTTTTTTGAAGGAATTCAAGAGCAAGATCAAATTCTCCTTTTGAGGCATGAGTAACACCGATATCATTGAGTAAACTAGCTATTTCAGGTTCATTCTTGAGTTTCTCTCTACTAGAGAGAGCGAGTTGATAATTTTCCAGTGAAAGGTTTAAATCACCTTTCCTTTGATGATATTTCCCTTTTAATCTGTTTAAAGCAGCTTCCCTAGGAATAAGGTCCTTTTGTTTAAAATGTTCTTGCGATTTAATCAAATTTTCACATTTTTCAACTGCTTCTAGGCATTCATTGAGTTTTCCTAATCCACATAAAGCACTGACTCGAGAAACAAGAGCATCTATCATTAATAAATGTTCTCTGATCTCTTTACTCTCTTCGAACAGTTTATCAGCTAACTTTAATCCACTCTCGAATTCTCCCTTTTCGATTAGGAGTTGACTTTTTAATGCTTGAAGTTTTAGACGGGTTTTTTTTGGCAGATCCTCCTTACTCTCTATAGCTTCCTCTTTCTTAAGAGCTTCATCAAAGTTTCCCTCTTGAATTAGCTTTTCTATTTTATTTAATTCACTAGAGTATCTTCCTTCATTAATTCTCGATTTAATGCGTTCAATTTGTTTGGTTATGAAAGAGGCAGCCATAATCAAAATCCTCCAATTTTAAGCTTAATAAATATAATGAACGATGAAAACAGAAAGAATCTGCCTTCAAGTTGGAGATTAAAGTGAAATTTGAAATAGTTGGTCAAATATGTGTTATATTTGAAATACCTATCTTAAAAAATGATTGAATCTGATGATTATAAACATTCAAGATACATACCATGTTTAGCTGTAATATTTACTTTTTGAGAAAAGAAACCCTCGGATGTAGTTGCTGGACGTATTTCAGGCGAAGAGAGAAAGATTCTTGATACAAATTCATTTACAATTTCATCTTCAGATACATCTTTGCCTATATTACTTGCTTCGGATAAAATGTCCAAAACAATTTCTGACATTTTGACAGTTTCACTGAAACTCTGTAATTTCTGAAGTGAATAATAAGAAGGACCTCTAAATACATAACAACATAAGAAAGGTTCAACAGGCTTCATAAGAATAGTATAATCTTTATGTTTAATGCCTTCAATAGAACCAGATTCGGAAAAAGCTTGTTGAGTAAATGCATTAATTGCTGTTAAGAACCCACCTATTAGTTGATCAGGGAGAAGGCTTTCGGAGACGAAGTGTTTGGAGAACATACTCATTCCACTCCTACTGAGGATTAAAAACAGAATAGGTTCTTCTTCTGTAAGTTCTGTTTTATCTGCTTTCTTTCTGATCATCCGCGTAACCATACTTTCTAATTCAGCTAATTCCAACCTTTCTCCTATTGATACATCCCTATCCACTAGATCATCCCATTTTCCTATTTGATTCAATAGAGAATCATATTCTCTAGAGACCACGACTGCTAAACCCTGTAATCCTTTTTCTTCAGCAATTTGCCGGGCTTGATTTAATAATTGGCGAGCAGAATTAATGTCTAATTCTAATAACGCTATCTTTGATTGAATCAGGTAAGTTTCAACTAATAACGAATCAGAGTGTTGATTTTGAGCAATCGATAACAGTTGTTCTAAAATCCCTTTGATTTCGATAAGGACTTCTTCCTGTCCTGATGTTTGGAGTTCCTGAATTAATAATTCACAAAGGTTTTTCATGGCAATAACTTTTATTTCGTGCTGTTTTATCTCTTCATCAGCAATTTGTTGAAATGTTTGTTGAGCTTCAGCCTGCTTAACAACACGATCACTTGTTTTAAGAAGAAGAGCTTTTGCTAATGAATAGATTTGATTGATAACCTTATTTTCTACTTTATTATTGATTTCGTTTAATCTTTGTAAATAAATTTTTGAATTTTCTATCTCATTCCGTTGTATCCAGACTGAAATCATGTTGAAGAGTGTAACACTGGTATCGAGATCTGTTCCAACAGCCTCAAGTAATTTCAAGCTTAATTCATATTGAGATGTAGCTTTATTAACCTCTCCTCCTGTTAATAAGACATTACCTCTGTTGTTATGACTCATTGCGATATTCGGTCGATCCTCAAATTCTTCAAATATTGATGAACTTTGATTATAATAGTCTAGTGCTTGAGACAGATTTCCTTTCAATTCATTAATGATACCATTATTGTTAAGGCAAATGGCTGCTTCAAGTTTACATTCTAATTCTTCATACTTAGTTAAACTATTCTGGTTATACTCTAAAGCGAGATCTAATTCTCCTTTAGTCATATAAACTAGTCCTAGATTCAATGATAACGTCGCAGTAGATCGCTTATTTTCCTTTTTTTCATTTAGTTCCAAGCTTTTTTGAAAATATTCGAATGCAGGATCCAATTCGCCTAGATATATATGCAAGAGCCCGATATTATTGAAAACTTTGACAATTTGATAATAATCATTTACTTGTTCATATTTATTCAAGCTTTGTTGAAGATATTCGAGAGCTAAATTGAATTCACCTTTCAAGGCATGAATAATTCCAATATCATTTTGTACACAGGCTATTTCAGGCAATTCTTTTTGCCTATCTCTAATAGAAAGGGAATGTTGCAATGATTCAAGCGCAAGATCAAGATCACTCTGTTTTCTATGCACATTACCTTTTAACTGGTATATTGCCGCCTTTTTTTCAGATACCTCCTTTTTCTTAACGTGATCAATTGTATTAAGGATATTTTCACATTTTTCGACAGTTTCAAGACATTTATCAAGGTTTCCGATCTTTAAAAGAAAGTTTGATTTGGCGAAAAGAGCTTCAACCATCAATAAGGGGAATTTAAGTTCTTGACTCTCTTCAAATGTCTGTTCAGCTAATTGAAATCCCTTTTGATAGTCTCCTTCTTGTAAAAAGCTAAAACTATTCTGGATTTGACCCTGAAGCCTCTTTATATTTGCTAAATCAGCTTTAGAGGCTTTATCACGGCCGAAAAGTTTTGTTATAAAACGGTCGGGCAAAATCAAAGTCCTCTATGCTCAAGCATTAATAATGAGTTTAATGAGAGATTACAATTAATACTTGATGGTAAAAAATAATTATTGAATTTGAAGTAGTAATAATACTTCAAATTCTTCTCTTACGATAGAATTTTCGAATAGTTACAACTGAAATCATAGAAAGCAATAATAGGCTGCCTGTTAGTCCTGAAAAAATCTGTGTAAAACCTACAACTGTAACATCAACGACCTGATTGATAATTGCTTGTGTTGGATGAATTATAGGTTCTTCGTTGTGAACTAAAGCATTCGCGGGATCAGAAGGATCACCATGGATGAGAGTGACGGTATCAGAGCCATAGAACATCATAAAGTTACCATTTAAATATCCTGTGACACTAAAATTAAATGGCCATGGAAAAGATGGAATATCTAATGTTTTCAGATATTCTATTAGCTTTGTTCGATCGAATTTAATAATTAATGTTCGCGCATTATGAACTTGAGCTTCTTCCTCGGCAGAAATATCGTTAACAGTTTTGATTGTACTTACATCGATGTTAGTAACGGAATATCCTATAGGAAATTTGATTTTTACCGTCTCATAATTCCCAAGGTTTTTTAGATTAAGTGTTTCAGATTCCCAATCTACTTCTGCTTCTATATCTGCAAATTCAATCCCAGTCAAATCTTGAGTAGGTAGAGCCCACGGATAATAGTCATAGTTATCAGCATAGCCATCAATAGGATATGATTCATCTGAGACATCGTTGCTATCTGCATCAGTATTATCATGATCGACCAAGAAATTATTGTTGAACAGGTTTCCAGTACCATCGTCAAGCAGTTGCGAAGTTCCTTCAATATTATTTCCAATGATATTATTTTCAGACACAAGATTATCATCAGAACCGTAATCTAGATTTATACCATACAAATCATCATCATAAATCACATTATTTAAGACCGAAGTGGTATCGGAGCCTTCGAGAAAGATACCGTTTTCATCGTTACCAATAATTGCATTGCCTTCAACCGTGTTTTCAGTGGAACCCTGGAGATATAATCCATTTCCAGTGTTGTTATAAATATTATTGCCTGATATGTAATTATGATGCGAGGGGTTTAGGAAGATCCCATGACTGATGGCAGCTGTCCCTGCAACTCCACCAACACTGTATTTGAGGCCTGTTGCAAAACTTGTCAAACCAGGAGGGCCAAAGATATCGTTTCCAATAATTTCAGTATAATTAGATCCATCCAGATAAATCCCACGAGAATTGTCTACTCCTAAATTGTTAATGATATCATTATCAATTAGATCGTTATAGGTGGATCCTTCAAGGGTCATTCCGCTATCCGTGAAATCTGAGACAGAATTCCCAGAAATGTAATTATGATGCGAGGGGTTCAGGAAGATCCCATGACTGATGGCAGCTGTCCCTGCAACTCCACCAACACTGTATTTGACACCTGTTGCAAAACTTGTAAAACTAGTTGAGCCAAAGATATCATTTCCTATAAGCTGATTCGAATCAGCTCCATTTAAGTAAATACCACGAGATTCATTGCTTCCACTGATGTCATTATCGATTAATTTGTTATTCGTGGATCCTTCCAGATACATCCCATCACCAGTAAAATCCTTAATCGTATTGCCAGAAATATCATTGTAATGTGAAGGATTTAGGAAGATCCCATGACTGATAGCAGCGGTTCCTGCAATTCCACCAACACTGTATTTAACGCCTGTTGTAAACCTTGTCAAACCAGTTGGGCCAAAGATATCATTCCCTATAATTTCAGTATAATTAGATCCATCCAGATAAATCCCACGAGAATTGTCTACTCCTAAATTGTTGATGATGTCATTATCAATTAGATCGTTATAGGTGGATCCTTCAAGGGTCATTCCGCTATCCGTGAAATCTGAGACAGTATTTTCGGAAATATAATTATGATGCGAGGGGTTCAGGAAGATCCCATGACTGATGGCTGCTGTCCCTTCGACTCCACCAACACTGTATTTAACACCTGTTAAAGAGCTTGTAAAACTAGTAAAGGCAAGAATCTCATTTCTTATAAGGTAATTCCAATCAGCTCCATTTAAGTAGATTCCAAATGAATCATTTCCGCCACTAATATCATTATCAATTAGATTGTTATGGGTGGATTCTTCTAAGTATATACCATTTCCTGAGAAATCAGATATTCGATTGTTTAATATCGTGTTATAATCGCTTGGGTTTAGAAAAATCCCGTGGCTAATAGCTGCTGTACCTTCAATTTTGAATTTAATATCAAGATCTAATAGAGCTGAACTTAGCACAGCCGTGAAACCAATTATATCGTTATCTTCGATATGAATATACATGCATCCATCAATGTAAATCCCAATTGCAAAATTAGAGATATCATTGCCAATAATTGAGCCATGCATGACATTTGAGAGTGTGATTCCAATATAATTTCCATCAACCGAAGTCAGTATATTATTTTGAATTACAAAATATACATCTGTATTTCTAATCTCGATTGCAGAGGGTAATTGAAACTTTTTTCCTTTCTTATTAGGGGGCATTGTTAAGTCATAATACTGAATAAAATAAGGATTGTCCTCTGTTCCATCTCCAGGCCAACCAAACCTTTTCGCTTTCCGTTTAAAATCGTCATTACCATCTACGATAATAGGAACATTTTGAAGTTTGAAAGGGATCTGCAATCCACTATTGAAACTATTATCATCAACGTCATTAGAAGAAGAAAGGTCAAATGTATTAGCTTTATTGTTAACAAGTAAATCGACTGAATGATCCCAACTACCAATAACTAAACAGAAAAAGAGAATTATTCCAAAGACCACTTTTTTTTTCATTAATATCCGCTCATTTTTTTGCTGATTTGATGTAGAAGATTCTTGATACATATTCAAATATTGATCATTATCGAATTTTGCCCTCAAAATTATTCTTTACTAATTTGGGGATATTGTACGATTAGTATTATGAAATTATGATGTAGTTTAAATTTTTTTTGAAATTATGATTCTTGATGACCAATACACTGCTTAAGTGAAGCCTGATTACACATGATCAGTATGCTAATGAAATTCTTTACTACTTCTTTAGAGACTGTACTGATTAATGATAACTAAAAATGCGTATATGCTGTAAGAGTTTTTCCAAGTTCATATAGAGAATTGATCTAATCTATAAGAAGAAGAATCATTAGACATTTCAGTTTTATTAATTGAACAAATGGAATTTCTTTTATTAATATCAATACAATATATTCAATTCTAAAAGAAAAGCACGGATTAATATCCTTCTACCAAACTTAAGAATATTGCCTGTTGACTTAATTAAAGAGGTTTTAGAATCATAAGAATAGGAGAATGTTTACTTTATTATACTAAATTTCAGTTTCTTGAAAGATAAGAATATTCTGTCTTTATATTATCGTTATAATTGTTCTTTTTTATAGAAACATCAATCAAGGATGAATTAAAATCAGGAATTTTATGAAACGTTTTAGATCCGAGCTGATTCTGATATACTCGATGTATAGAAAGAATATAACTTTGAATATTAACAATTGTGAAGATTTGTTATGCTACTATTACCGAAGAGAAAGAATTTTAAAACTAGCCTCCTAAATTTAAGTTAGAGTAAAAGAAAATCACGATTACAACTTTCGGTTTAAATGACAACAATTGAGGAAATATTCAAGGGTTGTAAAGGGGGAGATAACTTAACAATAATTATGATCAAGAAGTAACTATAAAGTGAAATCTAAACAACGGAACAAAAAACAAATTTAAAAGTCTTAATAGATGAGTGGAGTTAAATTCAATATAATATGACTGTAAATT
>JBHLKC010000063.1:0-14523 GCA_048887065.1 Candidatus Hodarchaeota archaeon
AGAAGGATTACTGAAATGGAATCGTACTTATGGAACGGAAGGAAAGGAGATGGGATATTATGTCGAAGAAACGATAGATGGGGGTTTAGCAGTCATGGGAATATCCTACTCTAATGATACTGGTTCAGGAGAAGTATTATTAATCAAAACTGATGATTCTGGGGGGATGTTATGGAATAAAACCTATGCGATTCCCATTATTGACCCAGGAATCCATGAATGGTCCTCTGTGTGTGATCAAACCTCCTATTATTTATATGGAAAAAGTACTATTACACGAATAATCTCCTTTATAGAAACTAATGATGGGGGATTTGCCATTTTTTTCCCTAATCACCTACTTAAAACAGATAGGAAAGGAGATGTCCAATGGAACACTACCATAATAACTGGTATTGATTTTACAGAACAAAAGTATTGGAATATTACAGTTGAATCAATAATCATGGAACAGACTAGAGCACTTTCACACAATAGAGTGTGCTTCAAAGAAACTTCTGATAATGGGTTTATTATTGGCATAACAAAACAAAATCCAGGGTGGTATGGTGGAATGATATGTTTGGCTTATGATGGAGAGTTAGTTAAAATTGATGCAGAGGGGGTTATTCAATGGACAAAGAAGTGGGACCATACTTATCCTGAATGCTATAATACCATCGAAGCTGTTTACACTGTGGATGACGGAATAATTTCTTGGATTTGGTTTATTGATAGGGATTACCTTAATATTTCCAAGATAGGATTAGATGGGACTTGGTATTGGAATAAAACAGTGCCTGGTGATTGGTATGGTAAAGAGTATCATACTTGGGATCTTTTCGTAAGGTGGAGCAATCCCCGCGCTTTTGATTCAATCTTAACATCTACAGGGGAGTACGTTATAACGGGGATAGGATGGATGAATGGTCATTACTCGTGTTCCTCTCCAGATGCGTGGTTAGCAAAAAGAGACACTACGGGTGTAGTCCTCTGGAAGCGTACCTATGGTACCACTGGGGGGTCTATAGTGATCAATACCTCATTTACATATTCTCCAACATCAACTAGTGACCAAAATACATTTTCTACAATAGCAAATAGTGAACAGGAATCGTATAATGACCAAAATAGGGAGATGTATGAGCCCATTCCATTACTTGCTGGGGTAATTATACCTAAGTGGTGTTCCAAACGAAAAAAAAGAGAGAAACCAAGTTAGTTAAAATAACTTTTCAAGTATCAGTTCATTTTTTATGTTTCTTGTCAGCTATAATTAATTTTACTTTCTTTTTAAGGAATTTTTCAAATACTAATGAGAGGTTTACGAATTTAAACTCACGAAGTGATTTTGAAATCAATTAGGAGTGAAAAGTATTGAAAAGAAGTCAAAAAGGGGTTACAATTCAAATATTAACAATAGGGCTAATCTTATTCCTTTATTCTTCAATTTCTTGGTTTGAGGTTTGCGCTAGCAGTATTAATGATAACCTAGATTGGTTGAATATGTCTCCTTCAATTGCCCCTCCAGCCATGTTCGCTGCAGAAATGACATATGATATAGAATCAGATCGCATAATTCTTTTTTCAGGAGCACTCTCGCCTTATGTTGTCGACAACGGTACTTGGGCGTATGATTACAATACGAACACTTGGGAAAATATAACTCCAATCACTAAACCAGGTGGTAGGGGCGGAGGAATAATGGTTTATGATGAAGAGTCCGATAGAGTAATCCTCTTCGGAGGAGTGAGAAGATATTACGATCCTCCAGAGGCCCACATAGACTGGGGTGATACATGGGCTTTTGATTTCAACTCAAACACTTGGGAGAATATGACTCCTGATTTTAGCCCACGGAGTCGTTCGATACACAATATGGCATATGATAGCGAGTCTGATCGTGTCATCCTTTATGGCGGATTTTGGGGTGATCCCTCAGCCGTGGGTGGACGACGAGCTCTCGGGGATACTTGGGCGTACGACTATAATTCAAACACTTGGACGAATATGAGTCCTGTGTTATCACCTGGCCCTCTTTATGCCTTTGGTCTTGCCTATGATAGCGAATCGGACCGAGTCGTACTATATGGTGGTAAATTCAAAAGTAATGGTTTTACTAGTCTCAAACATGAAACCTGGGCATATGATTACAATTCGAACAATTGGATAGAGATGAATCCCCCAGGATCAGCTAGGGGAAATCGGAACCGATTCCAAATGGTCTATCATGTCAAATGGGATAGAATTCTTTTATTCGGAGGTGATTCAGAGGCTAGTGCTTATGATGATACATGGGTTTATGACTATAATAAAGACAACTGGACAGAACTGGAACCTGTAAATCGGCCTAGTAGTCGGATTTATTCCGATCTGGCTTATGATGTAGAATCTGATAAAGTTATCCTCTTTGGTGGCTCAGATCTTAATAATAATAATTTCAATGAAACCTGGGCATTAATTTCAACACCAAAGCAAACAACGTCAAAGCTGACAACTCCCACCCCAGGATGGAATGTTCTACTAGGACTCCTAGCACTTATTCCCATTTTTTTATGGAGATATTGGAAGAAAAAACTCTGAAATCTTTTATTATCCTTTCTTTTGGAAGATACTACTAGGAAAATCTCATATCTTATTCTTTTTCTTTAAATTGGACTTCCTTTTATACAAAAACTAATATAGCCAGAGGTTATCACTTTTTTGTGATTATGAGACTGTGTTTAAATTTCAAACCAATGAAATACTACAAGTACGATCTATTATCTCTTATCCAAATTTTTCTAACTAAGCTATTTTTCAGATTCTTTCTTCCTTCGATACTCTCTTCCTTTTGAAAAGAGGCCTAGAATAAGAATACCTAGAAGAACAACCTCAGTTCCAAAGAACGTCCCTTCGTCGGTAGCATTGGAATCAGGTTCTATCTCTGCAATCTGGATTTTTAATATTTCAATACCTCTAATTTGACTAGCAACATACGCAATGTCACTCCCGACTTGAAATCCCAAGGGAGAACCCCCCACATCATTACGGCCAATTTCTGAAAGAATAATTGAATTTGAAATTTCGAATATCCTAAACCCCTGATAAAAATCTGAGGCATATAAGAACCCATCTAATATTGCCAAATTTGTAACAATTGAATTCTCTGTTTCTGGAAAATGAGTCACTAAGACAGGATCTGATGGAGTTGTAGAATTAAATACTTTAATTCCACTAGACCCTCCAGTGTACCAAATATTTCCATCAATTGCTATACAAGAAATCTCCTCCTCCTCTATCTGTCCTAGAATTTCAATTTGTTCAGGATTTGTAACAGATAATATTAGTACATTTCCATTGTTTGCAAAACCGAAGGCAAAATCCCTATTAGCATAAGCACGACTAAATCCATTACCTTCGAACCTGATCAACTCTGTAATCAACGGAACATTTGTTATGTTGTAGATTTCAAAGTCGTTATTCCAATTAGCTAGAAATAATAAATTATTATAAATATAGATGGCTGCTGGTCGAGTAGTTGCATATGTGTTCACCAATTCTGGGTTTGAAGGGTCAGTAACGTTAAAAATTTTTAAACCTCTATCATCTGCAGCTGTAAAAACATGGCTGTTGTACACAGCTATTGAGTGCCCGAGATAACCGTCAGTATAATAATGACCTAATTCTGAGGCATTAATAGGGTCAGTAACATTGTAAATATTTAATCCTGAATCAGATAACACATAGGCAATATCTCCAACAATTTTAATGTCTTTAGCTCCACCCCCTTCCCTTAATTCATCAATTATTGTCATATTAACTTGATATTTGCTAGGAGTAAGAGAGATATTATTTATAACTGGATTAACCTGTCTAGCAGATGTAAAATGAACCGAATTAAGAATAGAAATAAGTAGAATAGTGATACTCAATTTACATAATAGTATTTTGATTTTCATTCTAAGTCGTTCAAAATTAGATTGCTTTGTATAAAAGCTTGATGAATTACGCAATCCAGCGCTTTTTCGATGTAAACAATTTATAAGAAGATTCTTTGTCGAAAATCCAGATGCCTGTTTAGAAATAGTTCCGAAAAAAGTTGAATTAGGAACAGGAATTATTTCATTTCCTATATTATTGATTCTTTGTGATTCTACATCAATTCTAAAAGTGGCTTTTGTATGGCAGTTGAAGTCAATCGTTTGATAACATTAACCATTTTGTATTATTTCCGAGAATATCTCATCGATCCTCTTTAGTAATTCTTCTCCTCGTTACTAGATCCTCAAAGATGCCTTTCTGTCTTAATGTTACATCGTGTCGCATTGTTAATCGACCTGAATCTGTCCCAAACAATATATTTTGAGGAGTAAGAGCAATTATCGCTTTTTCAACATGAGAAGGCTGAAGAACTGGCTGCTCGTTATACTGTTGAATTTTCTGAATTTCATTCCATTCAGATCGTTTGAATAAAAAGAGAAGAAAGAAAACGACGTTAAAGGTTATTAAAGAAAAAATGACAAATTTTCTGCATTTAACCAAAGCGTTATGTTAGATCGAGACAGACATACGTTAAATCAGTCACGGTTGATTATGTAGATTATCCCAGAATTTCTTGTTTGGATGTCTCAGATCCCAATCTTCTCGAGTGTCATGAAGGACACGGGAGCAATATGGATCTCCCTGAGCAATGGTGTGTTCCATGGTCAGAATAATGTGTTGATTGTAATTGCGTTGAATACTCTGATAATCCCCATAACAACAGATTAAATGCTTCAATTCTTTATCCTCAAGGTCAGGTAGAGCGTCAACCCATAGGCAATTCTCATTCATGAAGAAATATTTGCCATTATCCATTAGCCCACGAACAATCACCCAATCAGATGGAGGGGAAGTGGATTTTGTTACTTTTTCATAGTGTTGTCTCAAATTTACAAAATCATGTTTATTTGGTTGTCCCAATTGGATAAAGAAGTACGAAACATATTTCTTATACAGATCAATTGCCTTTTTTCTTCCTAATGTCTTAATCAGTGTCTGAAGATTGTTATATCGTGGAAGAAGGAATGATCTAAAGAAATTACGCTGTGTTGTTTTGATTCTATCAGTAGTCCAATCAAATTTACCAGGTATTTGCAGGAGGTGTAAGTAATAATTTAAAACATATCCTGCTAATCTTGGATTTTCTTTCAGGGCTGGTTTATCTTCTAGTAACGTATTTGGCAAAATATAGTTACCAGTAATCTCCTCATTCAGTAAGGACTGATAATTTGATATTAAGTTGGAAATAAATTCTGTTAATTCCTCAGGATAATCTTCTCGGATCATTATCAATAACGTATTCAGTCGTTTCAGGACACCCTTGTCAAATTCCTCTTTAGGTTGTAGCTCGTGAAGTTTATTAAGAGCATCTAGTTTCAGTTCCCCAGTTCGGACATATCTCATGTTATTCACCGTGAATTCCAGAATAGTAGTTACATCATTCTTAGTAAGTAATCTCCTTTTTGTTAACTATAAAAGATAAAAAAATGTTTGGATTCTGATAAAGTTTCATAATATTCATTTGCTAGCTAATAAACATTAAATCCCCATCTTCTTGTGGTACTTCTTTTAGGATTTGTTTATACCAATATCGTGTTAATCTTTCGAGTGTTCCAGTGTGATAGGGCCCTCCTTCAACCCATGACTTATGAGATTTTCCAGGATGATCTGGGAATTCCTGTTTAAAGATTAGTCTTTCAGGGATACTATATTCTCTATATTCTCTTAACTTATCCAGATATGCTTCCATCCACTCTCTAATCTGAATTAAATAATCTTTTTTGACCACTGGCCCGCGATTAGGTATGATTCTATCAATTTCTAACTCTTCCCATTTTCGGTATAGATTTACACCCGTAATAGGCCAAATAAAAGGTGGTGAAATACTCTGAATGGCATTTCCTGCAAAAAGGATTCTATCTGAGGGACAATAAATTGAGATAGCCCCTGCTAATGTTGATTCTAATTCAATGGGATATGTTTCAGGGCCTAGCCGCGTATTTTTCGAAAATCCAATTGTAGGTACAAAAATTTCGTATTTCATAAGACTCTCATGAACTTTGTTATCTTCTGGCACCTGTCTGATAATCCATTCCCTATATGAAACATCTACCCCCTTTTTTATATTAGTACGAATACCTGATTTTGTTGCTGAAGAGCTAACAACTGTCACATCCTTAAATGCATCCATTCCCCATATTACATCCCATGATTTAGATGTTAAGATTAAATGTGAGGTTTTTTTCTTTGTATGGTCTTCCATTTCGACTCTAAATTTCAGGGCAAGATCTGCATGTGGACTACAATTGACGAATATCAGCTCGTCTGGAAGGATTATACAGCTCATATTGGAGTATAAATATGGTCTTATTAGCTCATTTGTCTCCTCAGTCATCATTGCAGTCGTTATAATGTTTGATGTAACCTCAATATAGTTCAGATCTGCTACCATTGAATCAAATCCTTACTCTTCTAAAGATATTCCTTAAGGTATTGACCCGTATAAGAGTCCTGAACTTTACTTACTTGTTCTGGTGTACCTGCAGTTACAAGGTACCCTCCTTCATTTCCTCCTTCAGGCCCAAGATCAATAATGTAATCTGCCATTTTAATGATATCAAGGTTGTGCTCGATAACAATGACACTATTTCCCACGTCGATGAGTTTATTAATCGTGAAAAGAAGTTTCTTTATATCAGCCAGATGAAGACCAATGGATGGTTCATCAAAAACATACAGATTGTGTTCATGACGTTTTAATTTACCCAGTTCATTAGCTAATTTTATCCGTTGCGCTTCTCCTCCGCTAAGTGTTGTTGAAGATTGGCCCAACTTGAGATAACCAAGTCCAAGATCATTCATGACTTTTAATTTATGGTGAATTAAACGAACATCTTTAAAAACGTCTAAAGCTTTCTCAACGGAAAGATTTAGGATATCTGCGATACTATATCCTCGATACTCAATTTCTAATATTTCAGAATTGAAACGCTTTCCTTTACAAATGGGACATAAGGTTCGTACATCAGGCATGAATTGTAGTTGTGTGACAATTTCACCTGTACCTTCGCATTCCTCGCAACGACCTGAATCTTTAGAATTATAACTGAAAGTAGTTTTGTTATAACCACGTTTCTTGGATTCAGGAAGCTTCGAAAAAATTTCTCGGATCTTATCATAAAAACCAACATATGTAGCTGGATTAGATCGTGAGGTTCTTCCTATGGGGGATTGATCCATGATTCTTACATCTTTAAGATGTTCAAGGCCCTCAATATCTCTATGCTTTCCAGTAGTAATCCTTCGATCACGGAAACGTGAAATAAGTTTATTTGTTAGAATATCATTAATTAAACTACTTTTTCCTGACCCTGAGACTCCAGTAACGCAAACTAACATACCTAATGGAATTTTTACATCAATTTCCTTAAGATTATTCTCTGATGCTCCTAGGATTGAAATGTATTCCCCATTCAATGGCCTTCTCTTTTTCGGGGTTTTGATGGTTTTTTCACCTGAGAGATATTGCCCTGTAATCGAGTTAGAGGAGTTCTTAATATCATCTACGGTTCCCTCTGCAATAATTTCCCCACCATTATCCCCAGAACTAGGACCTAGATCCACAATCCAATCAGCAGCTTCCATCATCTCGGTATCATGTTCGACAACAATCACTGTGTTCCCGATATCTCGTAATTTTTTAAGAGTACTAATAATACGATAATTATCGCGATGATGAAGGCCAATACTTGGTTCATCCAAGATGTAAAGCATCCCCATTAATCCTGAACCTATCTGAGTAGACATCCGAACCCGCTGGATTTCCCCACCTGATAAAGTATGAGCATTCCGATTTAAGCTAACATAGCCAACTCCAATCTCACAAAGAAGATCTAATCGTTTCTTAAGCTCTTCAATTATCGGTTCTTCAATATGTTTTCGTTCCTTATTTACTTTTAAGGTATTTAAAAAGGATCTGAGCTCTGTCAAGGTCAGATCACCAAGCTCGTGAATACTTTTTCCGTTCAAACGTACTAGTAATCGTTGGGGGAGTAATTTTGTACCCTGACAATCAGGACAAAGAACATTTGTCATACCATGGAAGTAAATGTGATCATCCATAGTTCTCGCGGATCTTCGAGCTTCATTTCGCACTCTTTCTCTGTACCAACGGTTGATGGGAGGAATAAGACCTTCAAAAGCAACTTTTTTACCAACATTCGAAAATGTCTGTTTAAGATCTTCAGGTTGTAGAAGCTCAAATTTATCTCCTCCTGTGCCGTAGAATATTATATCACGATATTTTTCCTTTAAATCTTTGAATGGAGTATCTAGATTAAATCCATAATGTTTTGCTAAGCTATAAATCACGAGATATTTAAATGGGTGTTTAAGTGTGAAAATGCTTTCATTAATTGCTCCTTTCCGAATACTTTTACCTTCCTTCTCTATGATTAACCATGGAACAGCCCTCCGATACACTCCAAGACCACGGCATGTTAAACAAGCACTATCACTTTCATTTGGAGAGAAATACCATGGTAAAAGTTCTCCCATTACCAGATGATGATCTAAACAGGCAAAATCTTGGTAAAAAGAGTCAAATTTTTCGTTTTTTTCTGGAATATTGATTTTAATGAAACCTTCCCCAATTCTTTGACATTCACGGATTGTATCTAACATAATCTGGTGGAGATCTGAATCGACTTCAAATTTATCAATGAATGCTTCAATGCGATAGTTCTTATCTTCATCAAGGACTATCTGATCTCCAACATCATATTCATGTCCATCAATAAGGATTTTACCAATACCACGTCTTCGCAGAGAATCAAATAAGTATCGATAATCTTCATCATATATTTTGAAAACTGGTGCGTAGATTTCTACCATAGTGTTTGGAGGTAGGGATAGTAAGTTCTCTACGATTTGATTAGCATTTTTTACTGAAACCTCTTGTTCACAATATGGACAATACGCTTTTCCTTTTGTAGCATAAAGAAGACGAAGATATGTTGAAACATCTGTCAATGTTCCCACAGTGGAGCGATAGTTCCGTAAACTCTGATGTTGTTCAATAGAGACAACAGCTGATAACCCAAATATAAAATCAACATCAGGTCTACGAACCTGAACAACTCGTGATCTTGCATATGTCGATAGCGATTCGAGGAATAATCTCTGCCCTTCACCAAAAATTACATCAAATGCAAGGCTAGATTTTCCTGATCCACTAACACCAGTTACTACAGTTAACTGATTCCTTGGTATTTTCACATTAATATTCTTAAGATTATTTTGACGGGCTCCAATCACTTCAATTGTGTCTCTCATCTTTATTCCTCACCTCCAATGTAATAGATTGTAGTTTCATCCACCGTAACTCTGCTTCTAGCTGTGATTCTCTTTGGTTTCACCCCAAGCATCAAGATACCCTGATCAGTTAACCAAGTGATTGACTCTACTAAGGTTAACCCTTGAAATCCAGTTGTTTTCTGGAAATGTAGATCTAATTCAGAATGACTCCTCTCTCCAATCCCCTCAGTTAGATAATCAAATAATGGTCTAAAAAACTGTTTAGTATTCTTGATAAGAAAATCCTCAATGAGATTTAATGCATATTCCACATTTTCTTTAGAAAATCCCTTTTTGAATACATTATTTACGATATCATCTAATATCTCATGAGTTGTTTCTTCTTGTGCTTGAGTAAGAATGTCTCTACCAGGAATTTTACCCTCTAGGAAAATCAAAATTCGTGCAATTTCCTGGCTTGCTAGAATTAACCAATTAAAACTTTTTTCAAGAGATTCCTCAATATATAGCGTTTTTTTGAGTTTATGAATGTTCCCTACTAGCATTTCAGAGCGTACAAGGATCTGTAGCTCCTTGTCTCTTTCTGCTACAGAAAACATATCCCGATTAAACTCTGAAATCCCTCTATCAGACGAATGAATCAGTTTGCTTGTGGAAAGCATATGATGCGCTATACTTCCTTGAAGAAATCTCTGTTGATTTCGACGATAATCATTTCGAGAAATGATATATGCGTTTATTTGCACATCACTCTCTCTTATTATAATCAGATCCTGAAGAACTCGTTCCTCATTCGTAACTATCACCATATCTATATCAGATTTTTCCCACACAATACCATTAGCGTAACTACCAAGTACAAAAACAGCAAGAATACTATTATCAGTCTTGACTCTGTTCATAAATAACTCAAGGGCCTTATCAAACTTCTGACGTAGTTTTTTATCTTCAACCAAGTTATTTCCTCCGGCAAATAGAAGAAATTAGTCATCTAGTTCTGGAAAACCTCAGCAAATAAAGAAGAGGATTTCGATAGAAGACAAACAATAGGATAATCTCCCCTCTATAAAAGTATTTTTTTCAAGGCAAGCCGGAGGGTTTTCATTTTTGTTTTTTAAAAAATACCAAGCCAAATTTCGGTTGATAGGTAATTTTTATTTGATCAAATTTAAAATAATTTTGTATTTATAGATTTCGGTTTTGGTAATCTATTGGACTAAGCTGTGACAAGTGTGCAATAACCAACGTATATATGACATTTTTACTCTAGATGACCTTATTTTCGAGAGTAAACCAACATAAGTCAAAAAATAATCACTTTAATGCTTATTTTTACTATTTGAAACTCAATTAAATCTTTTAAAGAAAATTAATGCAGACTTTCATAAACAAAGTGAAGAAGAAATTAGTGAATTCCTTTTTGATACTCCCTTTAATGACATAGAATAATTACAGGGTTACAGTATTTACTAGCTTTCACTCATTTTTTACTCGATTCCTCAATCCAATTCCTAAAGCGGAGAGTAGGCTAACAAGTACAATATATAGTTCAAAACTCGGAGTGGCTTTCGATTTTGTCGTTGTTTCGGATGTTAAGGCGGTTAAATAGCCATCAATATCAAAACGAAAGAGGAATCCATCATGATTTCCTCTGATTGTTTGTTGATAAGCATTACTGGCTGTGAAAAAATCCACTGATTCTGTAAAACCTACAATATAAAGATAATCACTGGTAAGATATTGTTTCCAAGGATGATCTATTTCTTGTCCTCCTAAATAAGTACCAAATAATGGCTGGCCATTTGGAGACAGCATCATAATACCAATATCACAACGGCCACGAATTTCCTCTTGGAATGCATTTAAGATGGGAAAAGCATTAGGATAAATATCTGCGTATCCACTAACGATGATATTATCATTAGAATCAATATTTACGTGGAGAACTACATCCCAACCAGCTCCGCCAAAATAGCTAGAAAAACTTAATTCTTGACCATCTGCGCTCAATTTTGTAACAAATCCATCAACCATACTATCGTCATAATTCGACTTCCAAGCATTTTTCGTGGGAAAATCAACAGACCGAGTTTTGCCAGCTATGATGATATTTCCCACCGAATCAGTTGCAAGCCCATAATTTTCGTCCGACTGTGAACCCCCAAAATAAGTAGCATAAATCATCTGACCAAAAGAATTATATTTCGCGATGAAGCTGTCGCTTTGGGTGCTACTTATGGAACTTTGGTAAGCGTCTGTTGTGATTGGAAAGTTTGAGCTCATCGTCGTTCCTGTAACAATAATATTGTCTTGCGTATCTATAGCAATCTCATTTATCCCCTCATTATCACTACCACCTAAGAAAGTTGAGTACAAAATCGTTGAACAATTTGCAGATAAGCGCATGAAAAAACCATCTGCTCCCCCACCAAAACTTGGTTGATAAGCACCTGCAGTCAATGGAAAATCAGTTGAAGTGGTACTTCCTGCGATAACTAGATTACCAGATGAGTCAAGTTCAAAACCACTAACGGCATCTTCTCCACTAGAACCGATATAGCTCGAATAAATCATTGATCCATTTGAAGAAAACTTTGTTATGAAAATATCATAATTGCTAAAGTAATCTTTCTGGTAAGCATCATCAGTTGTAGGGAAATCACTAGATTTAGTCATCCCCAGCACAATAATCCTATCGGATTCTACAACTTTTACAAATCTTCCCCCATCCATGTTGTTTCCCCCTAAAAAGGTTGACCATAGGAGCTGTCCATCTTTATCAAATTTCGTCAGGAAAGCGTCACCACCAACATAATGAACATCATTCCCCCCACCTGCGAAAGTATCCTGAAAAGCATTCTTCACTGGAAAATTGGAAGATAATGTATTTCCAGTGACAATAATATTCTCTTGTGAATCAGTGGTCACATCTTTTATCTGGTCTTCAATATCAACCTCTGAGTATGGTAAACCATCTCCTCCAAGATAGGTAGAATATGTAAAATCTTCAATAGGAGCTTGCAAGTGTTGAGTTTGATCTGAATTAAGGGTAGAGGTGCAACTGACAATAATTATGGTCAGCAGTAGAATAATCACAATGTTTCCTGTTAATAATTTCTTTTTATTCATCAATTTTCATTCCTCGAGGACTTCTGATCATTTTATTCACGGTCTTGGAAAAAATTCCCTGATTCTGTTACTCGCTAAGCCAATTCAAGGAAGAGAAGAGATGTTTAAATAGAAAGATAGTATTTTCAGTTTAGAAAATATCTCCTCCTCCCTCTGATGAATCCAAATAATAATATCGTTAAATTATTCTTTCAACCATGTATTAGAGTATCCTCTAATATGAAATCAATAGTTTAATTAGCGCTATGGTTGATTCTAATGGAATCTTTAGAAATTACTAGCGAAAAGATAATAAATCGGTCCCATCCAGTTCGTAAGATAATGTACAATTACTGAAGGATAAATACTTCGAGTTTTCCAATAAAGTACACCATAGACAAATCCATGAACAGTTTGAAAAAGAAAAAAGATAATTAAACTCAAAAAGTCAGGATATTGGAGATATCGGTAAAAATTACTCGGAATATGTATAAGTACAAAAAATATTGTTTGAAAAATAAGAGCGTGATTTATCCCGTAAATTCTTTCTAGTTTCAATTGAATAAAGGCTCTTCCAAAAAATTCTTCGACAAAAGCATTGGAGTAGAGCATTAATAATATAATAAACCACCAAAACTCTTCAAGAGGTTCTAAGAAGAGAATTCGTAAGATTCCATAACCGAAATAACTAATGAATACAATAAGAATGATATATTGTTGATTCTTATTTAGATGACGCACCGAAAAGCCTATCTCTCTTAATGAGAAGTTGTCATGGGATTTTGAAGTCAGGATGAGAAAGGGGATTATCACGAAAAAAAAAGTGGAGATAAATATTGAAATATAGAAATATTCGATACCAAGACCATTAAAGAAAGGGGATAAGACCCAAATACCTAATGCGAAAAATAAAAATTGTCCAATAAAAAGAAAGAAAATAATTGTTGAATCTCGCCTAGGATTATCAGTTTTATCTAATTCAGGGGGATTGTGACCAAAAAAGCAAAAAAATACCTAGGATAGCGATATAGACAATCATTATGATTCTATATAAATAATCCACCAATTTGTAACCCTAATTCCTTTTTTGATAATTGAATTACCATTAAAAATTGAGTAGAGAAAAAGAGAATGAGTTTTTATTCTTTAGGAATGAGGAAAATCTTTGGAGGAAATTCGTAGAAAACACCTCTCCCTTCCTCTTTTTTCTGATGTAAAGGTTTTTAACACAAAGAAAACGGAAAAATTGATCAATGAGCACTAATTCTCTTCATTTAATTTTTCTCGTTTTTCACAGGCAATTCGGTGTATAATTAAGTATATACTTTGCAAAATATAACCAAAAAGTTGAAAAAAAGTTGAACTAGGAATAATTTTTGAGATAACTTAATCTACTAGTATTTTAAACATGGAATTTTTCCAATCATCAGCAATTCTGATTATTTATACAGAAGATCGATTAAATGTGAAATCGAATATGATCCATTCCAGGAAATTATTATTTTCATTGTTATCTGCATTCTTATTATTATCAATAAGCTTTAGTGGTTTTGCTTTCTTTCCACCTGCTGAAAAACAACAAGCAGATTCAGTCCCTAAATTAGATTCGATGAACAGATCAATTCTCCAAGAGTACATAGCACATGACCCGATCACCGTCAATAATGATGAAGAACTAGCAGCGGCAGCGAATAGCGGTGTGGGGTCGGCTAATGATCCCTATATTATTACTGGTCGGAATATTACAGGTTTTCCAACTGATGGAATTTATATCAGAGGAACTACCAAGCATTTTCGAGTAGAGAATTGTAGAGTTTCTGATTGCGAGAGAGGGATTGTTGTTGACAATGTTACCTCAGGAACAGTTTCTATAACCAACAACATTTGTTTCAACAATACTTTATTTGGGATTCACATTTTATATTCTGAGTTTTCCAATATAACTGTAAATCTTTGCACCGATAATGGAGGTATCGAGAATAGAGGGTGTGGGCTTTATCTATACTATTCTGGTTCCTCGACCTTAACGAACAACACCTGTAACTACAATGAAGATGGGATCGAACTAATTCTTTCTCCTTCTTCCATTATAGCTGA
>JBHLKC010000064.1:0-6346 GCA_048887065.1 Candidatus Hodarchaeota archaeon
AAGGAAATCTTTATTGAATCTGATGCAGATGCTGTTATTACAGGAGGGATTCAATCAGAATTTCAGCGGTTTAAGTTCAATCGCGCAGCTCAGCTTGCTAATATGATATGTTTAAATCCCCTATGGAGACTTTCACCAGAAACGTTAATGTCTGAGTTGATAAATAATAAATTTCATATCATTATTGTTTCCGTCGCTGCTATGGGTTTAGGAAAGGAATTATTAGGAAGAAGAATTACTAACAACGTATTAGAAGAATTTCAAGGAACTAGAACACATCAAGGATTATCAATAACAGGTGAAGGAGGAGAATATGAATCTTTTGTATTAGATGCTCCTTTTTTTCCATTCCGGATTGAAATCCAAGAATCAAAAATCCATTGGGATGAAATTCGCGAGGAAGGTTATTATGAAATTATAAAAGCTGAACTAAGTTCTAAAAAATAATTTTCCTTATTTTGTTTTTTAATATTGATACTCAGGCTTTGTAAGTAAGTGAAAAATAAGCAAATGATATTTGCTTTAGTGATTCCTGATCCCATAACCAAACTTCGAAGAATACAATATCATCGCCAAGGATACTTGATTCTGGTTTAACAGTGAATGTGTCACTTGAAAATGTAGTACTGGAAAATTTAGCTAATGAAAAATAATGTCTCGTTTTATTATTGCCATTTATTTCAAAATAAATATCAGAAGAACCAGTAGTGAACTCTAAAGATAAATCACGATCAGTACTTCCGAAATTCGCTACATCAAACGATAAATTCAATCCTCCCGAAGTTAAAATCGTTTCTGAAGTAAGTGATGTCAAATAAAAACCTCCAGTAGTGTCTCCAACTATTAATAATGTTGAGCGGTATGTTTTTTCATTTTTGGGACTACCTTCTGGAAAAACTGTTACTTCAATATATATTGTGTCATTATTGGGTGAAAGTTCGCTTCTATCATCTATGGGATCACATGAAAGCTGAATTAATAGTTCTTCCAGACCAGGGAGAATAAATTCATTCTGTGTTCGATTTATTTGCCACCCATCCTTTTCAGTACCATTCTGAAGGATTATAGTAAAAGCGTCAGTTTGTATTATTACACTAGTACGTTCCTTATTTAGAAGTTTGACTTGGAACCTATCTATAAGAAAATCTTTATCAGTAGTTTCAAAATTTGAAATTTCCTCAATTTTTATTTCTATTGGATCTGGTGCATTAATAGTACCAAACATTACTATAGCGACCGCGATCCCTACGACTACAACTAGGCCGATCAAAAGAACAGTGGCTATGACTGGTGTGACTCCTCGTCCTTTAGATCGAAACACCTGACTTATCTTCATCGATATTCAACTTTTTTTGGGTTTTTTTCTGATTTTTTTTTATAGGTTTCAACTGAGGCTTTAACGTTCTATTTCATATAATATAACTGCTTTCCTAAAGCATAGAGTATAGTCTTTACTTTTCGCTTGATATTAATTCTATTCTCAAACATTCCTTTTTTAGATATTGCTTTTTAGAAAGATCAAAAATGAATATTCATATGGTATGTTTTAACAAACTTCTATGTTTCAATTTGTGGGGAGCTTCCATTTTGGCATTAAATCATAAAAAATCTCGGAAAAATCCTTTTTTTATCCATTATAACAAGAAAGCTGATATTATATTAAATGGTGAAGTCTCAATTTGACCGGTTCTTCAGATAAGATTCCAGTTAATCACCTTTCTGCTATACCGGACGGTAATCAGCGTCATTGCAACGGGGAGACCTCTGCTGACCGATACAATAGCAGCCTTAGCCGAAGATACCTTTAGTCTTGATTTTTACCAGCGAGAAAACCCAATACCACATACTTCAGAAATAAGTAATAGAAATAGAGCTATCTCTTCCATTTCCTTGTTATTCTCTGAAGCTACGAAGACCACACCTCCTCCTTGTTTGAGAGGAGTCATAATACTCGAAAGAAGGTCATCTTGCGCCCTTCCAAGAGTCCAAATTGCATCTTGTTCAATTTTTTGGCGAATTTCTATTTCTTCGACGAAATCTTTGAACTTAGAGGGGATTTTTTCCCGAATAAAGTCTCTATTAGGTGGAATGATCAAGATAGATCCTTCTTTTGGAATTTCAAATCTGTTAGAAAGTTTTTTGAACTTCATTACGACTTGAGTAAGGTACTCTACAATACATAACCATAATAATGATCGAAGGGTTTCCCGTTGTTTTTCTATAGGTCCTTCGATCGATACATGATTTTCTCTTAGATATGATTCTCCTCCAATTCTAATTGAAAGATCTTCTAAAGAGTCTTTCAAAGCAGGTAATCGGTCAAGAAAGGTATAAATATGAATAGAAAAATGCCTATCATTTACTGAAAATAAACTAATAGTAATTTCAGTCTCATCAAATGGTAATTTAAGGCTCTCTGATAATTTGATTTCAAAGGGGGCGGTATCTAAAACCAAAGGAATTGAATCAAATCGATATTCAAAACCACTTCTTCTTGTTTCATTCAAGCGTGCTAGGACATCTTGACTGACCGTAGTTTGAACAGTCGGTTCAATAGGTTTAATAGTTAAATCTTGAGCTGTTTCTGGCACTGTATCTGGTTCTGCTGCCAAATCAATAGTAGTATCTAATTCACTTACAGAATAAGGTGCAATAGGAGTTTTGTCTTCTATTGTTTCTTCTTGAAGTTTGATTGATAATCCCTCAAGCTCAGCATTCCCAATAGGGACTTTTTCAACTGGAACAGAAGAAGATAATTCTCGTAATTTTTGCATAACTGGTGTTGTCATCGTTACAATAACATCTTTTCCAGGGTTTATCACGGTTGTCATTAAAACTTCATTTCGGATGAAGTCATCTTCAGTATAAGGAAGGAGAGAGACTGATTGGGCAATTTCATAAGCCTCTTCATTCGCAATAAACCTCCTCATTTTTGCTGCGTTTGATTGATCCCCAAAAACTCGTCCAATGACATCATAAGTTTTCTCGCCAGGAAAAGCGGAAAAATACTGTCTGAGAGGCGCTTCTAATCCAAATGAGAGAATATTATCATTTTCATCCATGTTGGGAATTGGTACAAATGAAAGGACTTTTCTGTTTTTAGATAACTGGTTAATTCTTTCAAACTCTTGAGTATTATTCGGATCGATAAAATGTACGTTTGATACAACGCGCTCAATACCAAATTGTAAATCATGAGCAAAAGCTGTTAATATTACTAGAGCACATAATATACCTTCAGGTGTACGTGGAACAACAACAAAGGATTTATCTGGTGCGGAGAGAATTTGATAAAACGTATCTAGATGACGATTTTGGGCGTCTAGAATATCACCCTGTAGAAATTTCTCAACCTGTCTCAGAATAATATTCATTGCAGGAATGACCTGTCTAGCACTTATTTCGATTGGAATTAATACGATAGTAACCAAGTCTTCCTTCTTTGTTTGAGAAAACAAAAAAATCATTCGATGATTAGCAAAACGGATGAAATGAATTAATTCCCCACCCATAATCCTTTGTGAGAATAGTGTAAGAACTTGGGTTACTTGTGCACTAATTTTTGAGTGCTGTGTTAAGAGTCCTTCTCCAGAGCTGAAAATGATTCTATTTTGATGAATTACTAGAATGTCACTGGAATCTTCATTCTGTGGCATTTTACACACTTCTGATAACTTACTAAAACATCTTGTATAACTATTTTCTTTTCTTAAAAAAGTACGATATATTTATTATGTAAGTAAGAATAACTACTCTTTCTCATCCATTCGTTCTTTAGGATATTCATCTTATAAAATATTCAGATTCATATCTTAATCCTGAAGATCTTTTGAAAGTCGACACTTCCTTTACGAAGAACAGTGGGATTAGTTGGATCAGATAGATCAACTAGTGTAGAGGGTGGATTTCTTGGTAATCTTCCTGCATCGATTGAAAGATGTATATATTTTGAGGAGAGCTCTTGAGAAATAATGTTAAAGTCATATTTTGACGTTGATCCAGATCTATTGGCTGATGTTCCGATAATTGGACTTCCAACACCATCGATGATTTTCAGTAGTAGATTATGTTGAGGTACGCGAAACGCTAATTTTTGCGGATTATTTTGATTTAACAACGGAGATAATTTCTTAGAAGCTTGTGAACGACATTTTAATACAGCAGTGAGTCTACTTGGCCATACTTCTTCTAAGAATTCACGAACCAAGGATGAGGTTTCAATGTATTCGTTTATCATTTCTTTAGTAATTAATAAACTCAGCGGTTTATCTAAAGGTCTTTCCTTAATCTGATAGATTCTTTTAATATTATTTTCATTCCATCTCAAACCGATACAGCCCATCCCATAGCTTGTATCTGTTGGAAATATAACAATTGAACCTTCTTGAAGTTGACTTATTGCGATTGAAATAATATTTGGATTATTAATGGAGATTCTCACAGGAAAATCTCTCCGTAAGAGGAGAATTCCTTATAAAATCTAAAAGGAACACGCTAAGGGGTTTATTGCTGCTGTTTCATCATTAAAATAATGATTTCCCGAATTAAAGATTCGACTGGCTTAATAACGCGATTCACGCTTTGTGGCCTGTATTCTTTTTTTAATTTACCATCAGGATCTACAATCTTGCTACGATCTCCACTAGAAAGAAGAGCTTTTAAGTCATCTCTGGCGTCAAGACAAGAAACTTCAACAATCCTAACTGCAGCATCTTTTAAGGTTGCTGCTGCTCCTGATTCACTCAAAAGTTTTCCTACTTCTAATGATGTAATTCGTTGTTCTCTTGGTAAATCCATCTTATTTAACATGATATGGTAAGGTAACGCCCCACTAGACAATTTATCGCCTGCTAGATCATTTATTTCTTGTAGTGAAAATTTATTTTCCTCCCAGCGGGATTTTTCTGAGTCTACTACAGCAATAAGGCCATGAGCACCTCTTAAAACGACCTTCCGTTGCCCTGCGTGCCTTTCTTGACCAGGTACTGTGAATAAGTGATACTTGAGGATTGGTAATCCAGCCGCGGTTCTGCCTATACCAAAAATTCCCTGATCAAAAAAGAGGGTTCTTCCTGTAGGATCTTCTAACTTCAAGAATTTGTAAACATTCTCGGGATCCTCAAGGCTTTTTAATACTTTTGTGATTGTAAGTGCTGTAGTTTTTCCTGCTAAAGTAGGGCCCCAAAATACTATCTTAACTACTGGAACTCCTTGATGGTCTCTTTTAATGACTTCAAAGCTTGTGTTTGCCTGCATTATGCTCATCCTTGGGTTTCTTCCTCACAATAAGTCGTCATTATGCTTCAGACGATTTTTTTGATAACACTTGTCTTGTTAAGCCAAGAAAAATATCCTCAATCTCAGATCCTCCCAATTTTGCAGATGTTTCTTTGTATGTCATACCATGTGTTTTTGCCATCGTTTTTCCTTCATCTGCAGTTACTTGACGTTTATCAACCAGGTCTTTCTTATTTCCAGCTAATGCAATTGGTATTGAGGGGTCAGGTATGTGTTTACGAAATTCTGCTAGCCAATCTGGCACATTGTCAAAGGATTTTTTATCATTAAGAGCAAACATTATAAGACATGCTGATGCCCCTCTGTAATAACTCGGTCGTAGTTTTCCAAAGAATTCTTGACCCGCAGTATCTACTAGAATTAGTTTTATTTGATTGTTATCGATTTGGATCTTTTTAGTTGTGATATCCACACCTAAAGTAGGTAGATAGTTTGTCTCAAATTTTCCCTCCGCAAATCTTCTAATAAGCGAAGTTTTTCCAACACTACCTGATCCTATAGCACAGATTTTGAGCAAGTATTCATTCTCTGTCACGTTTTGTTCTCCTACAAATCAGATTTGATTAAAGTCCCATTTTCGATAGATCTTGAAGCTGCTGTCGCATATCATCGATAAATTCGTCTCTTTCTGAACGGGTCTTTTGTCTGAGCATTTCTATAAATAAAACTTTTCCATTTTCGACAAAGACTCTAACTTGGTAATGTTCTGCTGGAAATATGCCTGCTGGAAGGTCATCCATTGGTTCTAATTTTACTACATCCTTCGAAAAGAGATGTAAATGCTCTTTGATAACTGAAAAGACAGTATTTCCTATAATAACAATTTCACGCTCCAAATTGGGAGGTATTTCTAAATCTCTTAGTTTAACAGTAATCTCTTCAAGTGGAGTTGTTGGAGCGGTGGCGACATCTCTAGTTACTACTACCTCTGTTTCTTTTACTTTTCTTGCTACTGGTTTTAGTTTTAATGTTGCTGCAGGCACGGGTTTTGGGGCTACTGCAGGTGCAGGTTTTGGTGTTATTGTTGGTGTGGGCTGTGTTGCTGCTG
>JBHLKC010000064.1:6446-14244 GCA_048887065.1 Candidatus Hodarchaeota archaeon
ACTGGTCTTGAGGTTACTACTGTTTTCGCTTCTTCAGAAATTTCAGGAGTACTTGCTGTAGGAGGAGCTGCTCCAAAAATTGAAAGAAAATCAGGTCCTTCTAATCCTGCATCAAGACTTTCTATCCGATATACCATTCCGTACTGTTCTTGCCGCATTTGTTGCGCAGCTTTAGCTGATATAAATTTTCTTCTGACTGGAGCTTTTTCTCCCTTCCAAATGAATATTTTTCGCGCATTTTCATCAACAATGATAAAAACATTATTATCAGAAAGATCAGCTATTGTAGAAATAGAAACGGGATTTAAAGTGCCGTCATCATTGACTGTCCATTTTTTTACATATTCAGAATCGCTCAAGGTTTATCAACACTCTGTTCCCATACATACATATAAAGGTGATATGATTAGGCTAGTTAAATATTACGTTTTTTACTTGTTTTAAAATCCGCGCGTTATTCAAAATTATGCATTAATCTGAACAAGATGTTCCTTTAGTCTCTTTATTATTATTAAAAACATAAATTGGTACTGTAAGATTAAGCTGTAGAACTTTTTCTTTTCCTAATAATGCAATTAGAAAGTTTCAAAAGAGTTTTATGGATATAGCTGGATAAGAAGCTTGTTTATTACTAATTAGTAAATAATAAAAAATCTGAATTAAGCAATGGAATTCTATAGTTTAAACCTCATTAAGCAAGATTAGAAGTTTAGAGATGAACCTATAGATAATATTCTAATGAGAATCTCAAGAGAGTTTAAAATGAAAAAAAATCTTTGGTTAGAAAGAGGGTTGGCTGAACTCCAGCAGGAAAACTGGTTTGATGGATTTCAAATGATACAGGGCGCGCTTCAAAGAGCTTTCCGTTTCAATAAACCAAATAGCGCAAAAGAAATTATTACTGAAGCTATAGCACAGTTTAGTGCTGGGAAACAAGAAATTATGGCATGTAAATTTTTATCAAATCTCATCAAGAATCTCTGTAGTAGATATCACAAGCGTAATTGGGTTGAATTAATCCCTTTTAGCTTCGATGAAATGAGAAAAATGTCTTTTGAGAAATGTATTCGTAATATTTGTAACCAAATAATAGCGGAAAAAACATTTCAAGATTCGCAGTTTCTTCAGCATTTAGATAACCTAATATTAGAAGCAAAATATAATAAAGTAGTTTCTGATCTCTATTTTTGTTATTCAGGTTTATTATGCCTGAAAAAAGACTTTGTTGCATGTCATGAGGTTATAGAAGAATGGAGTAAGGAATCTCCTCTCACTCTAATAATGAGAGCATATTTGACTCTCGCTGAACTTAATGCATACGAGATCGAAGGATATGGAAAATATCTTCAAATCGACAACCAGAATTATGAAACAGAATTATCCTCTAATTCAGAATCCAAAGAATACCTAGAAATAGCAACACAAATATTTGACGCAGTTGAATCTTCTAACAGTTCTGAATTTTATTCTATAATTACCACCCATTCTGATCTAATCGATTCTAAAAACGATGGATTGTTGAAAGCGTTATGTGATGGAATTGCAGATATATTCAAGCCTCGTTCTGACCCTGGCCTTTTTTCATCGTTATTTCGATCCTGAAATAACTGTATGAATTTTTTGGACAGCCTGTTTACCTGTTTCGGCTGTTATTATTTTCAATGTATCTTCCTCATCATTTAGAAATCCTCGTTCACCAATTTCTTTACTCCAGCCAGGGACAGACGTTATACAAACAAGGGGTTTACCATACATACCTGTAAAAGATAATTCTGACAAAGTTCCGATACCACCTCCACAAGCTATTATTCCATCAGAAGCTAAAGGAATAATAGCATTTCGTGCCCAATTAAGTAATGTAGGAATGCGAACAGTGAGATAACTATTTACGCTTGGATCTCTTAAATCACGTGGCAGGATCCCAACAGAAATTCCCCCTTCTTCATAAACACCTTTGCAACATGCTTCCATAACACCTCCTCTACCACCACAGATTAATATTGCATTTATCCGTGCAATTTCTTTACCAATTTCATAAGAAATTTTATACTGATTCTTTGAACGGATTTGAGAATCTCCAATCACACCAATCTGAACTTTTTTATTAATTACCACTATCATCATCCTTTTTGAATCTTTTTTTACCTCTTAATGAAGGATAAATCCGCTTTCCAGCATTTTTAAATTCTATTTGTAAGGCATTGGGAATGAGATGATCTAAGAATACAGCAAGAGAGCTGACTTCAGAATGAGGTTGGTTTCCAATTGCTATATTCCAATCTGCATACTGAAATACTTTTCCAGGCACTTTTTCCCCTCCAACTATTACTAATAGGTTCTCTAAGTTTTGGGGTCGATTTTTCAGGTTAATAAAATCCTCGGTTGATTCAAAATCAGATAAATTCTCCCCATACATTGAAAGATGTACAATTTTCTTTTTTTCTTCTTTCCATCTATAAAGGATTGATTTCCACTCATCGTAAGGCACTAGATCTAAATGAAAACTACCACCCCATTCTGATACGATTTTTTCAATTGATTGAACGAGGTTTTCATCCTCCTCACCTGTTATTATTATACGAGAAGCACCAAAAGCTCTAGCTACTAAAGCTAGATGTGAAGTAATTCTTTTGTCCCGTTGAACCCGATGACCAATCCTGAGAACGGTGACCAAATGCAGATCACTCGCAGAATTAATTACTTTGATTGTGTTAGGTATAATCTAATATTCTGAGCTAAAATCGAAAAAGATTTGTCGACATTCTCGCCAGATTTCGCAGACGTTTCGAGGTAGGGTACATCAAAGGAATAACCATGTTCTTTCTTTAAATCTTCAATGAATTTTTGGACTTGTTCAGAAGTAACGCAATCTTCAGCTTCATCCCTTAAATCCACTTTATTACCTAGTACAGCGATAGGCATCTTTCCTCGTCCAGAGTTCTTGTATAACTCATCTACCCATGCAGATAAATTTGTGAAAGAATCTCGACGTGTGATGTCAAAAACTAATAAACCACCATGGGATCCCTTATAGTATAACTCACGGACGCTATTAAAACGGGGTTGTCCTGCGAGATCCCAAATCTGAAATTTAACCTCCTTCTCTCCATCTTCAGTTTTAATTTTTGTCTTTTTAACAGCAAAATCTGCGCCAATAGTCATAACATAACCACTGGAAAACTGTTTTCCTAAGTATCGTTCACGTAAAGCAGTTTTGCCTACTGCACCATCGCCAAGTAAACAGACTTTCATAAGTAGCAGTTGAAGTCAGCTCCTTTTTTTCTTCTTAAAGTAAGATCAAATGTTCTTTAATTCCCTTAAATGCTGTTTAGGATCTTTAAATATTTTAGAAGAAGTCATCACTTTCATTGGTTACCCGTGTTAACTCTAGTTTTTTATTCATAACCCTATGCCTCTAATCTAACTCCTTTGAAAGATTAAACTTCTAAAAGTTTGGTATGAGGATTCAACCTTTTAATTATGACATGTATTGGTATAATTGGTCTATCTAGGTCAAGATCACTTGTTCATCTGACTATTTCCGTAACCTAGGATGAATGAGATTAACGAGGTGTTTTATCCGTTGGCCCAAGATAGTATCTTGCTCATAGATTCTGTACTTCCTTTTCGAATGCTTTCTTAAAAAGATTTGTTATTCAAGAGTTTCCTTGTTTTAAGATGGTTAATTGAACTATAAGATTAATAAACTAATACATATTAGATACTCATATAATCAGTTTTCTTTTAGGACTACTAGATTAATAGGTAAGTTTTATCTGAAGGATTCAAATTTTAAGGTTTCAAAATTAATATTTTCTTTTACAAGCGAATTACGAGTAGAGAAGGTATATTTTAGTTTCATTCATCTTTAGAATTATGTCAATTCGAACCTAATGGTTATCTATTCTTATTCTCATTTTATTGTAAAAAAGAAAAGATTTAAATAATTCAAGAAGGAAATTCCTTAATTAGCCTTACTATTTTTATGAAGAATAAGTAATAGTAACGAATTAAAGAATAATTGTCAGGAATCTACAGTTTATTGTTTATAATAACCTTTGACATTGATATTAAGCAATCTTTCAACAATCAGATTTGAGAATGATATATTAATGTAAATAAAAAAAAACCATTAATGCTAAATATTTCCCAATTTATATCGAGAATTATAGGTATGAAAATCTCAATAAATTTGTAAGATAGATTATTCTGCTATCTTGGTTTGTTAAACAATTGGAAAGTAAATATAATGGTCGGAATGAAAATCCCCTCAGAAAAAATAGAGGAAATTGTCCAAATACTTGGACTAACTGAAGAACAGGCAAAAACATACTTAGCACTTATCTCTTTAGGTTCAGCTACTCTTGGTCAGATTAGTATATTATCAGGGTTAGATTACATTCAGACACAAGATGCACTTCAGTTATTAATTGGTAGTAAGCTCGTAAAAAGGATTTCAGGAAAGGTGGGCCGATATATTGCCTTAGAACCGTTTTTAAAATCATTTCTTTTAGCTTATGATCCAATTACATTGGTTAATATACGAAAAGAGTCGTCAAATGCGTTTGAAATTCATCAAAAACAGCTCACTGACACACTCAGTGGTAACATACAAATTTTCCAGAATAATACTAGATCGCTAGAAGCAGATTTTTCTCAAAGTTTGACTCCAGTTAAGGGGAGTTTTGCAGAGTTGACAGGGAAACTTCGTGGGATTATAAAATCTTCGGGAAGCCAAATCCAAGAAAATATTGAAAAAATTCAGACTAGAGCTGACTCAGCAATAGAACAGTCAAATAAATTAAATGAAAATATTTTAAAAGCCAATATTTCAAAAGTAAAGGAAATTCCTAACATTTTTCAGAACAATATACCTGCAATAAAGCAGGAATTAGCAGTCGTTGCTCAAACCTCAAGTAATGATTTAGAAAACTATAAGAATGGTTACAAAACCGATCTAGATTCTTTCAAAAACAACTTGGAAAGCTCAATAATAAATAGGTCCAAGGAAATAGATGAGGCACTTGAACAGTTTGAAAGAAATCGTTCGGAAGAAAAAGAAAAGTTTAAAGATAAGATTCTAGATTTAAAAAGATCTCTTCAAAATATAAGAATCGCCTCGATGGAAAAAAAATCTAATTTCCAAATTATAAGACAGGGTTACAAAGAAATAGATAATAGCGTCAGTACTTTCTTGAAAGAGTTGGATAATAAGCTTAATCATATGGAACCACTAATTACCAACTCAATTTCAGATATTCAGAGTCGGAAATTGTTCAAAGGAAAAGATGAATTTCTTGGCTATCTATCCCAGATAGAAGAGGAAAGACTGGCTGTTCATCAGCTTCTAAATGAACAGATAGCCTCATTAGAAAAAATCAGTAGTTTAAATAGTACTTTGAATGAAACAGAGGTTAAAATTGTAGAAGCAACTGAAACTGGCATTCAAAATGTAGAAATAGTATTAAATGAAGAAGTTCGACTTCTTTCAAACGAAATAGACGAAATAAAACAAAGAATGAGCTCTGATCGGACTAAAATTCAAACTATTTTTGATACTACAAAAGAATCAGAATTAAAGAATATTAATGGTTTAATCAATGAACTTGATCAGAAAATAGAAGGATACAATCAACATCTTAGAAAGAATATTGAAGATTTTCTTTCTAAGCTCACAGATTTGATACAGAACGCTACAGAAGATTATATAAATAATTTAAGGGCTCTTTTTAGCAAAGAAGAAGCTCTTAGTATCGAAACAAGTGACTTTACCAGTATAAAGGATACGATCGAAGGGTTAAGAAGCTACACAAATTCAGAATTGAAAACTGTCTTAGAACAAGTTTTAGATGTTGAAGAGGCCTTTAACACTTATTTTAATGGCTTAAATACTTTTACAAGAAATTTTGCTGATACTCAGCTAGAGACCTTTATATCAGCTCTAAATGAAGTCAAGGAAATTGTAAATTCTCAAGGAAATCAAATCGAACAACAAGTAGAACAAGAAGTCTCGGCCTTAGTGTTTTCCATAAAAGAAATGAAACAAAAACTCAGCAAGATCTCCGAAATAGCACAATTAGTAGAAACCTCGGATATCGAACCTTCTTTACTCAGTAGTGATTTGGTAGTTGGAGAACCTGTTATAATTATGCTCTTGAGGGATTTAACAGTTCGAACCAAAGCTTCGTTGACAATTCTTATGCCTCGACCAGAATTGCAAACCTTGATAGCAGCTTCAAAGCTACCAATGAGAACACGTGTAACTATTATTGGAGATTTTAAGAAAGTTCCGAAATCCACTCTAAAAAAAGTATTATCTGCTCACAATGTCAGATTAAAACAGTTATCACCAATTGATTTTTGGGGTTGTATACGAGATAGTGAGGAATTACTAGTTTGCCCAGAACCAAAAGATCCAACCAAAGAGGACCTTCTAGGTGTTATCACTACAAATGAAAACCTTGTTGAATTGTTTTCACAAGAACTAATGACTTACACTACAAGAAGTCGGGAAATAAGTCCTCAGGATCTTGATTGAAGAATAAACAAAGATTTTCTGAAACTTTATGAAGAAAATGAATTGATCGTACTTTATCTCTTAGCTTCAGCTATCGCTTGATTTAATGTTTGATCTCCCTCTGGAATGCGTTTCGTAGATAAAATCTGGAGATCTCCATCTTTAACAAGAAAGTCAACACGTCCCTGTGAGTATTCTACAGAAAATCCCTCGTCAGCGCGTGAGAGATAAACGTCACCAGTTTTACTAAGGGCAAGTACAAAACGGCCTGCTATGCTTAGATCGTCATCATACAGCTGCTCTGGAACTATAGTTTCTTGTGGAATTTCTTCTATTATAGGCTTTTTCTCTAGTGTTTGTTGAATGGGTATATCATCTGTAACCCCAATTACTTCTTGTGTTAAAAATGTAGGAACATATTCTGATTCAGAAGATTCCATTGGAGCTTCTATATCTTGTATTTCAGGTTCAATATATGGAACAGGTTCACCAAGTTTGTATTTATGACCTTCTTGAAGTAAAACATCAGGGATTTTGTCTTCTTTGCTAATAGAAACATTAAATCCCCCCCCAATTCTTATCGTAGATTTAGGTAACAAGAAACCACTTTTGGCAATAGATTGAATACGACGTTCAATTATCCGCTGTGTAACTATCGAAAAATGACTAGGAATATGAACAGAAATTTTTTCAGTTGGTTCGTCAATAATAAGGTAAGCCTCATCATCTGTAGGCTTATTTTTGCTGTCAAAGACTACAAATTCATCCGATCTCCAAATACAAATGACTTTCATATCTTTTGAGCTCATCTGAGGATCACCTCAGTCTTCATCTTCGTCTCGAAGGATTTTAAGAGCTTCACGAAGCGATAAAGACAACATATCGTCTTCTTCTTTGTCTCCTGTTTCATCTTTCGCTAATATCATATCTGCTAATGATGATGATGGTTCTGGTGTTTCTACTGCAGGTTGATCTAATCCACTTGATTTTAATGCTTCATCAAGTGCTTGTAGCTTATCTGAGGGTAAAGGAACCATACCTTCATCTGGAGTAGGAGTTACTACAGGTATTGGTTCGGGTTTCGTTGGAGATGCAGGAACAGGTGTAGGAGTTGGCTCTGGAATGGGTTTTGGAGTTGGAATTGGTTCTGGGATAAATGATGGAGTTGGTTCTGGAATGGGTTTTGGAGTTGGAGTTGGTTCTGGGGTAAATGATGGAGTTGGTTCTGGAATGGGTTTTGGAGTTGGAGTTGGTTCTGGGGTAAATGATGGAGTTGGTTCT
>JBHLKC010000065.1:0-13965 GCA_048887065.1 Candidatus Hodarchaeota archaeon
TGTAATCACTGTGGGAGCTGTGTTAAAGCGTGTCCTTTTGGTGCAATAACGATTATAAATAAAATTGCTGTAATTGGGGAAGATTGCACACTTTGTGGCGCCTGTACACAAGTCTGTAAATCTTGTGCAATAGAAATTGAACGAAAAGAGAGAAAAGATGTTGATTTCTCACGTTACAAAAACATTTGGGTTTTTGTTGAAATCAAAGAGGATAGAGTCAGAAAGGTCACCTACGAATTACTTGGAAAAGCACGACAGCTTGCAGACGAATTAGAACAGAAAGTTTGTGCTGTTCTTCTTGGACACGAGATTAAGAAATTTTGTAAAGATCTTTCTGCTTATGGTGCGGATGAAATATACGTTGCGGAAGATGAAATTCTTAAAGATTATCATACAGATCCTTATACAGCAGTTCTTGTTGGATTAATCTCAAAGTATGAACCAAATATAGTAATCTATCCTGCTACAAAGATTGGGAGAGATTTAGCGCCGAGAGTTGCTGCAACTCTAGAAGTAGGATTAACAGCTGATTGCACTGGATTATCAATTCAGGATGGGAGGTTGTTACAAACGAGACCAGCTTTTGGGGGTAATATCATGGCAGATATTATATCCGTAACTAGGCCTCAAATGGCGACAGTTAGACCCAATGTAATGAAAAAAATGCCTTCAGATTACGAGAGAAGTGCTGAAATCACAGAAATACCTGTTAAAATCGATTTTAAGGGAATTAGAACAGTGATCAAAGAAATTATCAGCACAAAGTCCTCTGACACAATTCCACTTGAAGAGGCAAAAATAATAGTCTCAGGGGGTCGTGGTGTTGGCAGTAAAGAGAACTTTAGGATTATTGAGGAATTGGCTGATGTTCTACAGGCTTCAGTTGGTGCAAGTAGATCCGCAGTTGATTTGGGTTGGAAACCAAAGTCATTTCAGGTCGGTCAAAGTGGTACAACGGTTTCCCCAAAAATATACATCGCTTGTGGTATTTCAGGGAAAATTCAGCATTTAGTAGGAATGTCTGGATCTGAGACTATAATTGCTATAAATAAAGATCCAGAAGCTCCGATCTTTAATGTAGCTAATTATGGCATTGTTGGTGATCTAAATAAAGTTATCCCTGCATTAACTGAAGCATTTAAGAAAGAACTGATCTCGCGCTAATTGTAATTGTTTTCTAAATTATATTTCTATTCTTTTTCCTTATTATTAAGAAGAAATTCTGATTATTAACAAATTAATATTTCCGAACAACCATAAACTATTTACTATAACCCCTTTTACATTATTCAAAATATGAAGTTCAATGGTATAAATAGTGAAGACTATAGTTTGAAGAAATCATAGAATTTTTATTATATCGAAAATAATGTCCCTCCTACCTCGATCACAATCTTTAGAAGGATGAATATCTTGAAGAATCATGATATTTGGAAGGACGAACATTTTGGGACTGAACCTCCTTGCATAACTTATGAATTAAAACCATTGGTTGATCCTCAAGGAGAGGTAATCGAAGGGCTTTATTCTGCTTGGGTTATTCTGAACAATCCAGCTCAACTGAATTCTTATACCACAGAAATGGTCAAAGGAGTTATTGCGGGCTTTTCGCGAGCCTCAATGGATCGAAGTGTTGTTGCTGTAGTTTTTACCGGTGCAGGAGACCGAGCTTTTTGTAGTGGGGGAAACACCAAAGAATACGCGGAATACTATTCAGGAAAACCAAATGAATATGGTCTCTACATGGATCTCTTTAACGCCATGGTTGACGCAATTTTGAATTGTAAAAAACCTGTTATTTGTAGAGCGAATGGGATGAGAATCGCAGGCGGGCAAGAAATTGGAATGGCTTGTGATATTACAATTTCCACAGACACAGCAGTTTATGGTCAAGCTGGACCACGTCATGGATCAGCACCTGATGGTGGATCTACCGACTTTCTCCCATGGTATCTAGGTATTGAAGATGCAATGTGGAACTGTATTTCTTGTGAAGTGTGGAGTGCTTACAAAATGAAACGCCTAGGTTTAATTGCTAAAGTAGTTCCAGTGTTAAAAAAAGATGATCAATTTATACGCAATCCCATGGTTTATACTGATAAATATGCAAAAGATGGAGAGATTATCTTTGGTGAGTTTTTTTCTGGAAAAGAGTTCAAAGAAGGAAGAGAACTAATGAAGAGTTGCACTACTGACCTCTCTCTCCTAGATAAAGAAATCAATAATACCATCTGGAACTTGGCTAATCTTTTTCCAGGGTGTCTTATGAAATCTATTGATGGTATCCGTATGAAGAAGAAATTCTTTTGGGATCAAACCAAACTCGCCAATCGTCATTGGTTGTCAGTTAATATGACAACAGAAGCTCTATTAGGATTTAGAGCTTTTAATGAACGAAAATTGACTGGAAAAGATGTTATCGACTTTATTAAATATCGCCAGTTGTTAGCGCAAGCACATCCATTTGATCAAGAGCTCATTGATGCAGTTCTTCCCCAATCTAGAAAATGAGGAAAACTCAATGCACTTCAAAAATGTTTTTATTCCTACAGGCTGTTATTGGTCCTCACCTTTTGCTCGCTGGCAGGGCAGTTTCGCGAGTCTAAATTCAATTCCATTTGCTGCAGAGATTACGACTCGTGCTCTTAATGAACGTAATATTTCTCCAACCATGTTTAATTCGATCCATTTAGGTATTACTGTTCCCCAAAAACATAGTTTTTATGGTCAAACATGGTTTACAGGCTTAATCGGAGCCCCTGAAATTACTGGGCCGATGATTGCACAAGCCTGTGCTACTTCTGCTCGTGTTATAGCAGGGGCCGCTTCTGAAGTCGAAGCTTCCAATAACCAAACTCATTCTGTTTTAGCAGTAACTTGTGATCGTACTAGCAATGGCCCTCATATCCTATACCCTAATCCTTTTGCTCCTGGAGGAAAATCTGATTTTGAAAATTGGGTGTGGGACAATTTTGGATTCGACCCATACGCAAAAAACCCAATGATTCAAACAGCTGAAAATGTTGTTAAAGAAACAGGAATAACTAGAGAAGAACAGGAAGAAGTTGTTCTCTTAAGATATAATCAATATAATAAGGCATTAGGTGACGATTCAGCTTTTCTTCGCAAGTTCCTGGTTTCCCCGATTGAAGTTAAATCTGGAAGAAAGATCATAGCAAATGTTAATGGTGATGAAGGAGTTTTTCCCACAACTGCAGAAGGTCTTGCTAAGCTCGATCCTGTCCTTAAAGGGGGTACAGTCACTTACGGAACTCAAACTCATCCTTCTGACGGGAATTGTGGAATGATTCTAACTTCTCGTGAAAGAGCTCAAACATTAAGTCAAAATAAAAATTTTGAGATTCGTATCTTATCTTTTGGGCAAGCAAGAGCTAAGAAAGGGTATATGCCAATGGCTCCTGTGCCAGCATCGCAAAGTGCCCTTAAATCAGCTCAAATTTCAATTGAAGATATATCTTGTACAAAGTTACACAATCCCTTTGCTGTTAATGATGTTTATTTCTGTCAGGAAATGAATCTATCACCAGAATCAGTTAACAATTATGGATCTTCCCTAGTGTGGGGTCATCCACAAGCTCCAACTGGCATGAGACTCCTTATAGAGCTTATTGAAGAATTAATTCTTAAAGGAGGAGGCTATGGTCTGTTTGCAGGATGTTCAGCAGGCGATTCAGCAGCATCGATCATAATAGAAGTCTTCAAAACATAATCGTAATATGAAACGAGAATTGATTGAAATAAAGCCTTATCTAAATGATCGTGGTTTAGGTGGCTTCTTTGAGTAGTCATAGAACCCAATGCCAGTTTTTCGTCCGTGATGGTTTGCTCGAACCATTTTCCGCAATAAAGTCGGAGCTCGATACTTCGAATCTTGGAATTCCGAATACATATAATCCGCAATGAATAAGGTTGTGTCTAATCCGACAAAATCTAATAATGTAAATGGTCCCATGGGATGGTTTAATCCAAGCGTAATTGCTTTATCCATATCATCTACAGTGGTTACCCCTTCTTGTAAAGCAAAGATTGCCTCCAATAGGAATGGTATGAGGAGACGATTAACAGCAAATCCAGGTGCTTCATTTACTAAAACTGTTTCTTTACCTAATTTTTTTGAAAGTTCATCAATGAATTTATATGTCTCATTTGAGGTTTCGTATCCTTTAATGATCTCGACCAAGCGCATAACTGGGACTGGGTTGAAAAAGTGCATTCCAATGAATTTCTCGGGTCGTTTTGTTGCGGATGCCATATCAGTGATAGATATAGATGATGTATTTGAGGCGAAAATACACTCAGGTTTGCAAATGTTATCTAATTCAGCGAAAACTGTTCTTTTCAAGTCTCTATTTTCAATGATTGCTTCAAGAACAACATCTGCATTATGTGCTGCCGCTTTTAGATCAGTGGTTCCTTTAATTCTGTTAACGATTTCATTCATCTGCTTTTGAGTCATCTTCCCTTTATCGACTCCACGCGATAGATTCCTCTTAATAGTATTGATTCCATTCTCCACAAAGCGATCTTCAATGTCTCGCATTGCCACTTCAAAGCCTGCCTGAGCACATACCTGCGCAATACCGTTACCCATTAATCCAGCGCCCATTACGCAGATCTTTTTCACATCTTCAACTTTCATCTTGAATTAACTTCCTAATGATAATCTTTTTTATCGAAAACAAGGTTTCAGTTTAAAGGTTTATTATTTGAGTTTTTCGTATGTATTAAATCCATGAATTAAGACAGAATTATGTGAAATATTCCAGAATAAAAAGAAAAGGAGTTTGTGGTTAAAATTCATAAGAAAAGCCATTTTTCTAATATCAAACGGTTAAGAGTCATTACTTTCATTATAACGTTCCCGTAATATTCGGTGGACGATTTTACCTGAACCTGTTCGCGGAATATCGTCATAATCAATGAATATGATTTTTTTAGGGACCTTAAATCTCGGTAACTTGTCTCTACAATGTTCTCTAATATTATTTGCTAAACTATCTGACGGTTCACTTCCTGTGGTTAATGCGCAAATTGCTGTAACTGCTTCTCCCCACTTAGGGTCATTCAACCCTACTACAGCACATTCCAAGACCGCTTCATGAGCTGTAATGACTTTTTCAACTTCCGATGGAAAAACATGTTCACCACCACTAATTATCATATTTGCCTTCCTATCAACCAGATAATAATAACCATCCTCATCTTTTTTAGCCATATCACCAGCACTGAAAAATTCCCCATCCATACTTGCTGCAGTCTTTTCTGCTAGTTTATAATAACCAGTCATTTGCATGGGACTTCGTGAAAACAATTCTCCTATCTCACCTAGAGATACTGGACTTCTAGTATCAGGATCCAGTAATCGAATTTGGTCCGATCCAATACACTCTTGACCGATTGATCCAACTTTGTTGAACTGATCTTCAGGCCTTAGGATAGTCACTAGACCAGCTTCAGTGCTTCCGTATGCCTCGAAAAGGCGCACCCCTTTAAACAAATCCATTACACCATACTTCATCTCTTTTGTGGCTGGAGCGGATGATGTCAAGAGAGTTTTTACCGAACTAAGATCATATTTTTCTTTAGTCTCATCTGGAAGACTTAAAATTAGGTTATAATGTGTAGGAATTAAGGAGGTGAAAGTGATTTTTTCATGATCGAAAATCTCCAAAACTTCTTCAGGATTAAAGCCGAATTCGCGATGTACATAAACTGAGGCACCAACATATGTGAAAACAAAAGAGTAGAACGTACTGTTCACGTGTGACAGAGGCATGAGAATCAATCCGTAATCATCGGGAGTGAAAGAGAATTCCGCCGCATTAATCAGAAAGAATGAAATATATGAGCGATGAGAACGAACAACGCCTTTGGGGCGACCTGTTGTCCCTGAAGTATAAAGTAAAATCCATGGATCCTCAGGTTCTACTTGAATTTCTGGATTCCTGTCTTCTCCTTCTTTAATAATGTCTTCAAAATAACTCCAATTTTCTGCAACGGGGATATCACCCAAACAGATATGATCAAGGGTGTCTAACCCAAATTCCACTACCAAATTCCAGTTATTAATAGTAGTTTCATAGTATCTAGATTCTACAATCACCATCTTGCATTCAGCGTTTGAAACTATCCAGTATAGGTCTTTCGGAAGAAGCCTAAAGTTTAATGGAACAATAATCAGTCCTGCTTTTGCAGCAGCTCCATATAGTTCCATGAATTCAACTCGATTATTCATAAGAATGGCAATTTTATCACCTTTCCTTAAGCCTCTTTTAAGTAATCCATTAGCTAGCTTATTAGTTCGTTCGTCAAACTCTTTATTAGTGAGAGAACGATTGGTATCTTTAATTGCAAGTTTGTTGGGATACTTGGAAGCATTGATACGTAAAATCTCACCTAAATGTAACCAGCTCAACGTAAATCTTACCTCTCAGAATATAATTGAATGAAATTCTCTTTTAACCGAATTAACTTTAATTTTAAATTGCTTGGTGATGGAAGTGAAATAAAATCATTAGCAATCTGATTTTAACAGAAAAAAGTACATTGAATTAAGTATTTTATTAATCGATGTAAAATCGGATAAAAACAGTTTTATCCGATTATTTTCCTTTTTATTCACTATAAATAGATTGATTATCTTATTATTTCTTCATAAACTTTTCAATAGTTACTCCACTGTTATCATTAGGGAAACTATGAAATTTTCTACTTAAAATATATATTAAATTAATTATTAGAGCTTTTTAGAGACAAAAATGCTTTTTTTCTTAAGGATGAAAGCATAATGGCAAGAATCGAAGATATTTTTGAGAATGTGAGTGAAAAAACTCTTGTTCTGTTAGGAAATGAGGCTATTGCTCGTGGAATTATAGAAGCTGGTGTGGCTGGTGTTTTCACTTATCCTGGTACTCCCTCGTCTGAAATCCCAAATACCCTTTTCGCTGCACAGCCTTTACTGAAAGATATGGGATACGATTTATATCTTGAATGGAGCACAAATGAAGCTGTTGCTCTTGAAAGTGCCTATGGGTTCTCATTATTGGGTCATCGGGCAATTTTCGTATGCAAACATGTTGGATTAAATGTCGCTGCTGATCCTTTCATGACTCTTGTCAATGCAGGTGTGATAGGTGGGTTAGTTCTTATTGTAGCTGAAGATCCTCACATGCATTCCTCTCAGAATGAGCAGGATAATCGTTGGTATACAAAGATGTCAAATGCTCCTATGTTTGAACCGAGTGATGCCAGAGAGGCTAAAGCAATGATAAAAGATGCCTTTCGAGTTAGCGAGAAATATCAAGTTCCTGTTATCTTAAGAACAGTAACCAGGATATCACATTCCCGTGCGGATATTCTTCTAGATCCTATTACCTTTCCCGAGTTTCGTCAAGCTATCTCGCTTGAGATTGATCCAAGACGGTTTGTTTGTGTGCCTAGTAATGCTCGACAAAATAAACAACGAATATTGCGAATAATCAACGATATTTCCAGCTATATAGCAGAAACTCCTTGGAATCGAGTGGATGAGGGGACTGATGAAACATTTGCTTTCATTACTTGTGGCTCAACATACAATTACTTGAAAGAAGTTCTACTCAAACTTAAGGTAAGTCATCCAATTCTAAAAATAGGTCTCTCAAATCCTTTTCCTTGGATTCAGGTGACTCAATTCTTAAAGAAATATTCCTCTTCTACAATCATTGTTGTAGAAGAAGCAGATGATGTGTTAGAAACTTTTGTGAAAAAAGCGGCCTTTGAGATTGGATTTCAAGAGAAGATAATAGGTAGAGGAGAAAATGTCACACCTTCTTATGGGGAACTCACGATACGTAAAGTTTGGAATGGGTTAGCTAAGGTCATGAATTTTGACTCACTCCCTCCAGAAATTCCTCAAGGTCAATCTAATTTGATATTTGCGCGCCCTCCTGTCTTATGTCCAGGATGTCCACATCGTGCAACATTTTATGCTCTGAACAAAGCGATCCCTAGAAGACACCGGATAGTATCAACTGATATTGGTTGTTACACCTTAGGAGTTGCTCCTCCACTTTCTGCAGGTCATGTGACTATTTGTATGGGATCTTCGTTAGGAATTGGTTCTGGATTGACTCATAGTCCAGGTCTAAAAGATCCAGTTGTATCAATTATTGGAGACTCTACTTTTTGGCATACTGGATTACCAGGGCTTGCGAATGCGGTTTATAATAAAAGTAATCTCTTATTACTGGTTGTGGACAATTCAGCTACGGCCATGACTGGTTTTCAGCCAAATCCTTCATCTATTACTTCTCATTCCTCGGTCGAAACTCTTAATATTGAGGATGCAGCTCGGGGTATTGGTGTGAAACATGTAGCAACCATTGATGCATATAATCCTAAAGAATCAATACTAATTATTAAAGAAGCCATTAAGCGTGAAGGAGTTTCAGTAATCGTTTCCAAGGGTGAATGTATTATCCAATCAACAAGGAGAGAGGGATTACCAAAGATCACATACTATATAGAAACAGATCGTTGTGTTGGCTGCTATGCTTGTGTGAATATGATAGCGTGTCCAGCAGTCATATGGTCTGATCGTTCCACAATGGAAGAAGGCAAACCCATCCCTATGATCGATCAATCTTTATGCACTAGGTGCGGATTATGCTCAGAAGTCTGTCCCTATGATGTGATTGTCCCAAGAAGTGCTGATGAGGTTCTAGGTGATTAAATGGAATATCAAATCTTTCTTGCTGGAGTAGGAGGACAGGGAATACTTTCTGTAACTGATATACTATGCAATGCTGCTGTTGATATGGGTTTTAAGGTACATGGTTCAGAAACTCATGGAATGTCCCAACGCGGAGGAAGTGTTTTTTCAAATGTCCGATTTGGGGATGTTTTTTCGCCCTTAATAATGGAATGCGATTCAGATGTCTTACTTGGGTTTGAACCGATTGAAGCACTTCGTTTCGCTCAATATGTTAAACCTGATGGAATTTGTCTTGTTAATATCCATCCTATTCCTTCACCAAGTTTTACTTTAACAAAGAGCAGTTATCCAGATTTAGATGGAATTCTAACAGCACTAAAAACATATTGTACGAATGTAATCTCTATTAATGCAACCAAAATTGCCTCTGATTTAAATATGCCAGTAGTTCAGAATATTGTCATGTTGGGGGCATTATCAGCTGTATTAAGCCTTCCATTGACAGAAGAATCGTTAATTATAGCTTTAAAGAAGCAATTCGAAAAGAAGCATTATAACCTAAATCTAAAAGCTTTTCAACTTGGTTCTCGTGCTTTTAAAAACAAATAGTTAAATGAAAGCTTTTTGTTGAATTCAATCACTACTTAAGTCGCATTGAATCTATTCAGACTTACTTATTTATCCAGATGGAGTCGTTGCTCCCATGAATCAATTTCGTTAGTGACTTCTAATAGATATTTTATTTTCTTTGAGCGAACATCTCTATTGAAACTTGCAATATCATATAACAACCTTGAAGACTGGCTGGTCTCTGATAAAGCATCTCTAAAAGCTTCAATGAAGTCAGGTATTCTCTCTGGAGCTTTTTCCCAAAAATTACTGACATTGTCACGTAAAGTTTGAATCATTATACGTAAATCACCTGCTTCGGAGACAGTAATGACCGTACCCCTTCCTTCTTGAGTACGATCTTTAATTTGTTGGATTATTCGATTCATCCCTTCCTTTCGGCTTTTCACTATTCCTGAAGTGATCCAGTTTTCTATTACAACTTCAAGTAACTGAAACATAGCTGCATCCTCATTTCCACGAATCTCTGGAAGATAGTGAAAGAGGCCTAATTTTGTTATTATAAATCGAAAGTTTGCACCAACATATTGACGTTCCCGAGTAGTAAAATCGATTCTTTTCAATAAATCTCGGAACTCGTTTACCCCAAGACGACCAGATTGAAAATCTACTGTTAGATTGGGACGTATTTTCTCACAGACTATGTCAACAACTTTCAACAAAAAGACATCCTATTATGGATAGATTGAGTTTATCAGACTCTTAATTTGGAGAATATTCTGTATTTCAATATAAATTCACGATAAATATTCTTTCGTGTTATGCAGGTTATATCTTTGATAAATAGTAGTGAAAAAGCTTTCTAATCGTCTGTCAATCTCTAGTCTCTATTCAGACGGATCGAAATCTCACTTTTTTAAAAAGAAAAAAATAAAAAAAATTGGATTCCTCTAAGTAAATTTTTTGAAGAGAGTTTGCCGTCTCAATATAGTATTTTAATGGGACAAAATCGAAATTCAAATGGTTAAATCTTAGTAATAGTGATTTCGATTGCACTAACGTTCGAGAGGTTTCCTTCACGAGTTTCGATCTGTTCTGTGTCAATGGTAATGTTAGTAACATCGATACGATCTTTCATGAATCGTCGACGTAAAACTTCTGCAACATCTACTGCCCGACTTATCGCTCGGCCTCGTGCTTTAAGGACAATAGCCTCTGCATCGCGGTTAAATTGTGTCACGCATGCCATGACATAAGCTGTTACGGGCTTATTTCCAATGAAAACGGTATTTTCCTCTGACATAAGTGTTTCGCTCCTACTTTATGTTTTGTTAATGTTTTTCTTCGCTTTCCTTCGTTTTTTGATAATCTTTTCCAGTCGCTGCTCTGTAATCAGCACTTAATCGCTCTATAGTTGACTTGAAAAATGTTTCTAATTTGGTACTAGTTATCGAACTATCTTAAAAATCTAATTATAATTCAATTATATTTAGATTCTAGTTATAAGCCTCGAGTCTTTATTTCAAAAATTTTTCTTGGTCTAAAAAGAATTAATTACCACATTAATCTTCTTAAAATAAGTAAGGAATTATATTAAAGGGGATCTTCTTGGATACCAGTAAAGTATCCAAATAGGTTTGCAGCAATATGTGTAATGAAAGTAATAGGCACTAATACTAAAAACCACTCTATCTGCCATCTAATTAATGGATAAGCAAAAATCATCCCAAGGACAAGGAACCCTAATTGATCTAAAAATATGAAGCTATGGCCACGTTCAATCCCACTACGACGTTTTATAAATGACCCTATTATATCTCCAATTAGCCCTCCAAAAGTCATCAAGCTTCCAGAAATTAATCCTAGGATAAGTGAGTTGGATAGGATCTCTTCAATATTTAAAATACCCAGTAGAGAATAAACAATACTGGATTCTAAAAAATCTTGATATCTAAGTCTTAGAATAATTTTTGTACCTGGAATAATGGAATCAGAAATAATAGAACCCAAAAATCCAACAGCACCCCCTATAATACCACCTACTAATGTTCCAGCCCAAAAACCACGAATCGTTTTTCCATCACCTAAAATTCTTTTACCATCTCGCCAATATCGTCCCCTATCTATAGGTGCTCCACCCCCTAAAATTGTTGGAGCAGCATTACCAAACCACAAAGGTAAAACAAAGATTATGCTGTCTAAAATAACTTGAATTAGATCTTCCATTTAGGTTTCAAGTCCTTAATTCCAGATTAAGTAGAATTTCTATTAAGAATGAGATTTTATAATTTGATTGTGTACATATTTTTAGTTTTTTTGTCCTATTTGTATCAATATTTAACACACTTTATCTTCGATAAATGAAGGTATACGCAGTCTCTTTTAATTCTCGTTATTTTTTCATTCTTTATGTCGTACAAACGTTTGAGTAGGTAATCCTAATGAGCTATAACGATAATTCTTAATTTATTCGAACTATTAAGCGTTCATCCCCTCCAATTATTTCCCCCTTTGATAAATAAAATACTAATTGTTTTTTATCATGACTAAGAATATGAAAGGAATTCGACTCTACAGAAGTGATTTCTCCTTTTGTTTCCCAACATGAAATAGCTGAATAAGGAAGTTTTTCAGGTTTTGCATATAAATGAATTTCATTCAATTTATTTTCATGAAGTTTTGTTAATTGAGAGGTAATTTTAAAAATGAGAAATGGAAAATTAGGTTTCTTTTCCTTAAATTCAAGCATTACCTTCGTAATAATCATGCGAACCTTTTGTTTATTCACTAAAAGATCATCTTCGTCAATGAAATATTGTAAATTCTTTTGAATTTCTTCTAACTCCCCTTTTATTGCCCCTGTGTTCATTAAATGGAAGTATACTTTTGATGGGTCATAGTAGTAGAAATAAAGCGTATGTATGATCTGATGACTATTAATCTGAAAAAAGGCCTCAGCAAAAATGGGTTCTTCCTTCTGCAAGTTCATTCGCTCAACAATTCAAATTAACTTCAATAAATATAAGCATTAAATCATTTTCCATTAGAGCTGAGAAATAATGAAAGTTTTACCATTAGGGAAAGTTCCATGGTCTATACTCACAGATTTGGTTTGTAAAACAGGTTTTATCAATAGAGGTATCATTCAAAACGCTGAACAGGGAGTGGATGTTGCAGTTTTGGATCTACAGGAAGTCATTGAGCATGTAAACAAAATATATCAAACACATAGTATTCCATTCTTTGTTTATAAAGCCGATCCTATAACTTTTCCTACTCCCAATCCATCAAAATATCTTATTATTATAAATAGGAATGATTTGGCAACCGCAGGCGCTATACCTTATGGAATTACTGCTACAATATTGTTACCCCATTCTACAACTAAAAATAGACTAATTGAGATTCAGAACAATCTGTCTCAGGTCTGTGAAGAACATAAGATTACAATTTTGGGGGGACATACTGAAGTAACGGAAAATGTTCAATATCCTATTCTTTCCGGGAACATGATTGGATTTGTACCACCAGAATATTATATTCCCAGAAATCCTCAAGTTGGTGACCATATAATCTGTTCAGGATGGGTTGGAGCAGAGGGTACTGGAATCCTTCTTGCTGAGGCTGAAAATTATTTCTCTAAAAGTTTGAACAAGCATGAATACTTACAAGGGATTCAAATCGGCAAAGAAATAGATATATTTACTCGAACCATCGAATGTAATCTAAAATTCCATGATTCACTAACCCTCGTTCATGATTGCACTGAAGGTGGAATCTTTGGAGCATTATATGAATGTTTAGCTCCAAAAAATTTAGGATGTAATGTCACTATGTCCAAGATTCCTCTTTCTCCAGTCACCAAAAAGGTCACTGAAATGTTAAAACTAAATCCATATAAGTTGATTTCCTCTGGTGCCGTTTTATTAGTTTGTGATAATACAATGTCTCAAATTATAAGAGACTTCTTGAGATCCTTTGACCTACCAGCAGAAATTATTGGAGAAGTGACAGAAAAGGGGAATCCAATTCATGTAAACAATGTAAAAGTTGGCCCACCAGAATCGGATCACATTATTTTAGGCTTAGATAATCTTAAGAAATCGAAGAATAGGCTTCACTGATCTCTCATAACATCAAAATCGATTTGGGTGATGAAAGAGGTATAATATTTTTCTAAATCATCTCTTATTCTCGTTATTACATTTTTTTCATTTGCAATCGAATCATTGATATTCTTTTGCTATTAGTAGTATTTGCATTATTTCTCATTTCTTAATAGGATTATACTAAAGATATTGGAGGGATTTCTATTACAATTTTTGCTTTTTAACTTGATTATTTTTGATTTCAGTCCCAACTCATCATTTGAAAAATCAGATAGCTTAATTTCCTTGATTAGAAGAATCATAGCAGATAAATTAGAGAATGAATTTTTAAGCATTTTTTAAAAAATACATTTAAACAAGATTGTTTTGTTTTAATGTAAAGGTATTTATAGATCATTATGCTCTATTACTGACCTAATAAGAAAATCTTTGTAAAACTCTGAGATAAACAAATTTCAATATCAAATACTAACAGGTTAAGGTATAAGTTATCAAAATTCAGAGGAGCTACATATATGCTTGAGATAAAAGTTGATGATTTAGATTTATTTTCTAAAGTTTTGAATGCAG
>JBHLKC010000066.1:0-13725 GCA_048887065.1 Candidatus Hodarchaeota archaeon
CGGTGACGCATTTTTTTGTACCATAATGCTGAAATTACTTGATTTTGCTCCCCAACTACTACAAAATTAGGACGATTTCCAAAAAGTTCGATATACATTTGATATTCTTGTTTTCCTTTTAATTTGATTGCTACTAACCTATCAAAATCAACTTGGGCTATCTCAAGTACTTCGGTACCTTTAAGGTGGCTTCTTAGCGCCATAATCTTATCTGAGGGACGATCTGGAATTGGATATTTGAACTCAGTTAAATGAAGCCGAAATCCTGGTTCTATTAACAGAAAAGGACTTCTATATTCACCCTTTCCTTTAAACTTAAATAGAAAGAACCTATTTCCAGAGTCTTGGTATACGTTATCAACACGATATCCTATTAAACCTTGCAATTCATGTACAATTGCAAAGATATCAAGACTAGACATCCGTTTCATAGAACGACTCCCATTTACAGATTTGTTTGTCACTTCAATATTCCTTTAACCTAGCTATATTATTCATTGTTTCTCTTTTTACTGCATTTCTTCCTGATATTGAATATATTTTGATATCAAGGAATAATTTATGTTTCTCATTAAAGCCTCCAATTATATAGTAAAAACAATCAATCTATACTATTAACCACCTAAATTAGCAAATCATTATTAATATGCGTAATTTTGATCTAAGTTGATTAATTGATCATTTATATTAAACAGACTTATATTGTAACTTAAATTAGAAGGAGTTAATATGACAACAACAAGACCTAGAACTACAAATCCTTTAATAAACATTATATTAGTATTCAGTGTTGGTTTATCTGCCTTAGAAATATCTCAACTAGTATTTGATCCTACAAATCGGTCGTCTCTAATAAGCCTGGAATTTACCAGTGTTTTCGAGTCAATGTTTCAATCTATGTTCCTTAGTGCTGAAAACCTAGTATCTTTCATGGCTGTTCTTGTAGCTTGGTTAATTTCAGGTATGGTTGCAGGAGTTAGAGCAAAAAGTGGATTTTGGGGCGCATTGGCAGGGTTTTTTGGCACCATATTAGGAACAGGTTTCTTAGCTATTTTGAATTCGGGTAATTTATCTGAATCAACTGCAATTACTGAATTTGGTTTAGGAACAGCTGCTTGTATATTAATAGCTTGCGTAGCAGCATATGCGACTGGTACAGCAACTAAAGAAGAACCAACTCCTAAAAAAACAGTGAGAACAAGAAAAGCTTGGGCAGCCTCGAAGTCGAAGGAAGTTTGGACCTGTAATAAATGCGGAAAGACTATCCCACCAGGCGCTTTCACATGTCCAACTTGCGGTGAACCTGTGATTGAATAAAAAAGTTGAAAAATGAGATTTGAGAATACTTTATAGTATTCTTTTTTGTTTCAAATCTTCTAGTTTATTCTTATCAATTTCTGTTGAAAGGTTTTTCAACACCTCATTTAGCTCAGAAAATTTGCTATTATTCAACATCGAATAAAGATCTTTAGTAACAGGGCCTAACTCGCTTGACCGAAGAGATTTATGGGCATTTCGCAATGTAGGTTCCATCTGTTTAAGGAGTTCTATTATCTCTCTGGATAAATGAGTTCCTCGCTCTGGTAAACTACTTTCTAAAATTTCAATTCCTTCTAAGTCAATAAGTAAATCTGCTAGATCCCAATACTTCTCTTTTAATTCTTCTAGTAGAACGCCAATTCTTTTGAATCTGTTTTTTTTCTCATCTAATCCCGCAGGTCCTCCTTTTTTGAAGGTTTTCAGGTACTTTACATGTGTTCGTAATTCCTCATAAAAATCTGAGGTTAAAGCACGATTATTTTCGATATCACGCATCATCCGATAAATTTCAGATGATATAGAAGTAGAGGTGCGATAATCGGTGTTGTTCAACTTTTAAAAGTCTCCTTTATGATAAATAAGGGTAGATTGGGTTATACGGTACTTTAATGCAACTCTCTGAAACGATTACACATTTTCAGTGTAGATCGAACGAAAACACCGTAAGATTGCAATTTAATAATTCCTCAATCGAGTAAAAAAGGTTTGCTAATATGAATATAAGATATTGTCTATCATGATGATTTCCAGTTAAGGAAATTCTTTATATCTTTCACGTGTTAGAATTTCACCTTTCAAGTTCTTTTTCATTAATTCCTTAACTTTTTCAATTTTTTGATAATTCCCTAGGAGATAAGCAAGTTTAATGTAAGCTACCTCAGGTAGCATGTTGGCTAATGGAATGACGCCATTTTTCAATATTATCCGTCCACTTTCATAAACAGACAGTCCTGTAAAACCGTGCAAACATTGAGTGGTCATTACAACAACGATTTCGTTATCAATAGCTCTTTTAATAAAAGGAATTAAATCGGAAGAAACATGGCCCAGCCCTGTGCCAACTAGAACTATTCCTTTATAACCAGTATCGATGTAGTATTGTAATAAATCTGGTTTGATGCTTGGATAATGATATATTAATCCTACTCTCTCTTCAAATTTCTTTTGAATTTTTAATTTTAATTTGCTAGAACTACTATCAGGTGAAAAAAGCTCTCGGTCATTGAAGTATTGAATTTTCTTATCAATAATTTTTCCAAGTGGACTGTTACCAATAGTACGAAATGTATCCCGCCGACTGCTATGCATTTTTCGCACTCGTGTTGCATTGTGAATTGCATATGATGTGTCTGATGACTCGTCATGCATGATAACAACGATTTCTTTCAAAGCATTAGTTGAGGAAGCATAGAGCACAGAATTGTATAAATTTGAGAAAGCATCGGAGGAGGGACGATCAGATGACCTTTGAGAACCTGTGATTACAATGGGAATTGGAGGATTTGTAATTGAAAAAGAAATAGCTGCAGCTGTAAATGACATAGTATCTGTTCCATGTGTCAGAACAATCCCGTTAGGCTTTTTAGTTTTTAAAATAGTATCTATGGCATCTAATATTTTCGTGTAATGCTTAAGTGTTATGTTTTCTGAGAAAATATCAAATAGTTGATGTGTTTCGATCCTAGCTAAATCAGCAATTTCAGGAAAAGAAGAGAAAAGCTCTTCAGGAGTTAACGCAGGGATAGTTCCTCCGGTCTGATAATCAAGACGAGAAGCAATGGTTCCTCCACACCCTAGTATGGGAATGAAGGGTTTTGCGGGATTTGGAGTATATTCAACTTTAGGTATCTTGTATTCCCCTTTTTTATGACCAATTTTTCTAGCTTTCTCAATTCTATCAATATTAAATCCAATATTATAGCCAGTTGATAATTTTAAACTAATGAAATTAGGGTTTATGAGTTCACTTCTAGGCAATATTACCCCCTTTACTATCGAATCCTCTTTAATTACTTCAACTTCATCCCAGACTTCAAGTCTTTGATCTTTTAACCAATCTAATGAAGATCCTTGATATCCACTATATTTATCATCTGTAGGCATTACTATCTTTTCCTTGCTATTTAGAGATTCTATTATTCAATTGTAATCGTAATCTTTCACTTACAATCTTACCATCTATTTTGCCACGAACTTTCTTCATTACTATTCCCATCAACGGGGAAAAAGCATTTATTCCACGTTCAAGAATAAGATCTTGAGAGGAGTTTAAAGTAGTTTGAATTATTTGGTCTAGTTCCTCACGCGATAGCCCTCCACCGAATTTTCTAATTATTTCTGGCAATTGTTTCGTTGGATCTTTCCCAATAGCTATTAGTACCTCTGGAATAGCTTCCTTAGAAAATTTATTCTTACTTAGAGCATCAAAAACTAACAACAAATGATCATCTGTTATATTATTGACTTCAATTCCTTCTCTCGACACAGCAGTTAAAGTTTGAGTGAGAGTAGTAACAACTACTTTCATTACAGCTCCATTTTCTAATAGTTTTTCAAAAGTATCTGCTTTACCCTCATACACAAGATTTTCAGCGACTTCCTCAGAGATTGAATATTTGTCTTTTAAGCGCTGAATACGGTTTAAGTAATGTTCTGGAAGGTTTTCTCCAATCTCTTTTACCCTTTTTGAATCAATGACTATAGGAGGAAGATCTGTATCAGGATAAAGCCTGCTTCGTCCATGAAGATCTCGCATAAATGTGGAGACTCCTTCTTCATTAACTTTTCGTGATTCCTGAGGAACTCCTTTAAAAACAGCAATTAAACGGTCATGAATAAAAGAAAGAGCCCGTCTAGATTCATCTTCTTTTCCTACTACTATGATGAAAGCACAGTCTTCCTTTCCATGAATCTTATCAAGCTTTTTTATTTCAGATTCAGAAATTTTGTATTTTTTTAGATCCTCATCACTATGGATTATTCCTTTCAGACTAGTAAAAGATTTTACACGATCGGAAAGTTCAGTTCCAAATCGTTTATTTGGTTGCAACTCCCAAGCCAATAATCCCTGAAATCCTTTGATAGAAATCATGAATACTTTTTCATTTCGTTTTAAAGCTGTTCTAATTAGTTTTGAGGACGTTCTTGAAAAGATCGATGTAACATCAATTATTTGAAAAGGAATGTCCTTTGGATTAACGTTTCGTTTTTGTAGCTCTTTTTTGATATCAATAAGACTTCTTTGGCGTTGAATTTCTATATTAATAGCTTGAGGAATTAATTGAAGTAATTGAATCCCTTTTAGTTCTACACGATCTCCTTCTTTTATACTGATATTAATATCCTGTCGAATTGAACCCAAACCTCTCCGTACAATACCTGATGATTTGATTAGCATTCCAAGTGTTTGTGCAGCACATACTACTTCATCTGGAGAATTGAGATTATGATGTGTAACTATTTCCACCAATGGTATTCCAAGACGATCTAATTTGAAGAAAATGTTTTTATCTTTAGTTCGATCAGTGTCTTTTCGAGCAGCATCTTCTTCAATGTACACCCAATTTATTGGTAATTTTTTTTCTTTAATAGCTGCTGAATCATTTTTAAGCGTAATAAACCCATTATACCCGATGAGTGCCGTTCTTTGAAACCCAGAAGGAACAGATCCATCCAAATAGTTCTTTCTACAGACAAATGACTCCTCAACAATGTGACAATTCAACATTTTTGCAAGTTTTATACTACAATATAAAGCTTCATCATTAATTGGAACAGGGGGTGTTTCATCTAATTCATAAGTACATACACTTTCAACAACTTCATAGAAGATTGTATGATTTTTCTTGAATTCAATTAACAATGCTGGGTCATAAACACCCATTTCCCCCAAAACAGGACGAAACTTACGTTGTACAATAGCTTGAGGTTTTTCTTGAGTCAAAGTGGCAGGACACTGACAAAACAGCTTTTTTTTAGTTGATAACTGAGCGTGAATCTCTATTCCAGCTTTAAACCCCAATTTTTTATAATTAAGTGTTTTTTGTATCAAAGTGTACCACATCCACTTAACCAAAAAGCATTGGTAAGGAAAATCACAGTTAGAGATATGAATTCATTTTGAATTCCATGATACTTGTTTAATTCTATTCTAGGACTAATCTTCTAATAATAAGCCTAGAACATCTATTATACAAGAATTTACGTCCCTTATTATGACATTTTTTGGAGAATACAGATTTATTTATATCTGATTTCTGATTCAAAAAAGGGATAAATTAATTATTTTTAGCTAAAACGAAGCAGATGAGGTTAAAATCAGTATTATTCATTATTTTGTATATATTCAATTGACCAGAAACTTTAATAAGGCTCGATAGTGAGGTTTATATATGGAGGCTTTAATTCTCACAGCAGGAAAAGGAACTCGCCTATATCCATTAACAAAAACCACTCCCAAACCTTTAATTCCGATTGCAGGCCGCCCTCTAATTTTCCATTGTCTGGATGCTCTAAAGAATGATGTAAATAAAGTTGTTATTGTTGTAGGACATGAATCAGGAAAAATAAAAAGAGCAGTCAATTCAAGGGATTATCCTTTCGAGATAATTTGGGTGTTTCAGACAGAACAACTTGGCACTGGACATGCAGTAAAGATATGTGAAGAATATATTGGTTCAAATCACTTTTTCATGATGTATGGCGATATCTTTACTTCTCCTAACATAATAAGCGAGATAATTAGATTAGGAAAGTCTATTACACATTCAAACGGAATTTTTGCTGCAAAATTAGTAGAAAATCCAGAAAAATATGGTTGTCTTGAGATCAAAAATGATTCCCTAGTCCAAATTCGTGAAAAAGATCCCAATCCTCCTAGTAAGTATATTAACGCTGGTATAATGGTTTTACCTTCAATAATTTTTGATTATTTGAATCAGATTACCGAATCTATCAGAGGAGAAACAGAACTTACAGATGGGATAAATAAACTCATTCATCGCGGAGCCAATTTGGCTATTTACTATATTAAAGACCACTGGATTGATATTGGTTATCCATGGAGTATTTTGGAAGCAAATGAAATTGGTTTACAAGAGCTGAGATTCCAGGACAAAATGGCTATTCCTAAAGGTGTAACTGTAGAAGGAAGTGTAAAACTAGCAAATAATGTAACTCTACGACCTGGTTCATTCATTCAAGGCCCTGTAGTAATTGATGAGAATACAGTTGTAGGCCCGAATTGTTTTATTAGACCAGCTTCATATATTGGTAAAAATGTTAGAATAGGAAATGCTGTTGAGATTAAAAATAGTCTGATTCTAGATAACACTACAATTGGGCATCTTTCATATGTAGGTGATTCAATCATTGGAAAAGGGTGCAATTTTGGTGCTGGTACAAAAGTAGCCAATATGAAACTAGAAAAAAATGAAATAAAAATGAATATTCAAGGAAAAATCTTGTTTACAGGTAGAAAAAAGCTCGGTGTGTTTTTTGGTGATAATGTTAAGACAGGAATCAATGTTTCCCTAATGCCTGGTATAACCATTGGTGAAAACTCACGAATTGGTGCTCATACTCTGGTTAACCAAAATGTTCCTTCCAACACCTTATTTTATCAAGATCCTAAAAATAAAATAACTCAGAAATCGCTTCAATGAACCTTGGTCTGAATTTATATGAGAAAGCCTCTTTTGAAAGAAATAAATGTATTTCAAAAGCCGAAATTTGACACTAAATGGCGTATAGGATTGGTTTATCCAAATTCATATACAATAGGAATGTCAGGACTGTCAGTTAAGCTCTTGTACCACCTTATGAACCAACATCAGAATATTTTTACTGAACGTATCTTCTTTTCTGCAGATCTCCCAGGCCCTCCAAAGTCCATTGAAACAAGAAAGACTTTATCTCAATTTGATCTTTTAGCATTTAGTTTTCAATTTGAACTTGACTACATTAATGCTATTAGAATGTTACAGAGATCGAATATTCCAGTTTATGCCAAAGAACGTGTCAATAATTATCCATTATTACTAGCTGGAGGGCCTACAGTAACTACAAATCCTGAACCAATTTTGGATATATTCGACGTTATATTTGCTGGTGAATTTGAATCAGTTTCGAACTCCTTCCTTCAAGCTGTACTTTCGAGTAAATTTAGTTCTCTGAAAGAAGAGATTTTAACAATCCCTGGTTTTTTTCCTTCCCAAGACATACCATTAAAACGTGTAGTTGTTCGAACTCCAAATCTAGATGAGGTCAACTATCCAGTTGCCCAAGTTAGACCAATTGAAAGCCGATTGAAAAAAAAAGGTTCTCTAGATGGATTTTTCCTACAAGTTTCGCGCGGATGTCCACATAGATGCCATTTCTGTCTGATTGGGAAAATATTTCAACCTTACAGAGAACGATCTCTCACAAAATTAAAAAAAATTATTAATAATGGTAGCAAACAGTCTCAAACTGACTTTTTTTCACTAATTGGATCAGGTACTGCTGATTACAGTCAAATCAGCGAGTTGATGACTTATTTCATTTCAAATAATCTAAAATTTACTCTCCCTAGTATAAGAATCGATTCAGGTATAGAAGTTCTCGAATTGCTAAGACATGCTGGTCAAAGAAATCTCACAATTGCTCCTGAAAGTGGGTCAGAAGATGTACGATGTAATATTGGAAAAAAAATTAGTAATAAACAGATTTTAGAATTTGTACAGAAAGCTTATCAAAATAAAATTCAACAGCTTAAGCTTTATTTCATTTTAGGGTTGACTTCTGACCCTTTCTCTGAATCAGTCGAAATTATAAATCTTATTTCCAGCCTCATAGAGCTTAAAACCTCAATTAAATTCAATGTTTCTGTTACTCCGATGATCCCAAAATATGAGACGAAATTAAGTGATCAAAGTGTTAATTATTTTGATATTCAGAAAGGAATGGATTATTTAAAACAAAATTTAAGAGAAAAAGTGCGATTTAAATCCTTTCCTATCCACTGGGCAGCAATCCAAGCTCTTCTTTCAATGGGAGGCCGTGAAATTACACACAAAGCAGTAGAAGTTTCGAAATATGGTGGTTCTTATTCTAGCTGGAAAAAAGCTTTGAAGATAAATCCAATCAGCTATTATCTAGAGCATTACTAGCATTCTCAGAGGGTTTTTGATTAAAAATAATACTCAGACTGATATTAACGAGGGGGAGATTCAATTGATGTCTTCGCATCCCTAAGATATCGAATAACATCCTTGAAGTTCGTGATAGGTGAAATAGTTACTCTTCCGATACGGCTATCTCGAATATTGTCTAGTAATTTCACTGCTAAATCTCGAAAATGTGGTATTATTTCTACTGAAGGGGATATTAAAGACTCGAGAATCTCTTCAGCTTCTTCATGTCGGTCTTGAACCGATAATAGAATAGCTGAAAGAATTAATCCCTTTGTACGAGTCGGAACATCGTGAATCTTCTCCAATCCTTCTTCTATCATATCTTGTGCTTCCTCAAGAATCTTAGGATCTTCTGATAATCTATACTCGCGAATATATTCTTCAGATAATGTAAATAAAATTAAAGGACGAAGATACGAACATTCTTCAACACTACCAATTGCATTTTGGAAATATTGCTTAGAAATTCCTAGATTATGACGATTTAACTCAAACTTACCTTGTACATAATCATAATGAACTTTAGAACATCCTTCTAGATCCTTGACATTGATTTGATTAAGGGTATTTTCCGCTTCATCTAATTTATTCATATCTGTGAGAAGATCAGCATACTCCAATTGATACATACATTGAATAGGCTTATTTGGTAACATTTCAATCAGCGATAAGGCCTTTTCAGCGTGATTACAAGAAAGCTCATATTTCATAAGCAAGAAAAAGACATATGCAAGACCAAATTCTATTTTTACTTGATACTGAATACTATTATAGTCATTCGCTTTCTCTAACGCTAATTCTAAAACTTCCAATGCTTCATTCAACTTACCCTGTTCAGTCTGAATCCAAGCTTTCTGTGTAAGGGGATAAACGGATAATCCAGGCCCAGTTTCACGATTTTGTGAGATTTCTTTGACTAAGTTGAATGCTTTCATTAAATATTTTGAAGATTCTTCGTAGTTTGCTTTAGAAGAATGAAAATAGGCATAATTGGAGTAAGCAATAGTTAAGCGAAATCTCGCATTTATTGCTTGAAATTGCTTTAAACAAGCATCCATATTCTCTTTGTAAGAGGTTTCTTCCTCATATTTAGCTAGAAAGTTGTATATTAATCCTGAGATCAAGGAATGCTGAGATTTCGATACAATCTCTAAAATTTCTTTAAGATTGATTTCTTCTTTTTCACTTTTCTTTTCTGAAACGAAGAACCCTAATGTAACGATTAAAGGCTTGTAATCAAAATCAGTCTCTAATTTTTCCTCTTCATATATTCTGATAATTTTGCTATAAAATGTCTTCAAAGATTCTTTATTATTAGAATTATTCAATATTAAAGAATATGTAATTGCTATATCAAATAACGCAGGTATTTCTTCAGGAGAAGATTCTAGGCGAGAAACACCCTCTTCTACTAAACTTAATCCTTTTTCAAAATCAAGGAATTCCGCGATACCAGCTCCGTAATAAAAAAGAAAAAGCGGATCCTCTCTCAGATTATTAATCATATCAGAATTGTTTTCAAAAAACCCTAGATCTGCTTGGATCCAAGCTAATTTAGCAACCATTGCCCATAATGTGGAAGGAAGCTCTCCTTCAAATGAGAGTATATCTTGTAACAATGAGTACCATTCTTTCAACGTTAGGTCTGAAGATTTCACCTGTTTTTCTGTAAGAATTGCATGAAGTTCTGTTTTCCAATGATTATCAATTCGATTGCTAAAAATTACCAATTCTGAGGGGAATTCGATTAGTTTCATTACAACTTTGCATCAATGTTGGAAGGATAAAAACTTTCATGTATAACCAATCGTATCTCGATTATTGGATCGATTCGTTTCATTTCATAAATAAGATTATATGATTCGCGAACTTAGATCATTCCTGAGCTTCTGAACAAAAAGAATGATTCATCCATATTTCTTGGTCATCAATAGGAGTTAGATTTTAATGGGTGTGCTGGTAGGCATTGTAGGAAAACCATCATCTGGTAAAACAACTTTTCTAAACGCACTTTGTAATACAAATGCAAAGACTGCTGATTATCCTTTTACAACTATTCAACCGAATCAAGGAGTAGGTTTTGTAACGATTCCATGTGTATGTCAGGAACTGGGATTAACATGTAATCCTCGCAATTCCGAATGCATTGATAATGTTCGGAAAGTTCCTATCAAGATCATTGACGTTGCTGGGCTGGTCCCCGAGGCGTACAAAGGTAGAGGCATGGGAAATCAATTTCTTTCAGATCTAGCGCAAGCAGATATTCTCATTCATGTGGTTGATATCTCTGGATCTCTCAATGAAGAAGGTGAAACAGTAGATCCTGGTAGTCATGATCCAATGAAAGATGTTATCTTTTTAGAAAAAGAAATAGCTCAATGGATGGCTGGAATTTTAAAAAAAGATTGGGACAGAACAGTTCGTAAGGTAGAAAGCGAAAAAAGAAATATTTTGGATTTTATTGCCGAAAAAATGACTGGATTAAAGATATCTAAAACACACATAATGCGAGCTCTTAATGAAGCAAACTTAGATACTTCAGTAGTTAAAAATTGGACTGATGATGATTTAGTTCGATTATGTCATGAGATTCAAAAGATGGGAAAACCAATTATCATAGCAGCAAACAAGATTGACAAACCGACATCAAAAGAGAATTTTGACCGCTTAAAAAAAGAATTAGGTGACAATATTATTCCTACTTCAGCGAAAATCGATGTGGTTTTAAGAGATTTAGTAGACCAAGAGAAAGTTGTATATGTCTCTGAAAGTGGGCGTTTAACTAAGACAGATAAGCTATCATCAAAAGAAGAACCAATTATCTCAAGAATTAAGACTGAAATTCTTGAACCTTATGAAACCACTGGTGTCTTTAAGACACTAAATACGGCAATTTTTGATGTTATTCAATTACAACCTGTTTATCCTGTTGCAGATGTTTCACATTTTAGTGATCAGGATGGAAAAGTTCTTCCTGATGTTTTTCTTGTTAATAAGGGAACAACTGTAAAAGAGCTAGCTGGAATTGTTCATCAAGATCTCTTTAAGCACTTCCTCTATGGTATTGATGCCCGTACAAACCGTAAGCTTTCAGAAAAACATGAATTACAATTTTCTGATGTGATCAAGATTGTTGCTGCAATATAAAGAATTCAGAGAAGCTATGTTCATATTTTTCAAGTTTTCAGAATAACATGCTATTCTTTTACTTCCTCATTCATAGGTATTGTGTGTCTCTTTTTCATGATTCGACGATTTCGTATTTCAGCAGCTTTTCTAAAATAGTGGTTATTAGAACGTAAAGGCCCGAAAATCCGTATGCCTGAGGATTTTATTTGAGCTCTAAGTTTTTGAGCAGTTATCGGAGATATTTGTTTTTGTTTTGCTAGGAAATTTATGATTTCATATCCTTCTTCTTCAGTTGTAGCTCTAGCTAAAAAATCAAACACATTAGGTTCATAATCACTCAAAGGATCTGCAGTATTTTCTTGTTCCTTTGCTGAAAGACCCAATCCACTTTTAACTTCACTTATACCAAGACTCATCTTTTTTTCATTTAATTCTTTATGTATTGCAGGAAAATGCTCATGGATATTATCAATCGTAATATTTTGAGTCATTCCTAGAAATTCTGGAGGTTTTTCTTTCTGTGGAGTCTTTTTCTTTTCCTTTTCAGGATCTGAACTTACCATTCCTGATCTTCCCTTTATTTTTGTTCTAGATCTTTCATATTGACGCAGAATTTGGGTTTTTGACCCTTCAAAACAAGTTTAACTTGTTCTGCTGTTATATTGCCTGCTCTCTCCTGTGCTTCTTTGGTAGAAGCACTGATATGTGGTGAAACATAAACATTTTCAAGCTCAAATAAGCGATTTTCTTTTGCTGGTTCAGTTGTAAAAACATCAAGAGCTGCACCAGCGATTTTTCCTTCTTTTAATGCATCATAAAGAGCATCTTCATCAATAATTCCTCCCCTCGCGCAATTCACAATAAATGCAGATGATTTCATAGTTTCAAATTCTTTTGCACTAACCATTCCTCTTGTCTCATCTGTTAATAGCGCATGAATTGTAACAAAATCTGATTCCCGAAATAAATGATTCAAACTATCAGTTCGTTCAACGCCCATCTTCTCAAAGATTTCTAGAGGAAGATATGGATCATATACGATGCATTTCATACCAAAAGCTTGAGCTCGCTTAACTACTTCAGCACCAATCCGTCCACAACCAACAAATCCCAATAACTTTCCATATAACTCTATACCCATTAGTTGTTTTTTCGGCCACTCGCTTCTTTTTGTCTTCTTATCAGCATGAATTATTTTGCGTCCAAGAGCTAAAATAAATGCTATAGTCATCTCTGCGACAGATATCGTTGATGATGTAGGTGCATTAACCACAAAAATCCCTCTTTCTGTTGCAGCTTGGACATCGATATTGTCAACCCCAATTCCAGCACGACCAATTACTTTCAATTGGATCCCATTTTCTATTGCTTCACGGGGCAATTTTGTGCCACTGCGTACAATAATCGCGTGATATTTTCCGATTTCAATCAATAATTCTGGTGAGGAGTAATGTTGTTCTACTACTTCGAATTCTTTTTTCAATTCTGTAGCTGCAGAAGCTGCAATTGAATCTGCTATTAAGATTTTCATCTTCGTTTCTTTCCTCTATATATGACTGATTTTATAATGGACTTCCACCATTAACAGCGTCATTATCCCACTAATTGTATATAAACTTGGTTAAGGAGTGTTTCTAAGTAAATGAGGAATAATACTGCTGATAGTATTAACCTTCCTATTATAATCAAGAATATATCTGGTTTTGAGGAGTATGAAATTATTCATTGTGTAATACATTTAAAATATTCTTAGCTTATCCAAAATCGACAATACAAAATAGAAATTTTGAGTATCATTAAACAGTATTTGTGACTTGAAAGCATAGAATTTTGTCGTTGATGGGTCGAATTCTATCATATTAAAACCAAAAAGAGAGTTCAAGATCATGGTGCAAAGAGGGGATTACTCCAAATACATTATTGTATTCAATTTAATTCTTTTAAGTCTAATCATTTTAAATATAACATCTTCTACATCTTATGCAAGTGGAATAGTTTTCCCACAGCAGGTGGAACGAAATAGGAAAAATGATTCAATAAGTCTTTCATCCCAGCTTATTGAACATGAGCCAATTGAAATTTACTCTAATAACGAGTTTATAGC
>JBHLKC010000067.1:0-13628 GCA_048887065.1 Candidatus Hodarchaeota archaeon
AGATGATCTTTATGGAGATGATTTTAAAGTGGCTATATTTGTTAAATATATAGCGGTTGTGCAATAACCAACGAAAATATTCCTAAAAAATTTTGAAATAGGAAAAGTTTTGAAGTTCTTGTCAAAATAAAAAAAGTAATGAAATGAATAATTCATTCTTTAATTAAGTAAAAATCAATAAAACTGTATTTACCAAAAAGGGGTTTGAGAAACTGTACGAATTAGTTAAAAAGTGGCGTGAAATCCAAGATAATATTTTTCCAGATGATGAATCCCACCTTAGTCCAAATTTAATTGTTAAATTTAATTCTGCTGAAGAGTATATTCAGAGTAAGATTTTTGCTGATCCTACTGATAGTAAATTTCATATAGGTTTACAACCGATTCCTTACTTAGGAAATATATCTCAAGCGTCGATTTTTGTTTTAACAAAAAATCCAGGATTAACCCTAGGAGATTATTATACTGATTTTCAACCTTTTTTCATCAAATTCTTCAGAAAAAATCTTCTTCAAGAAAACTTGCCTTTTCCCCTGTTTTTTCTTGATCCAGCGTTAGGAATTCATAACGGGTATGAATATTGGATTAAAAGCACTCGTGAGGTGGTTGAAGGGCTTATCAAGATCAAAATGCGTTTAATTCCAGGATCGATGTATTAAGGTTTTTAGCTAAACAAATTGCAGTCCTTGAACTCGTACCATATCATTCATTTAAATTTGAGAATTTAAAGTCTTCTCAAACTGAAAAGGTTCTCTCACTTCCCTCAGTTCTTGCTATGAAATCTTTTGTACTTAAAGAATTACTTCCAAGAGTGAGAAATGGTAAAATCCTATTAATTGTTTGGCGAGGAAAAAAATTGTGGGAGATTACCAAAGAAACGAATACTAATATTGTTTATCACCCTGTTCCTACATCTCCTTATCTTACTCCAGTTAAAACAGAAATTATTAAGTTCTTGAATTCAAAAATAGCATTAAATTCCTGAAAGATGAAGAATGTTTCTTCAGAACTGTTCTTTAACTTTGATTTAACGACAACATATATAGTAACACATTCAGCTTCCTTAATATATCCGATGACTCTTAAGTCGTGTTTTAAAACAAAGGCTATTGATTTAGTAATTCGACTGAGGGCCGTGCCCAGGCTTCTTGGATTTTTTTTGCTTCCACCAACCAGCCAGCGATTTGGGCGTGTTCTACCCGTTCTTGGATTGAAGCTTTCCGTTGAATCATGTCATTCCACTTATCGAGTTCTGCTTGGACTGTTTCTTGTTCTATTTTGACTTTCACTAAAAGATTGCCTAGCTTTTTCTCTTCTGCGAGTTGTTTGGCTTCACTGAGGAGGAAGCTGGCTTCTTCAAAATCCCCAGAATGTATGAGTGTTAGTTTGGTTTTCAGGATCAGTGCCATGACCATCAGTAGCGGTGACTTCTGGGATTGGGCGATCTCATAAAATTGTGAGGATACCTTGGTTACTTCCTGTAATAGTTCCTCGGCTGTTGAGGAGATTTTCATTTCCAGGATCAGGAGTTCACAGAGGTTTAACATCGCCAAGATTGTTAAATTAAAATCTATGACTTCTTCCTCCACAATTGCTTGGAAGATTTCTTGTGCTTGGAATTTCTTAATCCCTCGCTTGCTCATTGCTAACACTATTCCTTCCCCGACCCGAGCTTTTAACTTTACCAGTTTGCTTATACTGGTCTTACTGAGTTCTTCCAACTGCCTCTGGTATTCTTTCGCTTTGTCCAGTGCATCTAGCTCTTGCGCGATAAGAATTAATTCAAACAGCGAGTTGGATCCAGTGATTGCTAAGCTTCCACCGATAATGGTTTTCTGAAATAATTCCCAACCTTCGAGTAAAGACTGTTCTGCTCTGTCAAGGTCTCCTAGTTGTTTGTAGATGACTCCTTGTTGTGAAAGGCACCAAGCTACTCCATATTTCTCATCCATTTTAGTAAAAAGTCTCAATCCGTGAGTTATATTCTCTAGTGCGGTCTGTGGTTCTCCTTTGAGCGAATAGATGCGTGAAAGATAATAAAATCCCCAACCAGTGTGTTTAGGTGCATCTATGTCTTTACTTATATCCAAGTGTTTTTTTGCATAATCAAGAGCCCGATCTAATTCCCCTTTCAGTGTATATCCCTGACATATGCCAAGTATAGTGTGACCCCGAATGCTGTCGATTTTTTCGCCCCGTTCTTCTCGTATTCTGAAACTTTCTTCTAACTGCTTTATTCCGTGATCTATCTCACCTTTCTGTATGTGGGTCATCCCAATATTGCTTAAAGATATTGCGACTGAATAATCATCCCCTCCTTGCTTCGCACTTTCTAAACTACGCTGTAAATAATGTAGTGCCAAGTCTAAATTCCCTTTTGCCATGTAGGTGATAGCTATATTGTTATTTACTCCAGCTATCCAGTACCTATTCTCTAATTCTTGATAGAGCTCGAGACTTTTTTCTAAATAGGAAGGAGCTTTATCATAGTCCTCTATGGCATGATAATAGCAGCCCATTCTATTTAATGAATGAGCTAGTGCCGTGGCGTTTCCAAGGGTTTCACTGATAGAGATACTTCGCTGAAAATAGTCAAACGCAAGCTGATGTTTTCCTGTCCCTTCAAGATGCATCCACCCAATCGCGGTTAATGTTTCGACCATGTTGTATTGCTTTTCCAAAGCTTGGTGGATAACGAGACTCTTTTCCAAAAATTCTTGTGCATCTTGTAAGGCTCCTTTTAGAAAAGCAAGATACCCCTGTAAATAAGCGAGTGCCCCTTGACATTCTTTCTTGACAGCTTGTGGTTCAGGTGGGATCTCGGGTAGCAGCTGGTTTCCATGCTGAATGACCTTTTCTATTTCAACTATATCTCGATGGGCAAGATGGGCACCCCCCAGACTTATGAGGGCTTTTAGTTTTTGGGTCTCAGTCCCATTCCGTTGACTTTCCTTTACTGCTTCTTTGGCTACCGTTAATGCCTCGTTTATCTCTCCCTGTCGTCTTAAGATCCGACTTTTCAGGATCATTCCGTCCAGTGTCTCCCCTTGTTCTAATTTCGCTATTTCTTCGAGGGCCTGCTGATAGTTCGCGTGCTTGATCAACTCTTCTATTACTTGTAAGCCCATAATCGGTTTCTCATCCTTCATGTTTCTATTTCCTTGAGACCCAGTTTCCCATATGAAAAATTTTCTCTTCTAAAGGTTACAGGTGATTTCTCTCGTACTTTCTACTCTTCCTCTTTATTGCTAGTGCTCCAGATTTATAAAGTTTCCAAACGGTGTAGTTGTAGTCTTATCCAATGTTAGATTAATACTTATATGACGTTTTATATAAAAATGTATCCCCCTGAATTCTGAGATAGGAATTTAACTCAAGAAGTGGATATGGATGATGAGTACTGATTACTGAACCGATTATTCCCAATGCCTATGTAATTTTTCATGTAGTGTTGTCGTCTCATTATTTGAGACTACGCGTCGCATAAATGGTAATGTCATTTCGTTATGATAATTAAGGTTCGTACGTATTTCGTCCCATTGTTCAAATTGCTTTTCCATTACCGTATCAGCAAAGTCATACAAATCCGTTGCGGGATAGTCATAATCATCCCAGAGAAGATGCATGTTTTCATTCAATACCATAGGATTATCGAATATATCTATTTTTGGAGTAAAGAAGTATTCCTTTTGATAATTAAGAACTTTAAGGTTTTTTTCCCATCCTTTTCTTTGAATCTGCCATGCGATCGAACTTAAGTCAGACAATTCTTTTATCTACTCCTCTTTCTTAATTCCAATATCTATACTGACTGAATCCCGTTTCAACATGTTATCGTCTCTCTAGTGATTGTCGTGCCTACCTCTTTGTTTATCACTTGTTTTATTTCTATGATTCAATAAGCTTATCAATTATGATGTTTGAATTACTTCCCAAATAGTAACAATGAATTATTAGGAATTGCGTTTGCTGGGTTTTAAATGGAAAAAAACCTCTTTGAAAGAATCTTAGAACTGCATAAAGGACCATATGTATTCAATCCTGTTTTTAGAAGAATCTATATGACCTACGAAAACAGTTGAATTATCAGATAGCTTTTTTAAAAGAATTATATCCTATTGACATGTCGAAAAAACGATCAGAAGAAGAAGAGGTTCCACTAATGAAACAAGTTGTACGAGAGGCTTTAAGAAGGAAAAAAATTTCTCAGAGGGAATATCTTAGAACAAAATGGCTTAAAAATGATTTAGAGAAGGATTTAGGAAGAAAAAGACAAAAAAAAGACGATTACTGAAGATACCATGAGAAATCGCTACAAAGAGCTCGTTCGTAAGCTCAGCATTGAAATCACAGGCTAAAAACATTGGGGAGACTGGTACTATTAGATTGGGGCATTATTACCAAAGCAAGCTATGGAAAAGAACCCAAGCTATTTGAAAAACTAATACTAATGGTTCAATTTTTGTTAATATTTTCTATTAGCCTAATTCTTTTAGTCTAGGCTTTACCAAAGTAAATTAAAGTAAAGGTTAGGATAGGTGGTCTAAAAACGCTGCTTCTTCCTTTCCTCTTCCTTTTGATCCTGAGAATAAGAATTATCACTAGAAAAGAGATGTCTATAGTATTGCTTATTAGCTTGGTATCGAGATTACCGTTGGATTTTTTCTCTGTGAATATTCTCTCTAATGTAGTTTTGTACAAAAGAGGGGGGAGATATTACTAGCATTCAGCTAGAAACATCTCTAAGTTTTAATAAACGGGTTTATTTCGGCCATGAAGACCAAATAGCTTTCATTCCTGCTTCATCTGTCGGATAAGGTGAATGAATAATTCCAGAGTACACGGGATTCATTAACGCCACTGGTGGAGGTCCAAAGTGACCAATACAAAGAGAATGACCAAATTCATGGAGAGATACCGTCTCGACGTCGTAGCTAGGCAACTCCATATCGATTCCCCAGAAGAAGTTGTCGTTGAAGTAAACTTCATTCAGAGCGGTATCGATATAGTTGTCTCCATTTTTATCAACATCATTACCTTCCTCATCAAGCCACCAGAATGTCACTGAAAAACCGAGGATGAAATCACCACCACCTGGAACTAAGGCATCAAAGAGGTCTCTAGGGAACCAGCCTGCATGGACAATATCTGCAAAAAACGGATAACCAGGCCTGGGATCAGGATCAACGTATGGTGGGATCAACTCGTCAAAGATGGTAGGATCCCAAATTGGGGCCCAAGGACGTTTAACTATATCCATTTTCCTCATTGCATGTAAGCCGTTCCAGGTAGTCATCGATCGATCGATTGCAGCCTCGGTCTGTGCAGGTGTTAAGCCACTAGATGTCCAACCATGCGTCCAATCCACTAAATAGGTGATATCATCTTCTTGCGCGACTCTCCAATCATCATCAGCCATCCATCTATGCCCGCTTTGATGAATTCGATTAGCTGGGCGCCCTCGACCAATCGTATAAAGTTCGATCATACCAATTCTCATATCCATACCCATTTCAGCTAAATCGCTATTGATCCTGTTCATTAGTGCAATGATTTCAGGATCACCTGCTGCTGCAGAGACTGGATTAGCTTGGGCAATTGCAGATACACCAAACATTATAGTGATCAATACAACTGAAATTCTTATTTTTCTCATTAATAACACCCCTGAGTTTCATTCATTCTAATTCAAAAAAAAATGCAAATAGAATATCTAAAAAATAAGATACAAAATAATACATGGCTTAACATCTATTTAAAAGTATTTTCATTGATGAAAAACGAATGCATATATTACGAGAAGTGAGAGATTAAATAAAAGAAAACATAATTGATTGGCTAAAACATCGTGGTCAGTTTTCCGAAGTTTAGATAAAACGAAGCATTCTCCAGATGGATTATATTAAATTGGAAATCATCTCATTTCCAATTTTTAAATGGAAAAACATTCCAACATTGAACGACATTAGAAATCTTAATGCCTTGTCAGAAGAAAAAGAAGAAAAATAGTGACAAGCTCCCTCCTCACACGAATTAGAAACAAGCTCATATAGAGCTGTTCGACTTCAGGTTATGACAGGTTTTTGTCTTAGAATAAAAAAAAACAAAATATTCAGTTATTAGAAATCTAAGATCTAGTACTTTGAATAAAGGGCTTGATTTTCTTCTGTTCTATCTCCCATTTTTTTCGTTCTGAACGTAGTCTAAAGATATCAACGTTCTTGTAGATAAGATTTTCTTCTTTGGGAGGAAGATTTTTTTCATCTCGTTCCTTTTCTGGGGTGTATATAAGGGAATTACCGAATTCAGCTACATTTGCGAAAAAACAGTAAGCATAAATAGAGCGACGAGCATCGAAATGAGCAGCTTGGAAATCATTTGTCACGGGGGTAAAAGCTGGATTGAAAATCATATCGACAGGGGGTTCAAAATTCTTTATTTCAACCCTTAAATCCAAATCAAGGAAGTCTCGACAGATTACAATGGCAATTCTTCCGTATTCTGTGTTGCAGATGATGGTTTCTTGGGGTAAGGGACGAACTTCTATTCCTTCTTTGAGTAGTTTTCCTGCAAAATGAATAGTGGCTGGAATGTGCTTTTCCTGCTGCCATAGTATTCCGCCAGCACTAATTACTACACTTAAGTTTCGATTGGTTTTCTCATTGTGATAAGATCCTGGAATAATATACATACCATATTTCTTGGCAAGATTAACTACATCATCTTGTAATTGGCTGTAATTAAGGTCAATAGTCAATTCGGGGAAGAGTAGTATATTAGCTCCTTTTGAAGAAGCTATCTCTATCATATTTTTGACCTTCGCTCTCACGGTTTCAAGCTTCTCAATTCTAAGGCCAAAAAAACCTGGAGCTTTTTCATTATAGAATTCATCCAGAATATTACCAGTCTTAGAAAGACCTATCTGGGCAATGGCAACTTTACATTCTCTTTTCTGAATTTTAGGACTTTCTTTAAGCAGGTCATTGTAAACTAGGTTGAATTTCTTTTTTGGTATGTATTTATATTCCAAGATTTCTTTTAATCCTGAATCTATAATTTGAAGAGCATCTCTAACATAAGTTTCTAAGGCTGCTTTTGCAATCCGTTCTTGGATTGATGCATTTCGATCAAATAAGGAGCTCCACCTTTCTAATTCAGATTTAACCTGTCCTTGTTCTTGGGTAACCATGATAAGGAGTTTTCCAAGGCCTTTCCTTTGAGCTATTTGATGAGCTTCTTCTAATAATTCTTCGACCTTTTTGAAGTCACCTTCAACCAGAGAAAGTTTTGCTTGAAGTAATAAGGCTTTGATAGTAGTTGGAAAGATGTTTTTTTCTTGACCAATGGTATAAAGTCTCTGAGATAGTACTTTGATTTCATTTAATATTTCCGATTCGCCTTCACTTTTATATTCATAAAGCAACAGCTCACAGAGGTTAAGCATTGCAAAAATAATAGATTCGTGAGGATTTTCAGCATCATTAGCGATAGCTTCAAACATCGCTTGTGCTTGAACTTTATTCTTCATTCGAGGACTAGTTTTTAGTACCAGAGCTTTAGCTAATAGAAAATTGAGATGAATGGGTCTATTTACTTCTGTTTTATCAACCTCTTCTAATTGAGTAAGATAATATTTAGCTTTGGTAATGTTCTCTAAATCTATGTTCAATAAAACTAGAGCAAGGAGTGTAGATGCAATGGAAAGACTTTTTGGAAAGAACCTTGTCATGATAGAAAGGCTTTTCTGAAACATATCTAATGAGTGTTGATAAGAACCTTGATCATGATAAACCATGCCAAGTGATTGGTATGCTTTACTTTGAAAGAAATTATTTCCTATTTTCTCACTAAGGGTTAAACTTTCCTTAAAAGTGTTTAAAGCTAACGAAACTTCACCTTTAAGTCGGTATACGTGACCCAAATCGTATGATCGTTGTGTCATAATCCAAAGATCTTGTCTTGCTTGTGCTAATTGATATCCCTCTTTAAATTGGTCAATTGCTTGATCATAATCCCCACGTGCTGCAGAAAGATGTCCAATATCGCCAGTAATATAGTTAATTATAAGTTTAAAACCGATCTCTTTACTTAACGCCAAAGCTGAATTTGTGAATTTTAGTGAATTTGCCATATCACCTTTAAGTCGGTAAAGAAACCGTAGTGTGACATAGATCATGCAGATAATTGTTTTAAAATTATTTTGCTTTGCTATTGTCAATGCTTTATTCGTATATTCGAACCCAAGAGAAAATTCCTCCATATTTCTGTAATTAAAACCTATTGCGTATAATGCATATGTATTCGCAATTGGAGAGGTGATTTTATTTGCTAATACTAACGCCTTTTTTCCCATTTCTATGCCATGTGTGCATTTACCAACATATGCAGCATTAAACGCTTGAGAACTGTACAACAATGAAATCAGTTCTTGACTCAGGACTTGGTCGTCTTGCGAGGGCATTTTTAATTTTACTATATCATTGATTTCTTTTGCAGAATCTATGACATCATTGAATTCACCTGATTGTCTTAGTGTTTCTAACCTCACAAATAATCCATATAGAGCTGCTATACGATCGTTTATCTCCTTACTTTTCTGAATTACCTCGCTACTTAGACGTAATGACTCCTTAAGCAACCCTTTACACAACAGAATATGACTCTTGACTCCTAAACCTCTTAGCACATCTTTCGGAGGCAATTGTTTTATCATTGCTAAAGATTTCTCAAAATTTCCTTGTACAAAGAGTTTAAAAGCTTCTTTGTAACTCATTAGTGCAGTCCTCCTCAGCTAAAGAAAAAATCACTAAGATCAAGCCCCAGAATTCAGCTTGTCAAGAAGTGTTAAATATAATGTTTATTATTAGGATTGTGCTATTTAAATTTTTACAAAATTTCTTCAATATTTATTAACACTTATCCGACTTAAGATGTGATATCGATAATTTGCTTTCTAGTTCTTGGTATGATGAACTCCTTATTCTTATATTTTGGATCGAAGACATGTTAGGCTAGTCTTTGTCGTGTTGGTTAAAATTTGGAATATTAGGTGAATAATTTATAATGAACTCGCTCTTAGTCAGTCATAGCCGTTTTAAGCCTTTTAAATAATGATTTAAAATATGGAAAGAGAGCCAAATATTGAAATACTAGTACTCATGGTTCAATTTTTGTTAAATTGAAAATGGAGCAGCCCAGGTGTCTTGTAATCGGGCAATAAGATGCACGGGGAAATTAAACGGGCCTAATTGATAATTTAAACTTATGTCGATATCTAATACCAAATAAGCATCCATAATCGCAAGAATTGGAATCCAAGAAGAAACTTTAACTTGAAGAACATATTGTCCAAAATCGTTCGGCTTAATTGTCGGAATTTCTTCTGAAACATTAATAATTGTAGTATCAGGGAATAAACCGAAATTTTCGATACTGACAACCGACATTAAGGCATCTATCTTACCATTCTTAAGAAACGCTGGTGAACGATTACTAATGTTATATGGGATAGTAATATCAATAAAACCATGAAAATTAGAGCCATCTTGCGAGAGATTAGGGCGGATCTCAGGATATCGAGGGAGTTCGACTTGAACCTGTTGCGCAGAGAAAAAAATTAGGAGAGCAATGGAAGAAATTAGGAGAGTCATAAAGATAGGAATGATTAGGGGTTTCTTAGAGCGTTTGGTCATTGTTTCGTCATCCACATACTGGCAATCGCCAAGCTAGAGGCCAGTACCATGAAAACCACTAACACTAGCATTAAATTGCTCCCAACTTCAAAGATATAGGTACCACCTGTTCGAGAACCAAGGAAAATCCCTAAAATCGTTGAACCAGTCATAATAGCTGTAATTTTTCCAACATCAATTAAGTTTGAATTATCCATTTGGACTTCAACACGAAAGCTTTTGATTATCATTTGATAACGAAAAGTATATAAATGTATCTAAATATACTAATCATGAAAATTCTCATAGAAGAATTAAAACAGAAATGAATGGTATTGTTATGTCAAGACCCCAAAAGTCAGATAAATCTAATCAAAAGGAGGAAGCTCACATTAAAAGGAAAGAGAAGGCAAAAACAATCTTATTACGGGTTTCTGATCCACTATATAATTCTATTAAAAAAGCGATTGAATTAGGAATAGCAGATAATTATTCTGAATTCGTTCGAAGATGTGTTGTTAATCAATTGTTAGATTTACGATTATTGGGCCTTGAAGAGAAGGAATAAAGGTATTTACACATTTTTTCCAGCTATAGCAAAAAACACAGGTTTGAATGGAAATAATTCATTAGGATGGTGTGTTTCAAGTATATACTTTTGTTTTCATAAAAAAGCAAGTATATGCATTAGAATATAGAAAAAAAGGAAGGGGATTAGATCCAAAATGTAGACTTAAGCCTAATCTTTCTTCACTAATCTTCTGAGAGGGACTAAAAATATCAAAGAACAAACTATGAGAAAAACCGAGAAACCTGGTGTGATATTTAACGTTGGATTAGTTGTAGAGGTTTCAGTTGTTGTAGTGTTTGTTTCACTTGATCCAGCTGTTGAAGTGGAGTCGTCAGAGGTAGGGGGTGTTTCAATCTCAGAAGTTGTAGGTTCTGATGGATCTGTCGATGGTTCTGATGATGTGATCGGGGGTTGATCAGATGTCATTGAAGTTTCGGTCGTTGTTGGAGGCTCAGTAATTGTTGTAAAGACTGTACCTGATAACCATTCCAAACAGTTGTGAATTAGTTCGTATAGAATAGATTGATCATCGGGGGGGACTCCATTGATACCGAAGTAAACGGTTTTTTGCAAAAATGCATAATTTTCTAGCAAAGGGGAGTGATTATTGTTAGATTGATCAACAGCTAGAAAACTAGCATTGGAACCGTGCTCAGACATTAAAACGCCTCTGAAGCTTGTTCCAGTGTACGTTATCGTACCAGGTACATTGAAAGAATAATATTGGTTAAAAACTCCATGAGAAGCATCACTTGAATTAACTATCAGACCAGAACTCGTAAACCCCATTGCGCCACCTCCATAGGAATACCCTAAACCTTCAAAGAAGGTTCCTCCTCCTTGTCCCATTGCTAGAATTGGTACTCCAGTACCAATAATCGCATTTGATTGAGAAGGATTTGGTTTGTTCCATGTATCAAAACTACTGTGTCCAACAATTAAAACATCATAACTTGTTATAAAAGAGATATTGCTCATTAAGTCAGTAATATTTATCCCCGACAAAGAAATGAAAGGACTGGAAGAGAAGAGGGATTGATACGTAAAGAAATGATTTGTGGTGTAATTGCCATAGATGTATAGAACTGCAATCTCACTCTCGATAGAACTAGTCTTTAAATAGGGTTGTTCTGGAGTTACTGACAAGAGTGAACCTGTAACTGTGATTATAGTAATTGCAATCAATAGTAATTTGATGTACTTAACTTTCATTAAATTTCACGTTTATCTTAAGAATTGAATATTAATGACAAACGGAATCATAAAAAAGTGACTAGATAAATTATTCTGAAATTATTAAAAAGATGGGGTAAAATTTAGGAATCTGTATGGTTCACATACTTTTTTTGGTCTGTAAGTCACTCTAAATTGATTCGATATAGATTTTGTAACTTGGAGTTGTAACCGACTCATTATTAAAATAATCACCTGAATTTAGATATTTAACAAGAAGATCTTCTCCTTGGAAATTCTCAAAAAAAAAAGAAAAAAATTGTGTTTAAGTTTAGAAAAATTGTAATTGATATACTTTAACAGGGAAAATCGTTCAAATTTGGTCCCATATAATGGATACCACTCTTAATAATGTAATTTGAAATTAAAGTTCTATTCATAATTCATTGAATTTAAAGAATTTTACATCTTCTTCCTGAATAACCCATCGTACAAATTTTAGAACGTCATATACCCATCTAGTTAATGTTATCTCAATTAATGGATAAAAAAATACCCGTGCAATTTCCACTCTTAACGCGAGAGATGGAATAGCAAAACCAGCCAGTATCCAAAGAGCTATCGCAATAAAACACGGAACATTCCCAATAGATAATTTCCAAATCGTCAATAAATTTCTTGCTGAGTAAGAGGGAAAAGTATCTTGATTAAGAGGTAAACTAGAATACATTCCCAAATGGGACTTAAGCTTCGTCATTAATTCTTTGAAATTGTTTCTTTGCGCCTGATTACCCATTAAAAATTCTCCATAAAATCCTCCCAATCTAATGATATCATCTGTAGATGTAATAAGACAAATTTGGCATGAGTAAAAATCATACGAAGGGGCCTCACTTTTGTTAACGTTCCCTAGGTAACAAATCCCTTTCAGATCATCCAAAAATAATGCATTTTCATTTTTATCTCTAGTTGAATCAAAGGACTTCTTGGTTGAAATTTCCCACCGTCTTCTTCTGTCAAACCTGTAGTGAAACATCGCTAAAAACTTGTTCCAATGGATCATTAAATCAAAAATGCTCCTATAACCCAATACCATTGAAATGATCTTTAGAACAATTATCAAAATAAAAATAATCAGAAGCTTCAGTAAAACTTCAACTTTGTATGTTAAATTCAATATTTGAATAAAAAGAAATATAGGAAAATACCACAAAATAAGCTCCAGTATCCAAGGAAGGGAATATATGTGTATTGAAAGATATTCATCATCTTCTATTACTTCTATAATTTGATTACGCCATGTTTGAATCTTAACTCCCATTTTCAAACTCCGTGTTGTGTTTATTGATTGGAAAGACGTTAATTGTGAGGTAGTAACCCTTTCTATATTATTATTATTATTATAGGTTAAAAAAAAAGGTTTCATTGGAAGTACTTGACTAATTGAACTCCTCAAATATCCATCAAGTTCTTGGTGATGTTGGGGTTCAGGTCAATTAAGTCGTTCTTCCACTGATCAGGATGTAATTCCTTTATCGTCACAGTAGCTTAATTCTAGTAATAACTGATGTACTCAAATAGAAGAGGGTTATTGGTCTTTAATAACAATCGTTCCTGCCACGTAATCGCCAAATCGTCGTTTTCCTCTCGTGATTAATGAGCATGCAGGACAACAAACACATAAATTTCTAAGACAGGAACTTCCTAGAGTTATTGGTTTTCCATCTGAAAAGTTTACTACACGAAGCCCAAATAATCCTTTACCAATGCTTCGCCCTTGTCTAATCTTATCTTTCCAGAAATAGTAACATGGAAGAAAATTGAAACAGCTATCAATACAAAATGCCATACATCTTGACTTACAGGGGGCAGCTTTGTCTTCTAGAGCTTCTGGACTTATCATCGTACTTTTTCGCCTGTAATCTGTTTTTTTATTGAAGTTATGAAGATTTAATTAAAACTCTGTTCGTTGTATTGAAAAAATTCTATTTGATTGTTAGGTTTATTATTATTATTATTCTTAATCAAATGGCAAGACGATACTTTATCCACACAAAGTATTCCAATTTAATTTTAATTCAATTAAAATTTTTTCAGAAAAATGTGTCTTTGGTCATTATTGTGTGATAAATGGAGAAAAAGGGGAAGGAAAAGAAACATTACATTCTTGTGTAAGTATATTTTTATTGAAGCTCTTCCTCCTCATCTTCGTC
>JBHLKC010000068.1:0-4323 GCA_048887065.1 Candidatus Hodarchaeota archaeon
AGCTAGCTTTTCAACGCTTTTGATATAATATTTCTCGAAACTATGCCTCTAATGATTAATACCTTTCAATTCCAACTCCCTTTTTTTCTCTCTTTCTTATTTTGCTTAATTATTTTTAGTTCTCCGGAGGTTGGTTCTATTTCTGAAAATCTCACTGAGATTATATTAGCCTTAAAAAAATTCTAGATAAGCTGAAGTCAATTAAGATATCTTATTGTGAACTCATGGGCTCGTCCTCTCTTCCCCACTCGTCTCAAAATTCCTAATCTGCACAGACTATAAGTCAAACACCCAGGAATTCTATTTTTTCTACGTATCCCTCCTTGAATGCTGAGTTTTTCTGCTAATTCTTGGTTTGTAAAAACAGGAGGTAATCCTATAGGTAACAGGTTTACGAAATCTGCTCTTTTTCGGAATTGTTTAGTTTCCTGAATCGTTATCAGATCTCTTTGGACAATTTGATATTTCCGTCTTCCACTTCTCCAATAACCCACGCATTCTTTTACCACATGCTCTTTTATGAACAACACCTCAAACTCCATTCGGGTTGGTACAAATTCTGTTTTGAAATAGACTAGCTTCTCAAAGAATGAGTAAATGTCCCCAAACTTATTAATATGGCTTACACTCAGAAAATCACCTTGTTTCATTCGAGTGATTTTTTGTTTGAGAACGACAGGGTGTATAATCACTATTTTCATCTTTGTTAACTGTATTAATTCTCTTATTTTTTCAGAAAACTTCATTCCAAAGTTTAAGCGGTGTATTTCATATGCTGTTGTTTTCTGTCTGTCGAGTACATCGATCCGATAGGTATTCCCATTGATTTGTAATGGAACTTCTTCAGTTCCCCCCACTTTGGTTTTGTACAGCTTTTTGAGCTTCTGATGGAGCCACGTTTGATTTTTCTGGAATTGATCCTTTAATAGTTTCACAGAGTACCCCCAATCAGAGTGTTGTTGATTTCAGAGTCTGGACTGATAAAAAGCTGCATATCATGACTGTCATGTAAGGAATTCACACTCATACTTTTTCTCATGTTACTAGTTTTTCATCTTCATTAATAATACAAATACATCCGACAAAAAGGAACTATCTGAAAAAAAATCGAATTGACAATCTAGAGATGCTGGAAGGAATATTTGATTAAAGGGTTGTTTAAATACGCTACTCTGAAGGGAATCGATCTTAAATCGCTCGGTTTTCTTCAAATTCCTCGATTGCATCGTAAATAAGATCTTTGACGTGTTGTGGGAGATCAGGAGACAAAATCTCATAGAGTAATCGCTCTTCCTCCAGATTAAATACTCGAATCATGCTTTTTCCCTTAAGATTGGAGTTCCTATGATAAATCCATTCTGATGTTTTTATAGTTATGTACTTTCTACGGAGTACCTCCCTCGTACTGTGTAGCTTAGAAATAAATTTGATAAAAAAGAAGATTATTGGAGCTTTTACGCAGATAAGAGTCCTAAATATGATTATAGAACTCAAAGTTATATTTCAATAAAAAAATCTCAAAATAAATTGTTTATATGTCTACTGTACGACTACCATGAGTGTTCCTTAGAAAATTCAGGTTTTTACAGTGCTTATTGTCTCTATTGCGATTCTCCAATAATTAGTATTCGACTACTTTTGTGTTATTACTATATTATTAATGAATATATGTAAGGAAAATCTATTTGAAATGAATGATATCTATCCTATTTCCAGTTGAATGCGTTAATTCCGAGTAAAATTAGATCTGAGAGATTATTATTGGCAATATTTAAGATTGTATTAATGGGTGACGGTGGGGTAGGAAAAACAACCATTCGTGAACGTTATTTAGGAAGAGGATTTAATACTAGGTATAGTTTAACCGTTGGAGCCGATTTTGCTGTGTACGACGATTCTATTAACGGAATGTCAGTTCGTTACCAGATTTGGGACTTGGCAGGCCAAAATCGATTTAATTCGATAAGAGAGGTTTATTATCAAGGGAGTGTAGGAGCTCTGCTAGTGTATGATGTGACTCGTCGTGAATCGTTTTATAACATGCCTAAATGGATTAATGAACTTTGGCTAAACAATGGTCATGGTAGAATACCTCTTGTCATAGTCGCGAACAAAATTGATATGCGTGAGCTTATTGATAATACAACTTCTCCCCAAGAGGGTCATTCTTTTGCTGAAAACCTTAGTAAGTTGACTAAACCCAATGGATTTCCTTGTCACTTCATTGAGACGTCTGCTAAAACAGGGGTCAACATAGCTAAAGCTTTTTCCTTACTTGGCACAAATGTGATGAGGTTTATTAAATTACGAAAGTCTCCTCTTCTCGTGTCATTTTCAAAATGAAGTGTTCTTCTTTTGGAAGAGTTCGGAGCATAAGGGTATATAGCGAAGAACTTATTTATTACTGAGTTTAGAAGAGATTTTCAATTAATAAATGACTGGTACTAATTCCTTTGGAACACCACTGGAGTCTAAATAGATGCTAGAAAGATGTAAAACACTTGAAGAGAATGCCGCGGCCTTAGAACTAGAAAAACCGATTTCAGCTTTTGAATTGTACAAAAGAGCTGCTAAATGCTTTGAGCAAAACAATAAAATGAAAAATGGAATTAAATGTCTGGAAAAAGCCGAGAATGTCCTTAAAAATATGAAAAGTGAGGATGAAGATATATTCAAGACTTTAGAAAAATATAGTAGTGTCTCCGAAATCTACATTCAATTTGGGAAACAATCAGAATCAGAAAAACTGATGAAAAATGTCTACAAACAATTTATCAGTCTTGCGAAAACCATCAGAGAAGAGGCTAAGAACATTGATGATCCTTATACCGCAGAACCTCGCTTAACGTTAGCATCGGCTTATGCAAAGGCAGCTAGAGATAGTACTTTGAGAAATGCCTGTTGGGTTGATTTAGGAGATAAATTTCGAAAAAAAGCTACTAATATTTCCAATCCTCGGCAGGCCTTTGAAGTTTTCAGTCAGGCAGCTAAAATATATCTTAAAGGAGAAAATGAAAAATTAAAAAATGAGATGCTAATTGAAGCCGCGAAAAATTTCGTCACAAGAGGACAACAGATTGAAAAATCTAAAAAAGATTTGATTTTAGCAGTTGACAATTACAGGCAAGCCGCTATATTGAATACTGCAGCTACAAATCACAAAGAATCGGCTAATATGAATAAAAAAGCCGAGGAAATATGTGAGCTTATTGGTCTTCCTCTCGATCACATTATTTACTACTTAGAAAACGAATTAGGATTAGAAAAGGTCAGCTTAAACACTCATGAAGACTAAGCAAGAGAGATTTTGAAGTTAATTCCTCATTAAATTGAAATTTCGTCTTCATCCTGGTATATAATGCCTATGAATTATTTATTCTTACGTTTCAGGAATCTTTAGCCTTTATTTTCATATATACCTCTTAATTATAGTGTAAGGGGAAAATACGTATCTTTTTTCAGATTATATAAGGGAAAGAGAGAATACTAGATTGATTGGGATTTCATAAAATGTCAATACTTGAGTAGATTTGTCACTTTTGAAAATCTTCATTGTTTATTAAATCGTGCCAATGTAAATTGCTTGCAAAGGATATCTGTTAGAAATGAATCATACCTATCCTAAGAGAACACAGAGCTGGAAATATCAAAATTCTTGTTTAAAATCAAAATGTTCCCACCACCAAGAACAGATTCATTTCTATTCCCGACAAAAATTAAATCCGAGAGGTTAATAGTGACTGTATATAAGATTGTATTAATAGGTGATGGTGGAGTGGGTAAAACAGCCATTCGTGAACGTTATTTAGGAAGGGGATTTAACACTCAATATACTCTAACTGTTGGGGCCGATTTTGCCATGTATGACGATTTTATTCACGGGACACGAGTTCGCTACCAAATTTGGGATTTAGCTGGTCAAAATCGCTTTGATTCGGTAAGAGAAGTATATTATCAAGGATGTATCGGAGCGTTGTTAGTGTATGATGTTACTCGTCCTGAATCGTTCTACAACATGCCTAAATGGATTAATGAACTTTGGCTAAACAATGGTCGTGGTAGAGTGCCTCTTGTAATTGTAGCGAATAAAATTGATATGCGTGAGATAGTTAATAATACGATCTCTCCACAAGGTGGCCAATCCTTTACGGAAAATCTTAGCAATCTGACTGAATCTGAAGGATTTTCCTGTCATTTCATTGAGACATCTGCCAAAACAGGCGTTAACATTGCTCAGGCTTTTTCATTGCTTGGCGAGAATATGATGAGATTTATAAAAATTCATAAATCCCCGCTTCTTATGTCAATCTCATAATGACATCT
>JBHLKC010000068.1:4423-13614 GCA_048887065.1 Candidatus Hodarchaeota archaeon
AATCAATGGAAATTGGTTTTTTTTGGGTGTTATACCAGTGTGTTATTCCTTCAAGACGTGTAATGGTGGTATGTGCATTCGCTTCTGTTATTTCGTTCTCTAACTGCTGCATTTCCTTTGATTGGAAGTGGTTTGTCGCAATGAGGAACTCATCCTTAGCATATGTCGAGCAAACCTTGTCAGGTGTCGCTTCCACCCGTGCGTTTACTCCGTTTTTGTCAGCAATTACATAAATACTGCCTTCACTAATTGGAACCTCTTCCAAAAATGCCACAGCATCTTCTGTGTCTCGAAAAGTGTCCAGCATCCACCTCATTAACATGTTTATCATCATAGCAGGTTTGAGACTGCCATTATAATACGCTGCTAGTGTGCAGCCACACGCTAATCCAGCTTCATTAACACCACCATACCCACCAACATAATGATCAGTAAATAGGATGTTCCGTACTTTATTGGTTGGGTGTATTCGATGTATCGCGAAATATTCTCGAACCTCTGTTAGATAATCATAATTTCTAGCAATCACTGGTTTTCCACTCACTGTTTGTTCTCTTGGGATAACAAAGACAGTACAGTGGTGTATAGGAGAAGCTGCACTATAGAAGCTTTTAATATAGGAACAATCATAGAGAATGATTGCATTAACTCGTGTTTTTTCAAGATTCGCAGCATCGGCTATTCCTTGAAGCTCTTCTAATAATTCGGGTGTGTATTGTCTCATTACACTCTCACAATTTGATGCCCATTCTTGTTTTTTTGCATCAGCTTCGGGAAGCTCAAGTCTTCCTCTAATCATTTTACCAAGCTGAGTTCCCATTTCATAATAGGAACCCTCTAATTTCAGGTTTTTCATGGTTTACTATCACCTGTAGTCTGAAATCTCCCACTATCTACCATTCGATGTGAGCTCGTCTTTAATTCTATTTCTAATTTTGACATTCGGCAAGTCCACTCTTTAACATTTTTTTTATCCAGAAATAAAAATGAAAAAACTCAGTAAATCACTTTATTACAATTGAGACCGGGTTTAGTTAATAAAAATTTCGTTTAGGGCAATTAATTGAAAATTAGAAAAGATTTCAAATTTATCTCCAAGATTAATTAAATTAGGTGCGATTTCATAACAAAACAAGCAGAATGATCTATTCAATTGTTTTTAAAATAATATAATTATAATGAGACTGTTATATGATTAAATTATATATTAAAAATAATCGATTTGTATTTATTCAAGAATGAAATCATTAGATTAATTATCATCTATTAACATTAATGGAAAATCCAAGAACTAGCTTTGATTTTAGATTGAATTACAACTTGCAGAAAAATTTACAGAAGTGATTAGTCCTATAAATCTCCATTCGAATTTCTGGAAAATGACTTAGTTAAAACTAGCTAAAATGTAGGATGTGAGAAATATGGCATCTAAATCTGCTGATATGAGAAATGGTCTTGTCACTATTGTGTGTTCCTTAGCTTTTGTGGTATTAACACTTTTAGTTCCCCTTTTAAGAGTTCTTGGAGGATTTTTGCAAGGTTCAAGGATACAGCAATTTCAGGGACAAGATGAGGTTTATAGGATTGATTTTTATTGGGATGCGTTTAGATATGGATGGCTTGGATTAATTGATGTTGATAGCTACCCTGAGCTTGTTACTAGCTTAAAAGAAGCGGACAGAATCCTTAATATGGAAGTTATATGGCAAATAATCCCTCTTTGGGGATTCGTATGGATTCTTCTTAGTTTTCTTGGAGCAGTTCTAGTAATAATATCAGCAGTACAAAAACTATTAGGTCAAAAACCGGCCAAAATATGGATAATTGGTCTTGTTATTGGTTTAATCGGCACGATAATCGAATATGGACTCTTCATTATCCTTTGGTTATTAGAAGATTGGTCAGAATGGCCCATCCCACCTGAGCTCAACTTTATATTGTTAGGTTGTTTCATTATTGGTTGGGTCGCTTTCATCATTGGAGCTATCTTCGTTCGGAAACCCACCATTTCATAAGGGAAAAGAGTTGCATTCTTTCTCCTACTCTTTTTAAGCTAGAAAAAAAATATTCATCTATTCATGTAATTGATAACTTAAGAAAAGGAAATTCGTCCTGTAGTGGTTTCAAGAATAAACAAGTATTGCCATTGAGCATTGAAATAATTTGGAGTTTGGTAGCTCGAATTTCCGCTTGGTAAATCAGCTATTTCACTAGGCTGATTTGCAGTAACTCTAATCCCATATTCGGGTAGAAGATTGGTTAGGACTTTGATATTCCCTGTAGTCGCTTCTACATGAAAAATACGATCAGTATTACCAAGGAATTCTGATATAATCTGAACTAGATGGAGTTCTGCGCCACCCGTGGTTGAGAAAATTGTCCAATTAGTTTTTTGTTCTGTGTAATTAATATTTTCTAATAATAACCAGATTCTTCCAGAATTAGTAGCAAGATTAGGAAACTCTACTTTGAATTCATAAATATCTTTCAATTCTACCTCTGTATGGCCAGTAACGGTTGAAACTTGAAAATCGACTATCGCTGAATTATCTATTCTAATATTTAAATCACCTGTTGAAGTGGCGACGTCAATGTCAATAATTACATTAGGTTTGATCAAAATATCTAAATCATATAAATAGGGATTGTCCCTGTCTGAGTTTCCCCCACTTAAGAAGCTAATTGTGGCAACTGAATCTAATTGTGAACTTTCATATTTATTTGCATTAGTGAGGTTATAGCCTTCAGGTCCCCATACCTTAATCCTACCTAAAAATAAGGATGAGAGCTCAGGATCTGTTTTGATATCAATTTGACCAAACTCATTGCGTAAAATAAGTTTTAGAGTTGTAATATTGCCTGTTGGAATTAATAGTTCTGGGATCTCTCCTAAATACTCCAAATTGTCATTATTGTACAAACCAAGTAATACAGGACCGAAAAAAACAAATATAAATGCAAAAATAATCAATGTAGCAATAACAATTGGCTTTAAAGGACTCTTTTTTTTCATTAAATGATCAGATAGTGGAGAGGGGGAGAGGGGTTTACTTTTCCTTGAGAGTTCTCTATCTTTTTTTGACAGGTCAGCGAGATTTATTCCACAAGATCCACAAAAAGTTGAATTCTCTATAATTGAATTTCCACATTTAGGGCATTTATTCATTGATAGATCCTCAGAATACTAGAACTTACCGTCTTTTTCTTTATTTATGACTATAGTATTTTGCGATTGAATGATAGAAGGGGATCCTTAAAATTTTCTTATCGAGAAAAGGGAGATTTGCATGTTTATTAAAACAATGATTACTGAAATTTATACTGATAATGAATTCATTCTAAAATTGGATTTATCTTAGTCTCCAAATGAATATTGTTTTAGAATTTAACGTTTAAGATATAGTTTTTTTTAAATAAACAACCATTGGTACTACCATTTCTTTTAGAATGATTAACTAATTTGTGATCATTGAAGTCGTTTCTTTTTCTGTTGCAATTGAAAGAGAGTAAGTGTTATCAAAGCAGGTAGAAAGATTTCCAATCCAAGCCATGAAATTCGTCTTGTATCATTCCCTGATGTCAATGTATAATATATAGGAAGATCGATATCGACATATGGGGAGTCATCAAACCCTAAACTCTCCCAATAACCTTTATAATCGAAAGTAGTGACATTAATTGATGCAATCCATTTAATCCATTTGTATCCAAACATTCGAGGGCAAACTATTCTTAATGGAAATCCTTGGTTTTTAGGAAGAGGAACGCCATTCATTTCATAAGCGAGGATCACATCTTCCCAGAATGCTTCAGTCGTGTTTAAACTAGTGGAATACCCTTCTGGATCGGGAGTGTGGAAAGAAATGTCTTTCGCCTTCTCAAGATCTATTTCTGCCAAGTTCAAGATGTAGGATAATTTTACACCTGTAAAATTAGCCACACCTGTCAGATTGTTGACTCTGGGTCGGTAACCAACGCAGGTTAAACGAACAATTTCAGATGTAACGGGCATTGCTTTTATTTCATCTAGGGAGAGAGTTAATGGATTTGTTACTGCCCCTATGACAACCAATCGATATTCTTCAGGATTGATATCAAAAAAGTCAATTGCAACCTCAAAAAATTCGTCATTGGGGGTAATTGGACTATCATTATTAGCTCTAGCGGCATTGAAGGTAATCAAATAGTTTTCTAATGCAATAAGAATTATTGTAATCAATATTAGCGATTTAATTCTTTTTATTTGAATAGAAATAAACATAATAGTTCTGTTCTTTCTCTTTATAGCTTATAAATGATATGTTGTTTTTCATGATTCATGTCATATTATGTGCACTCAGACACATTTAATTTTCCTATTTTCCCTTTAATCTATTCTCAAAAAACATTTTCCCTAAATAAAAAGCTTCTTGGATAGTCAAGAGCTGCCCTCGCCGAGTCGGGAGGTCTCTTTGCCATTCTGAGAAGTGTTGGTCTGAACAGAAAAAGTTGATATTCTTACATAAGGAATTTGCAGCACAACTAGAATACTCCATATCCCCCCAAACTACTAGTTCATCAGGAGTTAAGGATATAATTCCTTTATTTTCGATTACAACGTTAATTTTAGCATTACAATGAGCACAACTGGACTCTATAACCACATCACAATTAAACATGAATCCTACTCCCAAAGCATCAATAGCACACATTGCATATATGGGTTTATAGGATCTTTTTTTCAAAATGACTAAATGAGGCGTCGTTTCTCCTGAAAACGGATACGCTGCAGCAATGTTCAATTGATCCTTTGTTAAATGAATTACGTCGACTTGATCTAATTTTGTTAGAATTGTTGAAATATTATCTTCGGTAAACTGATTAAAAGTCTGTTCTATCTCAGTGATAGATGGAAGACGTCCTAATACAGGAGCTTCCGTCAAAATAAATCTTCTGATCTCATTTTCCTCAGGAGACAGAGTTTTTCCGATTTTAGCTGACATGTTCTCATTTTCACATGCTTGTTGAAAAAGTTCATTTGTACGATCGTTAGGAATAGGTTTAATAGGATATTTGAGAGTGTTATTATTATCAATGGTTTCAAGGGGAATTTCTAGATGATCTGCTACTTGCTTGGCAATTTTTTTTCCGTATATTATTTCTAAGATTTTTACACCCAAATCCATAGAACATGAGACGCCACCTGATGAGATCACATTACCATCAACATAAACACGCGATTCGGTTACAGTACAGTAGGTTTTTAGTGCTTCTCTAGCCTTATGATGAGTAGTAACCTTTTTTCCAGCCAGAAGACCTGCTTCACCAAGAACAAATGCTCCTGTACACACAGAACATACTATATGTTCCTTGGCAAAGTCTTTGAGATTTTTGAGTAATTTCACATTCTTCATAAGCTTATTAACCCCTCTCCCACCAGGGATTATTATAAGGTCATATCCATCAAAATTGTCTACAATTGCATGAGGTTGTACAGTCAACCCATTAACGCAGGTAATTATCTCTTTAGAGGCTATAATTTCTACTTGTAGGGAGGTTTTAATTAGTAATTTCCCTTCATCTTTCATAGAACGAGTTTTTGCTAAAACTTCATAGACTCCAACGAAATCTAATTCTTCAACCTCTGGAAATATATATATTCCAACCCTTTCAATTGCGACCATCTATTTTAGCTCCATTAAAATCGAATATAAGACACTAGAACCTTCATATAAACGTTATCGTGAAGGTAATGAGAAGCTAGCTTCAGCATTCAAAATACAAAAGCTGCATACTTTAGTGTTCTTAACACTGAATCAGGAATCCTAATTATAAAATTTCTATTTTCTGGAAAACAATCCAAATTCATTACCAAAGCAATCTTGAAACTGAGCTGAGTATCCAATTTCAGGAGCTATTTCGTATTTTTCGCGTTTCACTTCCCCACCAGCTTTTTTTATTTCTGTTAGCTTCTTGTTTATATCTTCAACTTCGAAAACAACATTAACTCCATGGTCAGGGATTTTTTCTACAACAAAGAATCCTATGCTGGCTGTATCTTTTAATTCAACCAATCCATAATTCGGCATAGATTCTAAATCGACAGTCCAACTGAAAATTGTTTCATAAAATTCCTTTGCTTTTTCTAAGTCAAGAACTGGGATTTCAACGTGGTTGACGGTAATTACCATTTTTAAAACACCAATCAATTTCCTTTCCCTGAATTTAAAAATAACTTGTTACTAAATGGTAACAAACCATTTATTCAGTTTTTTATGCATGTACAAACGCTAAGTATATGAACTAGAATAATTTGGCCTGCAACACTAGGAATTGTCTTTCTTTAATTGTTACAAATCCTATTGTTGCTACAATGATTAGTCACTAAGACTTCATTAAGCTCCTTTGTTTCACTAGGATTAACCTTAATATGGATTAGTTAAATCGATTTTGAATGCTTTTGCTACTTTTTCTGCCATTTCTGATCGTGGTGGAGGGTTTTCTTTGAATAGTTTATCAAGATAATAATCATAACTAAACATAGCGAAATCATACATTATTTTGTTCAAGGCAAGGCCTTTTTCAGTAAGTTGATATTTGGCCCTCAGGGGTGTCACACTGATTATTTTCTTCTTTATTATCCCGTATTCTTCAAGTTCTTTTAGTCTTTGAGACAAAACTTTTGTACTTAAACCAGGATTAGCTTTTAAAATCTCAGAAAATGTCACCAAACCAAACCATATGTCTCTAACAACTTCAAAACTCCACTTCTTAAATAATTTCAGGGCCAATTTAGTTGGACATACCTCAAAATAAGTCATTATTATCCCAACAGTTTCACTATGCGGTTGTTTAAAATTTTTACTTGACAGAATCTTTAGATTCAAATAAAAATTATAAATGTTAGTCAGTGTATCTTTCTGGTTTGGAGATATTTCCATTAACACAGGTTGCTATAGATGCTTACTTTTTGGTAATAATAGTTCCATTTGGTTGCAAAAATGATTTAATCGATTTTGTTGAATAATTTAAGTGAAACCAAATATCAAACATTTATTTTCTAAAATAATCTACAATTGGAGAGACTATAACCAAGCAAGTCAATCTATTGTTCAAAGTAATTAATCAAATTAAATCTGAAATCAAGAAAAGTAGGACGCTTAAAGTATGAATGAATCAATAGTGATCTTAGAAAAACAATTTTCTTATTTGAAAAAGGTATTATCTACTCGTAAAGAACATTTTCAAGAATCTTTTGAATGTTCACTGTTCAACGGAGAATCAACCGCATCAGAAGTATATGTTCACGGGCTCAGACCTTTATACAAGAATTCTTACAAGATTCTCAAACCTGATTTCAATGATTCTTCAATTAAATTTGAAATGAATATGAACTTGAACCTCATTGAACGATATATTGAGCTATACGAAAGAACACTTCAATTACTTAAACAGGTTCAACTCAAATTAACAGATGAGGATCTTAATAAGCCTCTGAAGGTTTCAGTTGAGTCGAAATCCCAGATATCGCTACGAGAATGGATTTGTCTCAATGTTATGCACACTGTTACTCATATTGGACAAGCATTACGATTACAGGCATTGTACATACGTAATAAACTGAAATAATAGAATCATAGTAAATAATTGTTATGGTTGTTAATGCAAATCAGAACTTTCGCTCCGAGGATAATTTTTTATGCTGTTAAAAGAAGCTGTGAGCTTGATTTTTGAATTTACACAAGATATTATCTATTAATTGCTGTTTGCTGTAGGAGGCCAATCTCCTATACATTTTCTGACAGTAATAATTTGACCTATGTGATAAGAATTGTGCTGAAGAAGGACTAGGAATAGCTTGATTACTGATAATTCAGGCTTTCCTGCCGATGTTTGGGTGAAATCAACACTATTTACAAGATTTGTTGTTTCTTCGATACTTGAATAAAATCTGTTTAAAAGACTGTCAAAATTTGAGTCATCTTTCAACGCTTCCATCGTCGGCCAATTGTCTGTTTCTTCGATTTCATTCCAATCGATAGATTCGCCTTGGATATGCCTATTTATGGCATCTTGCCAAACAACAATGTGATGCAGCAACTCCCAACATGAATGTGCATCGTTGTTGGGTTTTTTCTTTGCTATAGTAGGGGTTAACCCAACTAAAGCTTTTTTTGGATTGATATGAGTCCATTTTCCTTTAAGTCCACTTGCAATGGCATTAATTATCTGATCTTGCATATGCTGAGGTTGTTCCTTTTATTGCTAAGAATTTTTTGCTCTAATTTACCTGTTATACACAAAGATATAGATGCGTTAACATGGAAACATTCCGCACAATGACTCTAACTAGAAGGACTATTGCGCAAGTGTGTAAAGACTCTCTCGTGAACCAACCACTAAGAAAATATTATCGATTTATATATTCCAGCCGTTTTTATAGAGGAATTGTGACAGGAGATGTTGTGGGATGCAATTTAAGATGTGTTTATTGTTAGTCTCAAAAAACAGCTTGGTATTCACAAAAAGGAAAATGGAATAGTGCTAAACAAGTAGCAAAAACATTGTTGAACCTCAGTCAGATAAATAACTGCCAAAAAATCCGTCTAAGTGGGGATGATGCAAGTTGATTGCTGAATAGGCAAAAATTGTAATTAATGGACTGAAAAGATAGCATAAAGGAAGTGTAAAGGTAGGAAAAACATTACCGAAAAGGGAAAAGATGTCACTGAGTAATATTAACAAGCAAAAAACCGATCACATCGGAATGTAAGGTGAATAATCTCGATTTCTCTCTCCTAGTCTTAGAATAACTGTGTTTCATGAAGTTCAATTTTAATCACAGAGCTTAGTAGGTTTATAAATAAGTAAGCTGCAGCTAACTCAATTAAGTGAAGTGAAAGTAACTTAAGAGAGAATAATTCATCCCGTCGCCGAGAGTTCTACGGAGACGTTAAACGCCTGCAAAGAGACGATAAGACCTGAAGATCGACAGGCACGACTCAGTGAACCAGGAAGAAAGCTCTGATTAAGACATGGCATAAAAGGCCAGAAATGTCCTCATTAGATAAGTCTTTCAGAACGGTGAACCAACACTCTGTAGAGAACATTTACTAGCGGTTCTTCAACAAATTCCAGACTAGATGGATTTCATTTTAGAAACGAATGGAATCCTCCTGTCTGAGAATAAGTATATTCACGATCTTGAAACA
>JBHLKC010000069.1:0-13503 GCA_048887065.1 Candidatus Hodarchaeota archaeon
ATACAATTTCCTATCTCACTAGAGGATATGCAAAATATGCAAAACACCGTTATATTGTACTATTAATGGGAACTCCAACAATTCCTACAATAGAAGGAGCCCGAATAGTCGGTTCGATCGACCAAATCAAGCTATAAATCTTTATCAAAATTTTTTGCCCTGAAATGGGAAGTGGAGTATATCCCAAAAAAGAACAAAGGGAGAGGAAAAAGAAGAAACTATTTGGATTGAGCAGCTTCAACGTAATCTAAGTAAACGTTTCCAAGCATATCGAACGCTGCGCTGACATTAAGTCCTGTTTTCGCAGAGGTTGGCATATATTTTACTGGAAAACCAGATTCCATGGTTTTCTTAGAAAGATTATCTGCAAATTCTTCCGCTTGACCATCAGTTACATGATTGGGGAATTGTTCACGTAAGTCAACTTTATTCCCAAGGAGAACGACGGGAATCAGTCCCTTACCGTTATGTTTAAAAATTTCATCTAACCAGTTTTCCAAATTTGTGAAAGTATCAGGACGGGTGACATCGAAAAGAAGTAGCGCCCCTAAGCAGCCATAATAATATACACTCCGTACTGTTCCAAATCGAGGTTGTCCTGCTAGATCCCATATTTGGAATTTGATAGATTTTTCTCGTATTGTAGCTTCTTTCAGAGCAAAATCAGCACCAATTGTCATCATGTAATTACTACTAAATCCTTTTCCTAGGTATCGTTCACGTAATGCTGTTTTGCCGACTGCTCCATCACCAGCAAGCACAATCTTCATTAGAAAGCTCATTTCTCTTCTTAACCTCTTTTCGTATTTTAATAGGTTACGATCATTTTTCAAAGAGTAAAGAATTCAGAGTGACACTTTACTATTATTATTTTGTGTGGTTGGATCATTACTAATAAAGTTATCCCAAAGGTTTTCCTCTTGATTTACCTCGAAGATTCTCTGAATTTCTTTTAATAAACTTTTTTAAACTTTTACAACCAGCTATTTAAAATATTCGGTAAATAGTAACTTATTTTTGGAGTAATTTGTTTTAAATTATTTTAGTTTTCAATGAACCTGCAATGTTTTTTACTGGATAAAAAAATGTATCAATATTGAATGATTTAAAATGGATCCGTAATTTCTTTTAGTGTTTTGAAATGATTATGGGTTAATTTAAAGAAATAATAGTTCAAAACCTACTCTTTAAAGCTTTCTATAATTAAATAAGGAATCCTCCTCCCAAAGTTCAAGCTTTAATCGCTTCCATCTAGTAGCAATTATCCCTTGTTTACGGGCAATCTCCGCTGCCATCCAGATCCATTTTCGAGTTAGAAGTAATATTCTTTCAACCCCCATAAATTCCAAATGCGGAATACTTACTATCTCATTCAGAATAGTGTTGATCAATTGTTCATCGATCATTTCTTCCTGTATTATTATCCAAACGATCCCTCCAGTCGTTTTATCGATACCAATTAAGTCAATCGTGCCAGAAATCTGACCAGGAATAATCGAACTCAAATATATGCAATCAAAAACTTCATAATTTACTAATGCTCGGATAATCAAATCAACCCTTCTATGCTCGGATCGCGTAATTAGTGAATTATGAAGAGATTTTATTATTCCTGGTTTCTTTGAAAAAATATCCCAAAGTAAGCGTTTTTTCTCAAGGTTCATTTGTTCAGGTTTAAATGAGAGATCTGAATGATACATTATATCTTTAATCTGAGGAACATCCAATGTTTCGAGATTTATCAGATCTGTGACAAAATCTTTCGAAAAAATTGATCTTCCTGGTGAGTAGAACCAGGTTCTCCGTATTTCTTCAATTGGACGTTGTGTTTGAGCTGTTCTAGTAATCCGAATCCCAAACGCTAATCCTAATTGATGAGCTCTTTCAACAGTCATTTCATTTACGGAATTACCACATTTCGTGCAGATATACTCTGAACTACTCCTGTCTCTCCCTAGAACATCATTACAAAGATATTTAACTTGACAAGTGCGACAGTACCATATTATATCTTGGCCATGTGAATCTACGCTCTTTTCTCGAGAATGTTTGCATCTTTGGCAAGGACTGTCACATATAACTTTGTCTTCATATTCTAAAGATGCTTCCAAAGGGATTTTCTCCATTGACAAAAATCATGAATAATAGATAAATCGAGCTAAATTTCTTAAATTATTCTCTTTTGAAGTTTGTCCTATAGATTACACTATAGTTAGTAATTAAACAGTTCAGAATCAAAAAAATCTTAAAAAAGATCCTTATTTAATAGTCTGCTATTTTTTAACCAAGAGGTCTTGTTATACAAAATCAGGTTACTTCTATTCTCTGATACAATTTTTAATATGTAATGTTAAAACCAGAATATTGCCTTTGGTCGATGTCTTTCCAATTTTCCTTAATATTTGATACTCGAGACGCAGGAGATCCTTTATATCGAGACCATTCTACTAGTTTTTGAAGAGAACCCTCGGACCCCTCAGCTACAATCTCTACTCGTCCATCATGAAGATTTTTTACGTATCCAGTCACGTCTTGGAGTTCTCGAGCAAATTTCTGAGTATAAACTCTGAAAAAAACTCCTTGGACGCGTCCTGAGACAAGTATTTGAACGGTCTTCATCATCTTCATCTAATCTTATGTCTATTTGACTTCAGACTACAATAGCTGAGTTATTTAGCATATTAAGAATCAGTCTTAGTCAGCTCGCTCCCCTTCAATAAACTCTTCAAATCTTCTCACGGCATCCTGTTCTCCAACATGTATTGGTGGATATTTAAACCCATAAGCGGACACAGAAATCAACGGACCATCAACTCCTCTATTTATCGCCAATTTTGTAGCACGAACTACGTTTACAAGCGTCCCTGCAGCATTGGGTCCATCTATAGTTTTTATGGTAAGATCTATCTTAAATGGGGTGTTTAAAAAATATCCTCCATATATCCAGAAATATCCTGTTCTTTCATTACCCAAGAAATCTAAATAATCAGTCGTACCTGAGGCAATATCGTCATCAGTGAGATAAGGAAGTACTCGTTTTATGCTTTCTGTCTTAATTCGTCGTTTTTCAAATCTTCGATCTGTGTACAAAGTGTTCATCCCTTCACTTCCCCCTGAAACATCCAGCTGATACGTATTTTGAACCTTTGCACCAAAAGAATTAAGCATTTCTAATAAACCCTTATGAATTCGAGTTCCGCCGAGCTGAGACTGAAGGTCATCTCCTACAACAGGGAGATTTGCTTTTTTAAATTTTCGAACCCATGTTTCATCAGTACAGATCGGTGTTGGAGCGGCCTCAATGAATGCTAAATCTGCTTTAACTGCCGCATCGGCATAAGTATATGTTGCTTCTTTTGCACCAGAAGGTAATAATGAAATCACCATATCTGCTCCATTACTTTTCATATCTTTAACAAGATCAACTTTTGGAGCAACACTAACCTGAACTGTCTCTCCTAACATCGGAGAGATCCCATCGAGAACTGGTCCTTTCTTTACTTCAACTCCAATGGGTGAGTCATATTCCACAAATCGTGGAGCGACATTCGGGTCTGAGAAAATGGCTTCGCTTAGGTCTTTCCCAACTTTACCTTCGACAACGTCATATGCACCTGTGATCTCAATATCTTCGATGCGTAATCCCCCAATTGACTTATATTTGTACCCAATTGGTTTGTTTTCATAAAATTTCAATGCTTGTACGAATGCAGAAGCAGCATTTCCCACTCCAACTAAAATTACCTTTACTTTTGTCACTATTACTACATCCCGAGTTCGAAAATTCAGTCTTCAAAAAAAAGGATGAAATGCGAACTGATTAAGACTTTTATTGTTCTTCAAAGAAGGAGAATTTAATTCAATAAATAATCATTAAAATCAGTTAAAAGTTTTTATTATAGTTCCATTTCGAGTCTAAATCATTTCAGAATGAAATTTGGCAGATTAATAATCTTTTCAAGAGGATAACAGATAAGATACCGTTTACTATTATTTAAATCGGGTAGATAATTTTGTCATGATCATTATGACTTTAATGAAATTTTTTGCATAAGCTCAAGTTTTTAAAATGCAATTACTATGAATTGAATAGAATTTATTTAGGATGCATTTTAAGAATAAAAATTATTATTCAAAAAGAAAATATTATTAGCTTCTCATTAATAGTTTAATTAAAGAACTGAGGACGGATAAACGCAGTGGTTAAACTCTTTAAAAGGAAGTCTGACAAAGAAACTCGCGAGTTTAAGTTTGAAACCTCCTTGAAGTTAAAGGATCTCCCAATAGAAGAGTACGCTCATATTGCTCATGCATTTCAAGTAGCAGCTCTTCGTTTTGAGCGTATGTTGAAAGAATCCCTTTTAGAGGGGTATATTACTTCTAGTACCCTTGAACGTATCACTAGAGAATTTAATTTTGCAGAGATCCGAGACACTGAGATTCCAGAAACTCCTTCTGTTAACCAATTATTTGGATCAGAAACACCTTTAACAAAAGCTATAGAACGTATTCCAGAACCCACGACCCCCAAACCCACTATTGAGACTGTTAAAGTCCCCGAACCGCAACCCATTAAACTAACAGCCCCAACTACCCTTCCTATTACTCCAAGTCAACCACAAACTCAGCCTTCGGTTGAAAAAGCGGTTCCTCCAACTGAAACAGTGACATCCCCACCTAAATTCAGCTTCTCATTTCCTGAAACACCTTCAATATCACAACCATCATCTACCACTCCTAAAGCTCCAGAAAAAGAGCCCACAACTCCATCTATCCCAAAGATCTCATTCCCGTCAGTAGCCAAACCTCCTAAAGCACCTACTCTCAGTCCACTCGCGTCAATAACTAAACGACGAGAAGAAGATCGAGCAACTGGAATCGCAATTCTTCGTAAGCAGATGTTAACAGAGCTAAAGAAGATTCGCTCTGTGGTTTCGGAACAAGAGCGGTAACCAGACTTTATTGATGCAGATTTAAGATCAGGCCTTCAGCTTTGAGAAGCTCTAAAAAAAAAAGAGGAGAGGAAAGTTATTTTTGTTTCTTCTTTATAAAAACGTTCGCACAAATCCCTCCTAGGATCGCAATAATCAAAAGGCCCAAAATAGGGATAACAGGGATAATAAGATCTTGAAGCTCTAAATATCTGATGGATGGTTCACTGACCATAACATTCCCAGCATAATCAATGATCTCTACATAAAACTGGGTTTTACCTTCGCTTAGTCCCATAGCTAAGATTTTCCAACCATCACTTTCTTCTGAGCACTCAAAAACATTCCAAGTTGATTGTTTAATGAATAACCTAACACTAGCAATGTTCCAGTTATCTACTGCATCAACTGTGACATGAACTCCTGCTCTGTATCCTTGAAATGTCTCCTTGATTACTAGTTTTTCAAGACGAGGGGCTTGAAGATCTTGGATTATAGCCCCTGTTTTCGGGTCTATTGGAACCCTTGTACCACCTAAAATCTCGGATGCACTCATTACCACCCAATCGTCATACATACTTGATAATCTGGCTGGGGACACAATTGATTGTCGAACATTAACCGCAATTAATCCGTATACTACTTTCATTTCTCCAATATCTAATTCTGGAAAGAAAAAAGTTATTCCATTTGGTGTAACTTGATATGTTTCAGTTGGGTGTTGAATAGTACTTTCATCTAATTCAAATCCAATAGGTACAACATCTTCCAACATAATGAAGTTCTCTGTCTCCTTATTATTCGTAATAGTTAAGGTTACTTGTACAAAATCCCCTTTGATAAAACCTTCTTTTTTTGTATATTCTCGTGTTACTAGAAGATCGGATGAACTGCTAGTCATTGATATTGACTTCTCATTATTGGTTTTCATTGAAAGATTAGGATTGGAAGGTATTTGTAGAAGTACTCCCTCATTAGGCTCAACAACCTCAAGTTTAATAGGTCCATACCTTCTAGTAATAATCCCTGGCGAAAATTGTTCCTGTTCGTAGTCAGACAATTTATAGGAGATTTCAACTCCACTTATTTCATAAGTTCCAACTTTAGAGGGGGAAAGATAGCTGAAAGAAACTGAGGTTTGTTGCGTAAGCAGTGTGATTGTTTGTGAGAGATTTATCATAGGAGTGATGTCTCCGCTTAAAGGACGGATAATGAGATCAAAGGCGAAGATTTTTACAGAATTAGGACTAAGATCAATGGATAATTCTACCTCTTGTCCAGGAGCAGCAGTTATTTCATCAGGAATATTTATAGTTGGGAGATCTCGAAGAATTTGCTCACCATAGAAGTAGTAACTTACATTTCCATTTCCATTTTTTGACAAGCTGAAGTTGTTTAAACTCTCTACGAGTAGATCCTCAAGATTCAAATAGAAAGTGGGTTGATTTGACATTGAGAGATCATATTTCCCAACTATCTGATTATTGATTGTTAAAGTAACTTCAGCATCTTCGTTTGAACTTATCTCATTCTGATTGATTGAAATGATTGTAGAAATCGCTGCAGCGGTATCTGCAGTGTTTCCCCAACCATACCAAGATTGTTGCTGTAATAACCATTGAACAGCCCCCCGAATAATAGGCATTGAACCAGCAGGATCATCCACAACCAACGCTTTTAGTGCTAAGGCAGTTATCTCAATATCACCGCCAAGAGCTCTCCACCAATATTTTTCTTCAGTTGCATAACTCCAATAATATCCCTCTGACGATAATTGAACCTCATTTCGTAAGTAAGTTAGAAGAGATGTTTCGAAAGAAGTGAAACCAAAACCAGAGGCAGGTACACTATCTAGATATAATCCTGCTAAATACGTGGATCTTGTAGTAATATCATTCCAAGAGATCGTAATATAATTTATCGCTTCTGTAATAGAAGCCGATAATCCACTAAAATCTTTCCATAGTAAGATCGATCTTAAGATAAATGCAGTGAACGAAACTTTGTCAATATTTCTCCAAGAATCAATGTCCCAACTGCCGTCAATATTCTGGTACTCAACCAGCAGATCTAAAGCGTCTTGGATTATTGAGGATTCAATATGAATTCCAGTTTTATTAATAATTCCTAATCCATAAAGGACAAGGCTAGTCATGTACACCCGAGACTCATCAGATTGCCACCAACCCCATCCTCCATCGCTATGACGTTGACTATATAAACGAGATAGACCTGATGTAATCATATCCATGATTAATTCCTCAGTTTTGTTAGTAAGTTGTCCAGTTTGCTTTAGATACTCCAAAATTAATGCGTCTGGTATCAATCTTGAAATTGTTTGTTCTGTGCATCCATATGGATATCTAATAAGACGCTCCCATGAATTAAGGGCTATTGAGCCTAGGCCAAGAGACAGTTCCAAAAACTCCCTCTCTTGGATTGTTTCAATATGATGAACATATGAGAACGTTGGACTACTGGATATAAAACCACTAGTTTTGGATATCAAAGGAACTCCGTTAGGAATGACTTCTAAAGGTTCTCTAATGGCGTCTTGATATTTTGTGCCGTTTTCTAATGAAGTCCCTGCATAAAAAGTAATATTAAAGAATCCAGCGTCCTGTGCTAGGCATGCCCATCCGATAGACCCTAAAAAACCGCTAGGTATGCGTAATTTCTGTTTTGAATGGCCCAAAAGTAGAAGCCCAGTTTCTGTTTCTAACTCTAAATCGATATCAACAAGCTCATTTAGGTAATTGTAAACAACTCCTTTGAGAACAAATACATCATCTTGCATCACAAAAGGTTCTTTATCAATCTCGACGAAAAAGGGTAGAAATGTTTTAAATGAGAACTTAGTTAAAATGCCAAAACCTGAAGATGTGGTCGCAACAACCCGTACTGTCCACTCCCCTATCGTATCAGGTAAAGTTAAATCGATTTTTAAATATCCATTTTCAATAATTACTTGGGGGCTCCAGTATGCGTTTTCAGGCAGATAATCGCGGATTTTTTGACTTTTTAATCCTAAATCTTGATTACTATCGCTTTTTTCTCTTCCACTTATTTGTCCTGGAGCATCATAAGTAATAAATACATCTTCTTCCATTCCATAATAAAAATTTCCCCCAAATCTAATATCGTCACACCACCAGAACCACCAATCATTCTGACGACTTTTCCAAGAAGAAACAGTCCACACAGACGGCCAATAATCATATTCATTGAAATGTTCATTTTCCGATTCAGGATCAGGTTGAACTCCAAATACTGAGCTATCTATAAATGAAACTGCAAGAACTGCTGAAATAGGTTTTTGTTTTGAATCATAAACCTTTATTTCAATTTCAGCGTTTTCTCCTGGCTCATAAACTTCTTTATTAGAACTTATCTCGATTAAAATAGTTGAATCGATCTCAAGGCTAAGATAGGAATCAACAATATTGCCATCCTCAAGAATTGCGAAAGCGTATACCCAAAATTTTGGAGCTAAGAATCCTATATCTGCAATATAAACGTTAAAATCAGAAGCAGAATTAGCAGAAATATACTCTGTAACTACAATACCTTTTTTGATAAACTGAACCATAATAGGGGCGTTTGTATTACCTTGCAAAGAACCAGTTAATATTAAGCTATCTGTCAAGGAGTAACTAGATTGATTAGGTATCAATGAAATTTTATGAGAGGATCCAACTTGAAATTCTATTGTTGTAGAGTAGCGATAATAAGTCCAGAAACCCCATTCATTATCGAATGACGTTTCTAGATAAATATACACTAAATATTTTCCAGTTGGAGCATAGGAAGAGAGTTTAAAATTAATAAGACGGCCTGAAGTGGGTATGTGCTCAATTTCTTCTCCAAATTGGTCAAAATCAGCATCAAATATCCTAATTCGAACATTACCTTCGATTGGGGAATCATAAACCGCATTCTTTATAGCTACTTCTAATCCAACGGTATCTCCTGACTTAAAGTTATCAGCTGATAGGGAAGCCTCAACTAGATTCCGATCGACAGTGAAATAGAACGTTGATGTTCCTTTTCTTCCATCTCCAGCGTTAACTTCAACCACTCCTTTGAATCTGGAATAGAACCTAAGAATGTTGGTAGGTATTTCGTACTCAACTTGACCACGTCCATTAGAATCTGTTTTAGATGAAAGAGTCTCAATATATGGATTTATGAATCCGCCCGTCATTGCAAAAAGCTTTATATCGACCTCAGCTTCTTTTAAGGGGCTCCAGCTCCACCAATCCCATCCTGAATATTGATAGGCTCCAAAATAAATTGTTACATTCTCTCCTACTTTAGGAAACCATGGATTAATATAAGCCCAAGTATAAATTTCCTTACTGATTTGAATGGAAACTGAACTGGCAACTTGCCTACCAACAGTATCAATTACTGTACAATCTATTGGAATAGCATTAATATCTTCAAAGGAGGATTCTCCTGGGAGTTTATATCTGAATTCCCAATATCCATTAGAATCAGTGGTTCCAGTTATAACATCAAAATTCCCAATTGCTAATTCAACCTCTCCATTTATAACTGGTTTTCCAAAATAATATTCGGCCACGATATTACCCGAAACAACTTTACCAGGAGGCACGTATTCACTGTCTAGAGCAATGTTGACACGAAAAGATGGCTTTTCATATTTATCGACACGAACCTCGACTGAAGCAAGGCTTTCAGCTTTTTGAGTGACAATATAATAACTACCCAGCTCACTTTCAGTATCTAAGGAAAAAGAAAATTTTGCCACACCATAACTGTTAGTCTTAAGTTCTTTATAAATTAAAGTATGTTGAGACGGAGAAAGGATTTTAAGGATGAATGAAGTCTCAATGGGCTCTTTTGTAACTTTGAGATAATCATTTTCCCAAAGTAAAATCCTAGTATGAATTGTTTCTCCAGGAGAATAAATAGGCTTATCAGTCGTTACAATGAACTCATAATGTTGAAATTCACTGTAACTGTTCCAATCCCAATAATAATAACCGCCACGATAAATATCACGTGAAACATAAACCGTTTCCCCATTATAGGAAACACTAAGGTTTGCTAAGAAATGATAATTATCAGAAATGACACTTGGGGGAGTAAAATCAATTTCTACAATCCCTTGTTCATTTGAGGTAGCAGAAAACAGTTCCATAGTTTGAATTTGATAATCCCCAGCTTGATATTCATAGGTTACACCTGTTAGGGTGATTTCAGCGCTGGAAACAGGTGAAAAATCAGTTGTATTTAACACGTAAGCAACAGAGTAATGAGGTTCCCCTGGTACAAATTCTCGAGACACGCGCCAAAATAATCCTATATCAGCAACAGTAAAGGATCTACTCTCTTGAATATTTACGGAGGATGATCGAATGATAACGGAGTACTGTCCTTTACCAGGTGGTTTAAATTGGCCTTGGTATTCACCATTCGAGTCTGTAATTATCGGTTTAGTTGCAATGATTCTGTCTTCATAGGTTGAATAATCTTCGAGCCAGTAAAAATACCAACCCCAGTATTGACCTTTTATTATATCAAGTATGAATGTTTCACCTGAAACAGGCTGTAAACCCTTTGTTACCTGAATAACATAATTAAGATCCTCATTAGAAGTCAACACTTGCTTCTCAAGATCGATGTTTATTATGAGGGATGCTTCTTCACTCTTAACGCTTGATTTAATGTTCGAATAATCATTAACATTCAATGGACTCATACTAAAATGATTAGGAGAATATTTGGGGTATATATCCTCTAATGGTTGAATCTCACGTTCAACATCAAAATAAGGAGTTTCATTTTCAAATTCGTTTAATTCAGAAATATCTTGGCTTTTAAGCATGAGGTTGAGATTATTTAGTTGAAATATACTGTTTATCAAGATGATAACCAGAAAAAGACTTAGAAACTTTCTCATCACTTTTTTTCCACTCAATTCAAACTGTATACTGTTTTTTATGTTGTTTATCATCATATCTTTTTTTGGATAATATCCCATACTTTAGAACAGACTGGAATTTATTGTTCGAAAAAGTAGAAAAATCAATGGTCAGTATTAAAAACTATTTTAAGCCACCATTTCAAAAAAAGCTGATTCTAAATTGATACTGGACATAAAAGAAGTTTATTCTTTCAAGAAAACGGTCAGTGGAATAATAAAAGCTCTTTCTTGTGCCTCATTCTCACTAATTTGAATTCCAAACCGGTTACTTGCACCAAGTATTTCACGAACATAATGCATTCGATCAATCTTTTTCTCATTGCTAATAAATACATCTGGATGGTAAGCACGTTGATATTGAGGTTGTTTTGAAGAGCCTTTTGCGATAATATATGGAAATCCATCCCACTTTTTCCATTCAAATTCGGGATTTATTCTATTCTGATTGCAATACTGCAAAAAGGCTCCAACTGCAGGGGTCTTCGAACGATATTCGGCAGGAGAACGTCTTAAGGGGCCACGAATACTCAATTCCTGAATTAGCTGCTGATTTGAACTCCTTAATATGAGTTGACATGCGTTAATAACAACCTCTCTTGCTTTTCTTTCTCTATCTTCAGTGAAATCAGCCAAAAGAGTCTCAAGAAGCGTTTTTTGTGTTTTTTTAGCTAATGGTGACCAATCTGATCGAATGGCTTCAAATCCTTTAATTATAACATCATAATTCAATAATGATAGATATGCATATGCTTTTTTTCGACCTTTCTTCAAAATGATTCTCAAAGCTATATCTTCTAACTTCAATTCGAGATACTCTGGCAACTTTTTTGATAGAAAATCACGATATTCATTAACTGCTTTCAATAGACGTCCAGTTTCTCTAATTCTAACTTCTTTTACTGAAGACAATTGAAAATCTAAAGGATTTAGATCCACCTTAAATTCTACAAAAATCGAGTCAGTGTCTCCATAGCGTAAAAAAACATCATGGGGATTCTTTTTGGAAAAATCCCGAGTCCAATTCTTCAGTTTTTCGCTTAATAATGAGCGAGCTAGCCCAGTAATTGAATTTGATAAAAGGTAATGATAGAATCGACCACGAGGATAATTTGAAGCACCAAGTAAGGAGTTCGCCATTAATTTGAGTGAATTTTGCTTCTTCTCGAGAAAGTTAATACGTTTTAGGTTTAATTCTTGCTTCTTAAGTTCACCAATTAGTTCTAAAGTTTGATATCGCTGATTTAAAATGCGATCCATCAACTCTGCAAGGGCTCCACGAGGAGTTTCTTTAAATCGTTGTTCTGGAGAAGAATCCTCAGAATTAGGTATCAAAGTCTCTCCAGAAATATTATGCTGTCGTACAATGTTTGGATATAATGAACGAAAGTCCATTATGGCCACAAAAGTAGCTTCATTTACACTCGGATCGATTACCCAACCACCTAGATGAGGATATTTTTCTTTTAATTCTTGACGTTTCTTAATCTCTCTTTTTGAGGGTTTAGAAGGAATTAATAGATCTCGAGAATGAAGGATTCGCATCAATTCTAATTCTCCAACATTCCGACTAGTCGAGATAACACCCTCTGGTAAAGGATAACCTGATAATCTACAAAGCTCAATATCGTCCAAAACTCCCAATTCAGCTCCTAATCGAAAAGTGAGAACAGCATCCTGTAATGAATAATCATAGAATAATTCAACATCAGTTTGATTCCCTTTAATCCCGTCTCTCCACAGTTTTCCAAGGCTTTTCTCTAATTGAACCTTTTTTTCGCCAAGAACTTTTTCAGCTATTGTATCTAGGGTTTTTTTTCCAGAAATATGATGGATTCCCCAAGTTCTAGGCATTAAATCCACAACTGCTCGGCCTTTCAAACGATAACTTTCAACAGGAACTTGAGTTTTTATGATATCGTTCTGAACTCCGTTAAATAATGCTAATTTTCCTAACGATTCCCCATATTTTGACATTCGAGCAGCTAAATAAGGTATATCGAAAAAAGTTCCATTAAATGAAAGTAAAATGTCAGGTTTTATATGCTGATTCACAAACTTAAGAAAATTACATAAGAGCTCTTTTTCAGCATTATCCGTTTCATTTTCAAGGATAAATACATTAGATTCTGGATTATCTGATCCTAGTGTTCCCCATACCATGGAAATTGCTGTAATTCGTCTTTTTTTATCAGATAGCAGTTCATAGATAGTCTCTCCGTGTTCATCTACCTCTATATCGAATGCAAGGACAATTGGTTGATATTCTTCAAAATCCTTAGAGACAATTGAAACATGTTCATAGGATGTTTCAATAATAATCGTGTCGGAATCATTTTTTAGAATAGTCCCCCTCACTTCTATTGGATGAAGGGCTCGCAAATTCTGATCGATAATAAAACGACGAGTAAAAGGAATATCAGTCTCATGAACAACAATCCCAGCTTGTTGAAGTAATCGTCTCAATTCTGGTACGAGAAATGGTGCGTTTCCAGTTAATTTTATAACCGTTCGTGATGTCCCACCAAAAAATACTTGCTTTTTTAAACTTTCAACCTGAATTAACCAAGTTTTAATTTGATCTTTTCCTTTCCTCAATAATTTTCTTATTTCTTCTTCTGT
>JBHLKC010000070.1:0-13485 GCA_048887065.1 Candidatus Hodarchaeota archaeon
CATTATCTTGAGAATTTTCTTTGCCCCATCTAGTCTCAGATGTTCCATAGGAAACCAACGGGTCAGGGATAAATGATATTTTAAAGAACTGTGTTAACACTTATTTTTAATCTCAAAAACTGGTAGAAGAAGTTAAAACATTTAGACGATCCTATAATAAACTTTTGGTCTTCCTTTTCCTTTCCTAGGAGTAGAAAACTTAGATACAACATGTTTTAACATCAACCTAGTAAGTGCATCATATATTGTTGTTCTAGGAATACCAGTTTTTTCACACAAATCCATACGTGTTGCAGGTTGAATTTTTAATAAGGCTTCTACTACTTGAACATCAGTTTTATTTGTTATCACTTCGTTATAAAGAAAAACCTTTTGTTTACTGTCGCTTTGCCTATCTTTGTCTGTAACTAAGGAATTATCGAAGTATTGACTCATAAAAAATCACTAAGTATCTTTTTTCTTAATTAAGACCCCTTAAAAGACTCTAATATATAAGATTTTCAGTATAAAGTCAATCTTAAGTGAAAAGGAAACATATGGAGACAACAATAACTGAAAAAAATCAAGAATAAAAACAATTGCAAGGAAAGAGATCATCATTGACTAATAATTCACATCTAAAAGGAATTATTATTTGAGGAAATAGGGATTATTTCTATTACATAAGAAAAGTGTTTATTATCTTTCACCGGAAGTAAAGGTTAATTCTTTTTTAAAACTGATTTTGTAAAAATTGGAGTAATTTTAGGAAATGGAACTTAATTTAATTATTTTTTTCGGATTCCTGAATGTTTTATTTATTTTAGAAACATTTATTTGAAATATATTAATGATTCACATAATCAATTAATACCCCTTCATTTCCATTGGAAAATATTCGCTGAAAAAAGGATTATAAATTCAAGTCTTTTCACAATGAGAAACCGAAAAAATTCTGTTTAATGGACATTATGACAAAATAAGAGTTTATCTCGATTTCACAACGATGTAATTTTCCTATATTCACATGAGAATGAGCATTAACCTGTGATAAGTGCAAACGAAAATTTGGTTAAAAAATCTTGGATCGATAGTTTATAATGATATTAGGGTATGAATGAAAGTTTATTAGAGTGAATGCATTAACCTTATTTGTGAAAACTGAGATTTAGAAATCAGTAATTTTTATTGAAAATCACCAAATCTCTAATAATCAGGTGTTATAATGCGTGAAACAGGATTGAAAGTAACTGCGAATGAGAGTAAGATTACCATATCTTTTGACAGGAAAATTCCATTAGGTCCTTTGCACACTCTTGTTGAATATTATCTACAGTTAACTAGAGAGCAACAAAAACGCATCGATGAACTAATGGAGTCATTTATATTAAAAAATGAGAGACACGAGCCATATCCTCAAGAAGTTCTTCCAATGCCTAGCGTTCAATCCTTAAGAGATCTTAACACCAAGAAAGAGAGAATTCTTAATATCGTGAAAAATAGAGCTAATCCTAATTTTTTGACAGCACGTGAAATCCAGGAATTGTATGAGCATTATCTAAAAGAAGAAATTGGTATTTCTACTATTCAAACCAACCTTAATAGATTAATCGATGCAGGACTTGTTGAGCGCCAGGAAGGAGATCCAATTGAATATCGTATCAATTCAAAAAAAGCTCACGAAATTCCCCGTGTACTAATGGAATAATGAGACTGTTCTGATTTCACAATATCATTGAAACAAGCATCTTCAAGTTTCCTTCTATAAATCATGTCAGCAGAACATGTTACCTTTTCACATATTTTCTGGATATTTTCGAATCTTATATTGTGGGAGTTTCGATATTAATCTTGAAAACCATTTGGTGGATTCTATATGTCCAACAATCAAACCTTGAATATTATTGAAAAAAGAGATTTAACCCCCTCAACGTTAAGATCTACTGTGCAGAAAGCTAAACCATCCATCGTTCACGAGTTAGATCGGAATTTATTAGAAATTTTGAAAAAGGAAGGTCCCGTAACGAGGACAAAGTTGGTTCGCATTACAGGGATAGCGCGATCAACTCTTTATGATAGTCTATTACGATTAATTTTGAAAGGTTATGTAATACGATTTTCTGAAGAACGGAGGCAACGAGGTCGTCCTAAAGTATATTTTAAAGCGATCTCTTGAATATTACAATTATTTTTGCTTGGATTGATGAAAAAATATTTTATGTACATATGGTAAGAATTTTTAATCATATAATTTATGGACCTCTATGGCATCTCTTATCGCAAAGTGGCAGAAGTGTGGAAAATCTGGTTGTAGATGCACACTAGGTACGTTACACGGCCCATATTTCTGGTTAGTTGCATATATCTCGAAAAGAACGAATGATCCCAGAAAAGGTAAATATTCATGGCAGTATCTTGGCAAAGATCCAGTCAAAGTCTGGGAAAAACTACGATTTCTTGATAAACGATTTAGTAGAAGATATGAGTTATCAGATTTAAACGGCAAGATAGAGTACTTAACGAGAAGTAGGAAGAGTGAGGAGTTTCCCAAGACAATTGAACCAATTTTGAAAGTTAACGAAACAATAACAGATATTCGATGAAATTCAATTACCATAGAATTACTTATTTTAGGAATTGGTTGATATTAAATTGATTGAAGCATCTATGTAATACCATGATAACGTGCTAACTTTTATGGTTCGACTCGAAATACAGGTAATGCTATTGGAACCAATGTTTTGAATGGAGATGTCGAGAGGAATATTATTGGATGGTAAAAAAACCCAAGGAGTCATGGAGAGGGTCGATCCTCCAGACTTGACATTAGATGAGATATTCGAGGGTTATCTTAAGTCACCAAAATTGTTTAAACGGCGAGACGTTCTTGATAGTTCTTTTGTTCCTGAAAATCTTCCACATCGAACGGAACAAATCAAACAACTAGGATATATATTGGCTTCTGTCCTTCGTGGGGCAAAACCCAGCAATATTTTATGTTTTGGTAAAACTGGTACAGGAAAAACAGCTGTATCTAAATATGTGCTCAATAAACTGGGTGAAAAAGCACCACAACATGGCCTTCGAATTGAAGTAGCCTACATGAATTGTAATACTGTAGATACGAATTATCGTGTTTTTGCTGATTTATGTAACAAATTAGGGGTTGAAGTCCCCTTTACAGGTTTAGCAACTGATGAAGTGTTTTCTAGGTTTAAAGCAGGTTTAGATCAGCGTGATTCTTTATTCATCGTTGTATTAGATGAAATAGATAGCTTAGTGAAAAAATCTGGTAATGAAACATTATATAATTTGACCCGAATAAATTCTGATTTAAACCGCGCAAAAGTCAGTTTAATTGGGATATCTAACGATCTGAAATTCAAAGAATATTTGGACCCACGAGTCTTATCATCTTTATCAGAGGAAGAGATAGTTTTTAAACCATATGAAGCACCGGAGATAACAGATATCTTAGTAGAAAGAGCAAAACTGGCTTTTCAGGACGATACTCTGGGAGAAGGAGTCATTAATATGATAGCAGCCATAGCCGCACAAGAACATGGAGATGCTCGCCGTGCAATTGATCTTCTGCGAGTCTCTGCAGAAATTGCGGAGAGAGGAGGCACTGATAATATCCTCCAAAAACATGTAAAAAAAGCTCAAGGCGCAATTGAACGTAATACATTGACAGAAGTAATTAGTACATTACCACTGCAATCAAAACTAGTAATTTTATCAATTCATATACTTGATAAAATGACAGATAATTCTAACGTTGTTTCTACTGGAGATGTTTATGAGGAATATACTCGATTGTGTCGTGAAACAGGGATGGATTCTCTTACTCAAAGACGCGTTGGGGATCTGATAAATGAGTTAGATGCTCTTGGGATAATAAGTGCACGGGTTGTCTCTCGTGGAAGACATGGTAGAACCAAGGAAATTCGGTTTAGCATCCCTAGATCGCTCATTGAATCTATTCTAAAGGAAGATAAGATGATAACAGGTAATATTGAATGGTTATGAGTATAAAACACTGATTGCTACTATAGACTCCTTAAGTCAAATAATTCGACGCTGCCGTTGGCAGTATCAAGTATTGGAAATACTCCAAGAGAAACTTCTTCTTCTGGTCTTAATTCTGTTTCATGTTGTCGTCGTTGAAATGTCCCACAAGAAATTAACTTAACTCCTTTATACTCTTGAAATTGAGCTTTATGGAAGTGACCTGTAACAAAAATATTTGGAACTTCATTAATGACCAGATAATCTTTATTGAAAGGAGCAAGAGGAATTGATGAACCATATTCTGGACATATATGACGATATTCTAAGATATTTTGCATTCCTAAGATGGGGTTAAAGAGTTTTGATTTGACATTTTTCCGAAAAAGTGTATCATTACCTTGGCCATGAAAAACTAGAATTTTTGTATCATCAATTGACAATCGAAGAGGATTACCATGGCTTTTCACATTTGGGAGAGCTAAGAGATCTTGCGCACTCTTTTTATCAATAGCTGGTTGAGGTAGAGCTACTTGTGTTGCATCATGTTCTCCTGGAATGATTATAATCTCAATACTTGAGGGAATCTCCGCTATTAACTTTGCTAAGCCAGAATATTGAGCTTGAAGTGAATGAAAGAGAATCTTATCTTTTTGATTTGAAAAACGACCTATACCATCAATAAGATCCCCCAAAATAATTATCAAATCAATTTGTGATGCTATTCTTTCCGTATTAGGTTTTAAATTGATCAAAGTTAAGAATTCAATTAATTTCGCAAACGTACTACGTGAAAAGAATTTCGATCCATAATGAAAGTCTGCTAGAAACAAAATCTTATGAGTATTCAGAGTAGGTTTGAATTCAATTGGTACGAAACTGGGTCTAATAATATCTTTTCCCCAAAATGCTGTAATAACTCCTTCCCGATAATTCTTAGGTAGCACACCTGAAATCCCTATTACAGTGTCACGAATGATGTTCCGATATTCTGGAAAACCTGTACTGTCTTGAACCATTACACAATTCGTTGTTATTTCATTTTCTGGATCCTCTAGCTGGATTACGAATTTATTCGTGTGTAAAACTCGAGTATCCTGAACCATACCAATTACTATTCCGCTTCTATTATTTGGAACTTCATTTATTGATAGATTTCTTTTCAGAATGGTATCAGAACTACCTAATCGTTCTTTTATAATTCTCGAAAGTTTGATGAATCGATTTTGAAACAATTTTCTAAAAGCATCAACTTCCGGTTTCTGTATTGTTTTCTCTGGTATATCTAGCTGAATTGTTAAATTGGGAGGAGTACGATGAAGATCAAAAAAGCTAGATTTAACAATCTTATCATCAATTTCTACTGCATTTATATCAGGTTTCAATTGATTAGCAGTTAAAACTGTTTTAGTAGATTCATCGTACGACTCTAGAAACTTTTTCATTATTTCCAAATTTATAACTGTAATTTCATTGGGAACTCTTGTAATATTCTTTTTAAAAAATTCTTCTGAAATCTTTTTCTGTGATAACCAATCTAACGCGTATTGGAGTGCATCTGGAGAGATATTGAACCCATATTCCAAGAAAAATTTAATCAATTCCGTTTTTTGCACGACAGTGACAAACCTTGTTGATATCATTAAAAGTACGAATTGAATAAAATTGGTTTTCAAAAGGTAATGATCATTCGAGTATTGCTTAATTAAAATTCCTTTATAACTGTTATAAGTTGAGTAGATGCTGTTACTAAATCCACGATTATTTAATTTTTTATTCGCATCTATTCAATATGGATTTTTCAATAAAGAATTTTGGTAAAAAAATTCGGTTAATCCAGAAATTTCATCAAAACAGCAATAGATGCATTTTTTAGTATTTCTGAAGCAGTTAATGTGGATAAAACATAAAAAGGAATCGTAGTTATCACTGATACTTAATAACTTCCATTAAAACGTTATAAAAGAGAAATTAAGCTGAATATGAGAAAAATTAGATTAGAGGGTTTTGGAAAATCCTCTTGATTATTCTTATGGCAATAAAAAAGGATTAAGGCGCAACCGCTCCTGGTGGTATAATATCCCACTTGATTTTCCAAATAAAAACCCAATCATTGCTTGTTTTGTATGCAAGTTCATAGTAATCAGCATATTCAGCATATTCAGCAGAAAATCCTTTCGTGTCTGGAGCGTGTTCCTTTATTGGACTATATTGCGTAATCCGACTTGTATAAGCTTCATCTGTAACCCCTTGAGTAAATAACGCCCAAAATACAGAATCGTAGAATTTGTCAACATAACCCTGAATGAATTGTCCTCGATTATCGTATTCTATGTATTCTTTTTGATCTATCTGAATTATATTTCCCATCTGTTCTCCAATTCTCACAAACCATGGAACTTTTCCTAAGTCAGAATCAAGTCCGAAAGCTCCATATCCATCTGACACCAAGAGTACAATATAGGTTACGTCATATATCTTAGCTATTTTTAGTGACTCTCGTGGATTTGAGACTAACATGCACCCAACATTTCCAATTTTTGTCCCATTTAATGTGGCATTATCGACTAGAATCGTTGCATTAGAGTTTCCACTTATCCAATATCCATAATCCCACCAAGATGCCACTACATCCTCACTAGTAGTATGATAATCAAGCCATCCTATGGCTTCTTGCCAATCATTACCTAGTTTTAAAATACCCCCTTCTCCAGGCACGATTGTAAGAATGGAAGGGGCACTGGTTGTTTTAGCAGCTTGGTCAGTAGCCATGACCACAGAATAAAGAAGAAAAATTCCAATGAACGCGAATGCAATTGCAGTATGTTCGTTTGACAATGGTTGTGTGAATCGTGTTTTTCGGCGACTTAGAGCAAATCGTTCTTGAAAGGTCAGTATGAAAGGTAGTAAGGTTTGATCAATTGCTTTTGCAATAAGTAATGCTGCTGCGGGCGCTAAAATTAAAGCTAATCGTACCATAGATCCAGCGAAGTAAATAGAAGTGAATCCAAATAATAACAGAAGTAAATTCTTTTCAGTCGGTTTTTCATATAAGTAATAGAGACTTAAGGGTAAAAAGAAGACCAAGACTCCCATATTTCGGAAATATGTAGACCAAACAACTATTTGGTGTTCGCTAACTGATTTTAAAATTGGGGTTGAATCACGGAAGAATGGTAGGATTGTTGTGACAAATTTTGAGGAAAGATTGGTCATTATCCCAGATAATAATAAGATAATAAGACCTATTACTGCACCAATTAAAAAAACAGGAATAACGGGTTTTAATCTTTTACGATATATAGTCATATCCTTAAAAGTGCTTATATATCGGTAAAGTTCAGCCAGGGCAACCAAACCAAGGATACCCAGAGGTACTAGGTTATCTGACGTTAAAATAGATCCTGGTCCATTTCTTGGTATCAATATCATTATAAAGAAACCAACTAGAACCGATCCTCCATATGAAACAAATAATCTATCAGAATGTTTCCGAAGTAGCAATAAAACAAAAGCATGAAGAGCTATTAAGTTATAAGCATAGTTTGATGCCCCCCATGATCCAGACAATACTCCTAGACATATTCCTGAAAGAATAGCTGTGAAAACTGATCCAGTTCTTAATGATCTTGCATAGAAGTATAATGACAGAACTAAGAAAAGAATTCCAAGCGCTTCGTTGTCGAAAAACCCCACCACTGTCCTTTGGAGATGACCCGCTGAAACGGCAAGAAGGAGAGCTGCTAATAGCCCAATTTTTTTATTTCCAATTTCTTTTCCAAGAAAATAAATTGCAATGCAGGTTAAAGAGCCTAAGAGAGCTGGATGATAATAACAAACAGTTTCCAGAGGAATGTTTAATCCCAATAAAGATGTAAATTGGTATAGTAGAACGGCAGAAAGGGGCGTACCAATGTATAAGACTTTTCCCCAGAATCGCCCTTCAGGGTACCATGTTTGAGAATCAACCCAACTCAAGAAATCGAATATGCCATGCTCAGAAATATATTGCGCAGCGCGAAGTTGTGCAAAAGGATCGTTTGCAGAGAGAATAATTTCATATCTAAAGACTGAAAAAATTCTTACAAAATAGGCAACAATAAAAATTGCCATAAGTGCAGAATATAAGAATACATGTTGCCGTGTAATTGTAGAAATTGCTGTGTTATATCTGCTACGGAGGTCATTAATGATTCGGTCTATGAAAATAGGCATACTATTTTTTCACCTTCTAAGAATCTTGAGAGAACTTTTTATATTTCAGAGAATAAAGCATTGATTAATTGAAATGTCATTGAAACCTTACAAAGGGCACTCTTTTTCAATTATTTTAATAGTTTAATGATACAAATTTTAATAATATTAGTTTGAGTGGGAAATTATAGTATTAGGTGTCTGTGATGACAAAACAACCTGTAATTATTGATTTAGAATTATTTGAACTTATCTTTCCTGGGAAAATTATAGGAAAAGCAGTCATTGATGCAGAAGCTCGAATGATTGGAGTTGTTCGTAATGTTAGAGTTCAAATTCCCTCTCCATCACCTGTTATTAGTTTGATTGTCAAAGGTCTCGATACGGAATTTGCAGTAAAATCAGAAGATGTAAAAGCAATCGGAAATGTTGTACAATTGACTATTACAATAAAGCATTCTGAAGCTGTGGAAATAAATGATATTATTCGATTGAGAAATGAAATCCAGGAAGAAGTAACTCATTTTTTTCAAGTCCTTCAGCCCAGATAATGAATTGAGATCTTTTCTGAAAGAATATATTGATAATTTATGTAGGGAGGGAAAATAATGATTATTCATCATCCTTTTGAATTCAATCCTCTGCTCTATATAGAAAAGCAGTCCAATTCAATAACAATGTAATACATTTAATATTCATTCAATGTCGTTCACACATACCTAAAAAACCGACTACGGGAAAGGTATGGAAAGTTTGAATCGTTTAATGTCTTGGTCACAACATCTTAGAGTTAGACGCGGTGGTCGGATTTTCATCCATGCAACAAAAATGTTTCATCTTCATATGACACCTTTTCCCCATTTATTGCAAAGAATTTTTGATACACTAGATGATTTTGATGCTAGATTTACTTTCCCACTTGTCGCTTCAATTGGACAGAAACATTATTCATTGACTGAGTGGTTACGATCGTACCCCCATGAAATTGCCATTCATGGATATAAGCATGTTAGATACAGATATTTATCATTAGAACAGCAAACTATTGAGTTTAAGAAAGCCATAAGGGTTTTTAAGAATCTTAATATCAAATTTAGAGGTTTTAGAACTCCATATAATAACTATACTCATGATACATTAGAGTTAATAGAAAAATTTGGCTTTAAATGGGATGGTGGGATAGGATTTAGCATGGAGCATAGGTATACCAATGAATTTTTCAAAGTTCCATTAAAAAATGGAAAAGAATCATCGTATACATGTATCCCCTTATGTGAATGGTCTGATGACCGTATGATTGATAATTACGGTTTTTCACCAAATAAAATTGCTCAATTCCTTATCTATCACTTAGAAAAAGCGCGAAATGTAAATGGACTTGTTATGTTCGATCTTCATCCTATAAGAATAGGACAGAAAAAATACATTTCAAGCCTGAGAAAATTACTCGACTATGCTGCAAAAATTGAATCATGGGTACCAACGGTCTCAGAGGCGGTAGATTATTATTCAAAACATCATAAATGGAAAGGGGATGCTCCTGTGTGTTGTCTTCTCACAGGAGATATTGATAATTTTACATTCTTTGACTATATGAGACGATTTTAAGCGAGAGGCATGATTAATATGGTACAATGGGAAATAGGAATTGATATTGTAGAAATTCAACGATTTCGCGAAAAATCCTATTTAGATCATGAGCATTTTTACAAACGCGTTTTCAATGAATACGAAATTCAATATTGTCTTGGTTATGCTGATCCTTATCCACATTTTTCAGGGATCTTTGCAGCAAAAGAAGCAGTATTTAAAGCAGTAAACAAATTTATTAGAATTAATATTTCCCAAATTTCAATTCAACATGATAGAATAGGAAGACCTGTCATTTGGCCAGTAAGAATGAGCGTAATGCCTAAACCATTAGGAAATGGATGGTTAAATGCGAATCGAAATCTCGAAGTTCACGTTAGTATAACACATTCAGGTGATATAGCTCTAGCATGGGCATTAGTACTTTCTAAATCCTTAGAACCTGATTTAATAGAGTCTATGAATGACTTTTTAGCTGAAATTCAACACGTGGTTAATAATGAGTTCAAACGTCAATATTTTCCTTCATCAAGAGGAATTACTTGAATTAGTTCGAAAAGAACCCACTCACAGGAATTATTGGAATGTTTACAAGCGAATTAAGAAATTAAATTTCTCTAATGCAAATATTCCTTTACAGCAGCAGTTAAACATCGCCTTATTGAGTTCTTTTACGATTGATCCACTGATGACTTATCTTGATATTGATTGTCGTCTAATAGGGCTTTTTCCACAAGTTTATGTTGCCCCATTCAATCGGTATCAAGAGGAAGTTATTAATGAGCATAGTGGTCTATACCAGTCTCAACCAGATTTCATCATTTTTTTTGTGGAAATTGAATCGATATTAGACGAGATGTTTAGAGTCCAATTTCCTCAAATGGAAATTGAATATCTTAATGCAGAAATAGATCAAAAAATACAGGAAATTGAACGCTTACTAACCTTGGCGACTCAGAGGACCAATGCCCTCATACTATTCAGTAACTTTGTAATACCATCCTTTTCTCCATTAGGCGTTCTTGACAACAAACGAGAAATTGGACTTAGACAGTTTTACAGATTATTGAATATGAGACTTGAACATACTTTTCAGAATAGTAAACAAGTCTTTATCTTTGATCTTAATGAGGTAGCTAGCAACTATGGGAAGAATAATTATATAAATTACCCAATGTTTTATCGAGGGGGATTACTTTTCAATGAAGCTTTCTTACCTTATGTATCGTATGAATTAATGGGATTTATTAAGGCCCTTAAATCAAAAACAAGAAAATGTATCGTTCTTGACTTAGATGACACTTTATGGGGTGGTATCATTGGAGAAGACGGCCTAGATGGAATTAAGCTTAATGTGAATTACCCTGGAAATGAATATGTAGACTTTCAGCGGTCGATCTTAAGTTTACACAAAAGAGGTATCATCCTATCAGTTAATAGTAAGAATAATTTAGAGGATGTTCTTGAAGTTTTCCAGAAACACCCTTATATGCTTATTAAGGAAGAAAATCTTGCTAGTTATCGTATAAATTGGCAAGATAAGGTTCAGAACATCATTGACCTAGCGAAAGATATTAATATCGGCTTAGATAGTATTATTTTTATTGATGACAATCCAATTGAACGTGAACGAGTAAAAACTTCTCTTCCAGAAGTTCAAGTAGTAGATATGCCCTCAAGTAGTGCTATGTATCGAAAGACCTTGGAAAGATTAAACGATTTTAATACACTATCTTTAACAGAAGAGGATCTTCTCCGAAGTGAAATGTACCATGCTAGACGAAAACGACAAGATCTCCAAAAACAAATTCAATCTATTGATGAATTTATTACGACATTAGAAATTACAGCAGAAATCAGTTTTATAAATGAGTTTTCACTTCCAAGGGTGGTAAGCTTAATAAACCGGACGAATCAGTTTAATTTAACTACTAAACGTTATACAGAGATTGAAATCAAACAAATGAGTGATGACCGAGAAAAATATTTCATCTATACCCTACGAGTGAGGGACAAATTTGGAGATGAAGGGATTGTTGGAGTTGCAATTGTTAGAAAGGATTCAAAGGAAACATGGTTTATCGATAACTTCCTAATGAGTTGTAGAGTAATTGGCAGAAAAATAGAAACCGTATTCTTATATAAAGTTATTAAGGACGCTCAAGGAGATAAAGTAAGAAATATTGAAGCTGAATTCATTCCAACAAAGAAGAACGTATTAGTAAAGGATTTTTATCAACAACACAATTTTAAACTGATAGAAGAGAAAGATGATGGAAGTACCAGATGGAAACTTGATATATTCAATTTTAATGTACCCTATCCAGATTATCTTCGGGTTGTAGAAGAACCATGACGGAACTTCAAGAGACATTTAAGGATATCATTAGTAAGATTCTTCTATTAGAAGCCCATCAAATTCGTGATGATCTCTCTAGGGATGACATTGAAGACTGGGATTCTATGACGCATCTTGTGTTAGTATCTGAATTTGAACAAGCTTTTGGTATTGTTCTCTCTGATGATGATATCGTAGAAATTGAAACAATTAGTGATTTTAAAAAGATCCTAATCAAGTACGGGGTGAACATTAATTAATCTAGATATATCTTATTTATTCAATTTAAAAAACATAATCCTAGCACGTTCATCTTTCTAGCTAGTCTTCAATCTTATCCTTTATTTCTTCTGGTCTTGGTAACTTAGAAACTGCTCTTGCTGGATTACCAGCAGCGATTCTATAGTCAGGGATAGCACGACTGACAACAGCTCCAGAAGCTACAATAGATCCTTCTCCAATTATCGCTCCTGGAAGAAGAATCGCACCTGAACCGATCCATGCTCCTCGTTTGATATGTACTGGTTTCGGAGCTTGTTTAAAAATGCCTGTTTGTTGATGAAAAGGGCTTCCACCAGAGTGTGCTAATATTAGTGATAAAGGACCAATACTTGCATCATCCTCAATCGTAATCAAATGGGGATATTGGCTATCAATAAAGACTAAATTTCCAATGTAAACACGTTTCCCAATATTTACGCCACATTTACGCCACACACTAGCTCTAAACTGATATATAGGCGCAATCCATGCAAGTATACGGAGAATTCTTCCCAAAGTTCGACCCAATAAAGTTCACCATCTGTATTTTTTTTATCTTTAAGAAACCTTATTTGTCTAATTTCATTAATTTCCATAATTATTGAAGTTTATTGATCTTGTGAGTTAATTCGATTAATAAATCAATAATTTGAATGATAATCTGAATTTCTGTAAGCTCTTCACAATTAGCTAGCTTTTGGGCTAGAAAATTTAACTTTCCCGTTAAGATGTCTTGTAATAATTCTAGCGTCTCTGAGAATGAAACCTTATGCTCTATTTGCTTTATCTCAGAGTCAGAACTAACATACACAGCTTTTCGGTTGCATTTCGGGCAAAAGACATTATCATCTTTTTTGAATAATGGTACATTGCAATCGGGGCATGAGTCAGCTAGCATTGTTGCCCCAGATATTAGAAGACTACTCATCCGTTTTATATCCGATGAATTGTCTGTATTCTTATCTGACATTGGCAATCACCCCTATCCTTTTTTTAAAATTTGATCGCAAATAATTCATTTTGAAGTATTTCTCTGTCATTATTGTCAGGAGTTTCAATAAATACCGTATTAATGTTATGCATATCTTTCAAGTCTAGAATAAATTCTTTTAAAG
>JBHLKC010000071.1:0-10277 GCA_048887065.1 Candidatus Hodarchaeota archaeon
AAAGATTTCATCTCCAGGAGGACCCCAAAGAGCCATAACTTCTTCGTTTGTCATTTGTTTATCAAGGTACTCCATTACAAGTTCTTGAAATAGACGTACAATTATCTTTGGATTATCTACAATTGTACCATCAACATCAAAGACGAGGCACTGAAGTTTCATGACAATGATCAATCCACCTGCATATTGGGAGCTTCAGGGTAATATTGTTTAAATATTTTTAAACCAGTCCCCACTTTTATGAAAGCGATCGAAATGGTCAAAACAAATGAAAATGGTCAAGTTGATCCTCGAAACAAACTAAACACTTTGACAGGACGCCAGTGGATTCGATTTACAAAGTCATGGTTTAAAGCAGATGGCAAACCAAGTGATATTTCCCACGAGATTGATTTACACCCTGCTTCTTTTCCTCCCCCAATGATTCGTGAATTCATTGAATTTTTTTCAAAACCAAATGATAGAGTATTAGACCCATTTGTTGGGACAGGTTCAACTTTAGTCGCATGTGATGAAACAGGAAGGAAAGGAGTTGGAATAGAACTATATGAAAAGTATGCAACCACAGCGAAAGCTCGAACAGACCTTGAATTAATCATAGGAGACGCTCGGGAGGTAATCTCAAAATTAAAGGAAAGAGGGGACACTTTTAATCTTTGTATAACATCACCCCCTTATTGGAATATTTTGAAAAAAACAAAAGACTATAATCAGCAACTAAGAGCCCAAAAGGGACTTGATTTAAAATACGGCGAAAGCAAAGCTGATTTTGGTCTAATTAATTCATATGAAAAATTTTTAGAAGAACTGGTTTCCTTTTTTATTAATACTGGATCTGTTCTTGTGAATAAAGGCCATTTGGTGATTTTTGTCCAGAATTTTCGTGATAAAGAAGAGTCAGTTCCTTTTGCTTTTGAATTGACACTTAAACTAATGCATTCAGGCACTTACAGATTTTTAGGTGAACGTATCTGGCTTCAAGATCAAAAAATCCTACGTCCCTATGGTTATCCATACGCTTTCGTATCAAACGTTCATCATCATTATTGTTTAATCTTTCAAAAACGATAATTCAAAGAAAATCTCAAGAATTGAAGTGGAAAAAATTCATATTTATCTTATAATTAGTAAAAAGATGTTCAAATAAATATATTGTAGATAGAATCCGATGTAGGGGCAAAAAATGATAATTCATCCATATGGTGGGATAAATGAAATTGGAGGGAATACATTCCTCATTGAATCGATCAACACCAGAATCTTGTTAGACTTTGGACGATCATTTAAAAGAGAAAACATGTACTATTCAGGGTTTCTCCAACCTCGGACGTCTCAGGGATTAAAGGACCTACTTGAATTTAATATTCTTCCTAGAATTTCTCAGTTATACTCAAGAGAATTCTATCTCAACGAAGGAAATAATAATTCTTCAATTGAATCATGTTTTTTATCCCATGCTCATCTTGACCATTTTGGAAATATCAATTTACTTAATGAAAATATCCCTGTTTTTATGGGGGAAACAGCAAAAACAATCATTCAATCAATTCAAGATACAAGCAGACCGCGCTTTGGACGACCTTTCATACGCGAAGCTACTGACAATACTCCTTCCAATATTCGTACTTTTCGAACAGGAGATATTCTCCAAATCTCTGATTTTGAAATTACCCCCGTACATGTCGATCATTCTTTACCAGGTGCATATGGATTTATTCTCCAAGATATTAATAATAAAGGACGAGTAATTGGTTATACAGGAGATCTTCGTTTACATGGATGGAGAAAGGATTTGACTGAAGACTTCATCCAACTTGCAAAAAAGAAGAACTTAAAGGCTCTGATCATGGAGGGGACAAATATAAATGAAGATTTTGAAACGAATGAAAAAATGGTTCAAGAAGATATATCACAAGCGGTGGAAAACACTAATGGCCTAGCAATAGCCAATTATTCACTTCGTGATATTGATCGTTTTCGATCGTTTTACTTAGCAGCAAAAGAAAATGGACGTAAACTGCTTATCAATACTAAACAGGCACATTTACTTTATTTATTGCAAAATGATCCTCATTTAGATATACCAGCACTTGAAGATGAATTTATAAATGTCTATAAACGACCAAAAAAGCGATATTATAGATGGGAACAAGCCCTTTTTGATACAGATTCAATTTCAATGGTTGAATCACCACGATTTGATCAAACCGAGTATATATTTCATTGTGAATTTTGGAACTTAACAGATTTGATTGATATCCAACCTCAAAGTACATCCACGTATTTCTACAGTCATGGAGACCCTTTTGATGAGGAGGGAATGATTGATTTCAATCGCCTACAAGAGTGGATTAAACACTTTCATATAATCTTTAAACAATATCATGCAAGTGGACATGCTCCTCGACGAGATCTAAAACAAATTGTGGACGCAATTTCACCAGAATTACTGATACCAATACATTCCGAACATCCAGAGATGTATAAAGAGCTTGTCGATGTCCCATTGTTGCTCCCCAAACGTGGAAAAATGGTCTCCATTTAAAATAACTATAATAGAATATTCTGAGACAAATTTTTTCTTAAAACATTCAGATAGATTTCATGTTATGAGGATATAGATTTATGTCGGATATTTCAAATTTCAAATATTTCAAAAGGTTCAAAAAGTTCAAAATTCTCATTCATTCTATCAGTTTTTCCAGAGGGAAAACAAAGTGCCTTCTACTTCCGAGCTATATCTTCAAGGGAAAGCTAATAGTAAGCAGTGGAAGGCCCAATATCGTGAACAACAAGCGTTGAAAAGAATTTTCACTGAACAGTTTGATATTCTTCACGAAGCTCCTAAATCATATGTCAAAACTGGTATGTATAATGATTTAGTAATTAAGATTGGTGAACGAGGAGCAGCTGAAGATAAGGTCCCCCCTTTGCTTGTTAGCGGCCCTCAAGGTTGTGGCAAGACAACTGCTCTTCGAAAATTTGCATATGATATTAACGAGGACCCAAATATCCATGATTCTGTGCTATACAAAGCTTGTGATGAATATTTTTTGAGTTGGTGGGATGAGGCTGATTTTAGATCAATTGATGTCTTTATATTTGATAATATCTTTCCATTCTGGGAGGAATTTACGAATCATTCCTATCAGGATCTTTTGAATCGTTCTGGTAAGAAGAAAATATTTGTTGTGGGAGTTCTCAATTCTATAGAACGTCATCAGCTACAAATAAATCAGAAACTGTCTCAAACTCCTTTTTTTGGTCAAAAGGATGGAGTTGAGGAGTTTCGCTTTGATAGATCATCTTCTACTGAAATTATTAAGATGATCAAGAGTAGACTAAATAAAACAGGAAAACCGTATTATTTCTCTCAAAACATTTTAAATACCATTTCTACTCTATCCTTAGGATCCCCCAGGCTCGCTTTCTGGTTAGTAAGTGAATTAATAAGAGTACACAAAGATACTTCACAGGAAATTACTATTCCCTTCGTACACTTAGTTGCAGATTATCTTGGTTTTGGATCCGCCATTAAATTGATCGAGGGCTATAACTTTCCAATTCCATTTCTTGGTGAAGCTCTCCCAAATACATTATGGCCTTTACTAAAACCCCTGCAACAGACAAGTGATAAGGAGTTATCACCATTATTACAGTCTCTTACAAAGATAAAACAGGTTTCTAAATCATGGATTCCTTTACTTGAAGAACTATTACTCTTAGGGCACCAAAATAATTCAATTAAGAGATCCGATCTTCAAGAACATACAGGAGTCAAAGATTCATCCCTAACATATCAATGTCAGCGACTTATCCAAGAAAAAATCATCAGCTATTCGAAAGAAGGACGGGAGGTCTATTATCAACTCCGCTCTCCAGTCAAGGAAGCTTTAGAGCTGACTTTTTTTGGTTAGAATAAGAATAATTAATGTTGATTATTTATTGAATCACTTACTGATTTTCCAATTCGTAGTAAACTACGATGACGAGATTTCGGAATAGCGTCAAGCAACCAAATGGAACCATTTTCGTCAAAAATAAATTCAATATCATAATCGACTTCAAAATCTTGTCGGACTTTCTTCGCTAACTGAGTAAGGGTTGTGACATTTTGCATACTCAATGATAATTCTCGTTTCATTTCAGGTTCATTTTCAACTATGACTGCATGTTGATTATCAGGAGGAATATGAGAGATTTTGTCTTTATAGGATGTAAAAGTTTCTATCGGTTCTCCAACTTTTTGCTCATTTACAATCACATGATCACAATAAATTCCATCATCTACTCCATCCACTCTTGTTCCCCAGTTTGAGCGAATATGAATCCCGCCGTTTTTCTCCTCGCTTCTTACAGAGATAATGCCACTAACTTTAGCTGTGATCATTTCTTCAATGATTACAGCGATACTAACGTTATCTGGAGGTAACCCTGCGTGAATCAGGTCATGAAGCACATCAGAAGTGTATGCTGACGCCCAGCAATGTTTAATCACCTGAATAATGTTTCCAACGTCCTTCAAATGAAAATAAACCCCTCGACCGTGACAAACATGCCGAGCCGAATCCTCAACATGTGCTGAAGTTCGTACGACCACAGTTTCTGACTTTATACTATCCATAAGTTGATAAATCTTTTCTGCAATTGGATTAGCCATAGGCATTGGAACTGGTGAACTAATAATGATATCTTGAATTTCTTGGGCAGTCTCCTCAAAATTTTCAGGTGTAACTTCATCAATTAAACGATCAATCCTTTTCGTTCCTGGAATAGTATTTAAGAATCGTTTAAAGACTTTGGTTGATACAACAACACCTAAAGGAACATTATATCCTTTGGAAATCAATCTAGATAAACAGCAGGCTCTTTCCCCGAAAGTATCAGCACGAGAATAATCAACATCGGCTAATTTTTGTATTGGCTCTTTTTCAAACATTTCTAAGAACGTTCCTGGAGTACCTGTCTTTATTAAGAGGTTCACTAAAAAGTGTCACTTACAAAATGAATTGTATCAATTAATCTCATAAGATACCAGTAATGCCCTCTTGCCAAGTCAAGTTTGTAATACAAAATTAAAATTTATATCTCTATCGTTTCCCCGCCAAAATAAGAAAATTTAATTTTCAGAGTCGTATTAACTTTATTAGATCAAACAATTACTAATAATAATTAGTAAGATTAAATAAAAAGTATAGAATAGTTTGCTTTTTAATCATTAGTGAAATAATGAAAATAATTCAACGAATATTAAATTGCTCGCTGAATTTCTGGTTTATAGAAACGTAATAAGAGGGAATTTGAAACAACAGAAACAGAGCTGAACGCCATAGCTGCAGCAGCAATTTCTGGAACAAGTGTCAAACCCAGAGGAATGAAAAGTACTCCTGCTGCTACTGGGATACCAATTATATTGTAAAAAAATGCCCAAAAGAGATTTTGTTTTATTTTAGATATTGTTTTTCGACTGAGCTGTATCCCTGCTACAACGTCTCGGAGATCCTCTTTGATTAAGACAATATCCCCTGTTTCAATTGCTACATCTGTTCCACTACCTATTGCTATACCTACATTTGCTTGAGCAAGAGCAGGAGCATCATTGATTCCATCACCAACCATACTAACAATATGACCTTTGGATTGCAATTGCTTTATGATCTCGGCTTTTTTCTCTGGTAAAACTTCAGCAAAAACATATTTTATTCCCACTTGAGAAGCAATAGCTTCTGCAGTGCGCAGATTATCCCCTGTGACAAGATATGTTTTTATCCCCATATTTTGAAGTTCTTGGACTGCAGCTTTGCTGTAATCCTTTAATGGGTCAGCTATAGCAATTAATCCAAGTAATTCTCTATTTATAGCTGCAATGACAACAGTTTTTGCAGAATTCTCTAGTAATTGAATTTGTTCTTCAAGAATTTCTGTAGATATCCCGTCTCGTTGAAGAAGTTTACGATTTCCAATTCGTACGATATCACCATTAATTCTTGCACGAATACCATGCCCAGGGACAGCCTCAAAGTCTTTAGGATCCCATAGAGATAGTCCTCTCTCTTCAGCTGATTCAATTATTGCTTGAGCCAGAGGATGTTCGGAACCTTTTTCCGCAGAGGCAATTAATCTTACGATATCATCTTCTTTCATGTCCTTGGCAAAAACAATTACATCGGTAACCTTTGGTGTTCCTTTAGTAAGTGTCCCTGTTTTGTCAAATATGATAGCATCTATTTTATGTGCTGTTTCCAAAGCCTCTGCGCTTTTTATTAGGATTCCCTGCTCCGCACCCTTGCCCGTACCAACCATAATAGCGGTAGGTGTAGCCAAACCTAATGCACAGGGACAGGCTATAACTAACACTGCAATCATTAGCTTAAAAGAAAAAACAAACGCATCTGTTGTAAGTAATGTTGCTGGAAGTAATCCGATTGTAAATCCTCCGTACCAGAAGAGAAATGTAATAAACGAGATTATAATGACTGTTGGGACAAAGCGACTAGATACTAGATCTGCTAATCTTTGTATAGGGGCTTTTGAAGCTTGGGCTTCTTCAACAAGTTTAACTATTTGTGCCAATGCTGTATCAGCTCCCACACGGGTCGCTTCCACTTGTATTAGCCCATTTTTATTTATTGTTGCACCAATTACTTGATCATTGACACCTTTTTTAACGGGCATTGATTCACCTGTTATCATGGATTCATCGACAGTCGAATTACCTTCTCGTACGATACCATCAACAGGAATTTTTTCTCCAGGTCTGACCAAAAGTAGCATTCCAACCTCTACTTCATCGATTGGAACTTTATATTGGCTACCATCAGTTTTAATAACAGTTGCTTCTTTAGCTTTTAAATCCATCAGTTTTCTAATCGCTTGAGAAGTTTGACCCTTTGCTCGCGCTTCTAGAAATTTTCCTAATAATAAAAACGTTATCAACATCGCTGAAGTTTCAAAGAATACAGCACCTTCTTTAAATACAATAAGCGTTAAGACTGAATACCAGAATGCGGCATTTGTACCCATAAAAACAAGTACGTCCATATTAAATTGACCATGACGTAGAACCTTTATAGCTCCACGGTGGAATTGCCAACCTGAAATAAACATTACTGGGAGGGTAAACAGCATAACTATTAATTGTCTTGTGTTTATACCAGGGATAAACCCTTCAGGTAATAAAAGAGGTATCTGGAGATTTAGAATATTGTAACCGAGGCTATATATTACAACTGGTACTGTAAGAATAATTGCAGATAGTAACCGAAGTTTCTGAATTCGATATTCACGTTCCCGCTCTAACTTTTCACGGTCCTCAAGTGTTGTATGTTGCTTAATTCTTTTTGCTCCGTAACCAGTTTTTCTTATAGCTGATATTAATTCTTCAACATTAGTTTTTGTCGGATCGAAAGTCACAGATGCTTTTTCGGTCATTAGATTAACAGTTACATTCTTTACTCCATTTACTCCTTCCAAACTTTTTTCTACTGTGGAAACACAAGAGGCACAAGTCATTCCTGTGATTTTTAAGTCCACTTTACCTGAATATTCATGGATTGATGAAAGATCCTTAGCTCCATACCCAGCTTTCTTAACTGCTGTAATTAATTCTTCAATATTTGTTTTTGCAGGATCATAAGAAATTCTTGCTTTTTCGGTCATTAAGTTCACAGTTATATCGAAAACTCCATCTACTTTGTTTACACCTTTTTCAATAGTATTTACACAACTCGCACAAGTCATTCCTGTGATAGCTAAGTATACATCCTCTGTGTCTTTACCATAGTGACCAATTCTGTTAGAGGGACTTATTTCCTGGGAATCTTCTCTGTGAATAGGCACTTTTACTTGTTCATCCATTCCTATAATTTTCATCGGTTTTCCATGATGGGTAGGAAGCTCCTGTACTCCACAACCAGGCCCCATCCAACAAACTAGATTTTCTTCACCCTCCACAACTTCTATATGCATGGGTTGCTTACAGTGCATTGGAATGGATTGGGAATGATCACATACCTGACATTTTAGCCTTTGTGACATGTTTATCACCTAATTTTTACAAATAAATAATAATGAATTAGTTTACAATTCATTCAAAGCATAGATTCTAATTCCTATAGTTATTTTCACTTAAAAATTAAAGTCAGAGCATAACTAAGAATCCCACAAAAAACGCTATTGTAATGAAAATAAATATTTATTTAATGCTAATTGGTAATTTAGCTAAATTAAACGCTAATATCACAAAATTAAAGCATTCTCCTAAATTATTTAATCTTTTAACCTTATGATAGATACTTTCAATTTGAATAAGCTAAAGGCCTTAAATATTTAAAATTTTAGAATAAAAAAAGCTGCTTTTATAATAGATTGTTCGATTTACAGCTCGGTTCTTTTTTGAAAAATAATTTAAAATTTTAAATAGGAAGATAAGGTGCTAAATCGATTTGTAACCTTATAGGATTTTGGAGATAATGTCAATCGAATTAGATAATAGTGACTTAGTAATTCTTTCTAAGTTAAATGAAGATGGAAGGGTTACATATTCAGAATTGGCTAATGAGCTTCATTTAACTGTTCCTACAGTGAAATCTAGGATCGATAAATTGCTAAAAATTGGAGTAATTCATCACATTGGGATTTATTTGAATCCACATTCCCTGACAAATGATAGCACTGCTTTAATAGCTATACAGGTAGATAAAGAGAACAAAAAAGAATTATTGGAATATCTATGCTCTCTAGAGGAAGTTAAAGAGATTTTTGAGGTTCTTGATGAATTCAACATTCTTTTAAGAACACAAATTCAGCCTCTCCAGATGCATCAGATCTTTTTTGAAGAAATCAAATCTCATCCATTATGTCAACGTGCGAAATTGACTATTCTTATCAAGGAAATTCGTTCTAATCCACACAGAATTCCGAAAGATACAACATTACTGAACATTAGTTGTGAATATTGTGGTAAAAGAATAACTGGAACTTACGAATCTGAAAAATTTGAAGACGTTCGTCACTATTTTTGCTGTAAAAGTTGTTTAAGTAATTACAGAAAGTGGCGAAAATTGCAAGTAAGACAAGAATAGAAGAAATTTATGGATTCTTTGACTAAAGATTTCCTAGAATCCAATGTAGAAAATTATAACCTCTAAGTCTCTATTATTTTAAAGACCTGCATCTTCACGCAGAAGAGGGGCTATATCTGTCCTTTCCCATGTGAAATCAGGGTCATTACGACCAAAGTGTCCATAACACGCTGTTTTTGCATAAATAGGTCGCTTCAGTTGTAATCGCTGAATGATCATCCCAGGACGAAAATCAAAGTGTTTTTTAATTAATTCTACGATATCTTTTTCAGGAATCTTATTTGTACCAACACAATCCACATTAAGGCACAGGGGTTTTGCTACCCCAATAGCATAGGCAATTTGAATTTCACATTCATCTGCAAGCTCCGCAGCAACAACATTTTTTGCAGCCCACCGTGCAGCATATGATCCTGATCGATCAACTTTTGATGGATCTTTTCCTGAAAAACAACCTCCACCATGCGAACCCACTCCACCATATGTATCTACAATTATCTTTCTACCAGTTAAACCCGTATCACCATGCGGCCCACCTATAACAAAACGCCCAGTTTCATTAATAAAATATTCAGTCTCATCAGTTAGATAATGGGGTGGAATTACTTTTTCAATTACTTTTGCTGCCAGTTCTTCTTTAATTTCAGCATGAGAGACTTCATTTGAATGTTGAGCAGCAATAACAACTGTCGTAACACTTGAAGGTTTCCCATTTTGATAATCGACTGTAACCTGAGATTTTCCGTCTGGACGTAGCCATGAAATCTCACGTTTCTTTCGAACTTCGGCTAGCCGCATCGTTAACCCATGAGCTAAAGTGATAGGAAGGGGCATAAGTGATTCTGTTACTCTACATGCATATCCAAACATTAAACCTTGATCACCAGCTCCTTGTTCCTCGGGCCGAGTGCGTTCAACTCCCTGTGCGATATCTGAGCTTTGTTCATGAATAGTATTTAACACTGCGACAGAATTATAGTCGAATCCCATTTTTGAGTCAGTATAGCCAATTTCTTTGATTTTATTCCTTACAATCTTTTGAATATTAACATAAGATGTCGTAGTAATCTCTCCACCTATTAAAGCCATACCAGTTGTCAAATATGTTTCACAGGCAACATGTGCATCTGGATCCTTTACTATAATAGCGTCTAAGACAGCATCAGAGATTTGGTCGGCCATCTTATCTGGATG
>JBHLKC010000071.1:10377-13356 GCA_048887065.1 Candidatus Hodarchaeota archaeon
AAAAAAAAGATTTTCCTTATTTGATATGATTTGCACATAAACAAGATCTTTTCACTGGTAATAGAGCCATTACTTCATGAAAAATCTTTTTTAGCTGCGATGTTCGAGAAGCAAAAATATCTAATACTTCTTGATGATTAACCAATTTTTGAAGACCTGCTGCGAAATTGGTTATTACTGCTATTGCTCCGTAGCATATACCAAGCTCCCTACAAAGAATAGCTTCAGAAGAATTAGTCATTCCAACGACATCTGCTCCCATATGTTGAAATGCTCTTATTTCTGCAGGTGTTTCAAAACGAGGACCCATTGACATGGCATATGTGCCCTTTTCATGAGTATTGGGGGTCTTTTTAAGGATTTTTTTGAAAATATCTTGAATTTCGGTACAATATGGTTCCGTCATATCTACGTGAACGACACCAGAGAGTTTAATTCCATGTGAAAACTCAATACTGAAATTCCCATCGAAGAAAGTCAAAGGCCGTACGAAATCTATGAATTGATTAAGAATGACAAAGTCTCCAGGCTTAATATCAGGATTTAAGCTACCTACTGCATTAGTGGCAAGTATTCGTGAAATGTTTAAAGCGTGAAGAGCGAATATATTAGCTTTAAAATTAATTTTATGAGGTGGTATCGAATGATCACCACCATGTCGAGGCATAAAATAGATTGTTCTTTCGTCAACCACCTGTTTATACAGGGTCACTGGTTCAGAAGCGAATGGAGTGGGAACCGTGATTTTAGTGGGATTTTGTAAGAAATCATAAAAGCCTGATCCCCCAATTATGCAGATGAGGTCGGAATAAGCCATTTTGTATTAATCAAACCTTCCTTCTTTTATTAGTCAATTTAATAAGCATTGGTATTGAAATAAAAACAATTATAGTAATGACGTATTCAAAACCAGAAGTATTGGATGCTATTACAATATCTGTTGGTACACTCACTTTCTCTTCAACAATATCCTGATAAATATTTTCCATTGTTTTGTTAACAAGGTCAATATCTCCCCAATCGCTTGGATAAAACACATCGTCTTCTATTCCAAATGTATAGGTTCCAGAAAAAAAGTTACTCTGATTAAATTCTTTAAAAAGGTGTAGGATAGCTTTAGTGTTATTTTTAAGAATACTTTGCTGTCTATTAACATCTACTGATATTACAGATGAATTTGAAAATGTCTCAAGAATACCTTGGGTATTCGTATTTTGAAGTGCTGTAAATATCAATCCGTAGGCCCCATCTTTTATATTATTAGCAATTGTTTTCGCAATACTCTCGTTAGCAAAATCATTAATATAGGATATGAGCATCTGTGTATCACTTGCATTCCTGAAAATTGCACTTTGAAATCCTGCGATAAGTTGTTTTGTACGAGGATCACCTCTAAAAGAACCCACCATCGCGATTTTGGGGGGAAGAGATGTTTTTACCGCGGTTGTTAAAGCTCCAGCTATATACCCTAGTTCATTTTCCTTAAAATTCACTATCAGCAGATTTTGAGGTATAAGTTCATTTTTTTTCAAATCTGAAGGCAATTCTCCAGATAAATCATAATAAAGAAAATCTAAGTCAGGATACATTGAATAATCTAGAAAACCACGTCGTAATTCATAACCTACAAGTACAATCAAATCATATTCTTGGGTTTCAATTATACTCTTAACTAGTTCAGTATGGTTAGTTACAGTATTATTATGATAATAAATAGCAGTATAAGGATCATGGGCAATATTGTCGTAATTTTCTAGTTGAAATAAGTCGTAATCAATACTATATGTTTGATTGACATAATTGAATCCTTCTATTATATCATTGATAAAAGAAACATCATAAAACTCGGTAGAATCAATAATTAAAGCGATTTTTTGAAAAAGTTGGTTTTCAGCTACTGTATTATTAAAATTGAGCGAATTAAGGCTAGTCAAAATGAACAATACTAACAGTACTTTTCGATGTTGTGATTTCATTCAATACACCTTTTAGAAATTATCAATACAGAAGTCTTTGCTTCAATTCTTTTATTTGTTTTCTTTCAATCAATCTTAATTTTCTCTTTTGTCTTTATTATAAGAAATAAATTGCATTTGATTGTAATACCTCTGTGCTCTGGAAGGATCTGTGTTTGAATAAAATAGTGTGTCCTATCTCAAGTTATTCAGAATTGGATACTAGACTATCCACTACCAATTTAACGCCATGAGCGATTCCTTCAGTCATAAACCAACCATCATTCCCTTTATAAGAATCACCTACAAAGAAAAGATTAGGAATTTCTTCGCAAAAATTGGAGATATCGCTTCCTTGGGCAGCATAGTTTACAGGCCATTCATTATTAAATGTGTGTACACATAACTCTTCGTTTTCATTCAGTTGGGGTAAAGTTTCTAATAGCTCATCTCTAGCCCTTCTTATGTCTTGAGTGATATTATCAGAATGAAATACTTGATGAGTTAGAAAAAGATGTTCCCCTTTGGGTGAAAGATCAGGGGAAATAGAAGATGGTTCAACAGCTCCTTTAACGTAATCGTGTTCAGGAAACTGCGATACAGCAGAGCTATCAAAGACTGGAGTCAGAGTCCGATAAATAAAACCTCCACCTCTGGCGATTGGAACTGAAGGTAATCGAAAGGATATTTTACTTCTTTTCATGATTCTATTCACTTGGGGGTGTCCCAAATTGAGAATGAATTGTTTTGCATGAATTTCGAATTCTTCTAGGGTTTCTACATTCCTACAAATTGCTTTTACAATTAAAGATCCGTCCATTTCAAGCTTAGTTAATTCTATCTTCTTCTTAAGAACAGCACCATTCTGTCTAGATTGGGTAACTAAAGCCTTAATAACAGCTTTACATCCGCCTATTGGCACTCCAGGCCTGCCTCTTTGGTATAGACGTCTTAAGAATCGATACATTGAAGCAGTAGAGAGCTCTGAAATGTCTAGACTCAGAGCAAAACCTGTTATCGCATT
>JBHLKC010000072.1:0-13231 GCA_048887065.1 Candidatus Hodarchaeota archaeon
AAAATTCAGAGGAGCTACATATATGCTTGAGATAAAAGTTGATGATTTAGATTTATTTTCTAAAGTTTTGAATGCAGCTGCAGCTGTTCTAGAGGATGAAGGAACTTTCTTCATTACTCCTAATGACGGTTTAACATTAAGGAATATGGACAAGTCTCGATTTGCAATGGTTGACCTAAAAATCCACCCAAAATATTTTCATGGAGACTTTAAGTGCGATAAAGAATACATAATTTCAATACAAATGCAGGATTTAAGGAAAATCCTCCAACGAGCTGGGAAGGAAGATGTTTTGACCCTAAAGCTGGATGAGGTTAATGATACTCTTAATTTTCTTTTTGAAGGCCGTGTGAAAAGACTCTTTATTCTACCATTAACAGTAGCTGAGGAAAATGTACTTCCTGATCCCAGTTCCCTCAAGCTCGATGTCCATGCGAAACTTAGGGGAGGAGCAATGACTGACTTCATTAAAGACGCTTCAATAATTGGTGGTAGCATTAAAATCAATGCTGAACCAGGGAAAATGACTTTTAGCAGTTCTCAGGACAGGAAAGAAGTGAGCATAACAATTGATACTGATTCTGAAGACTCTGCTGCTCTTGAGATCGATGCTGAGAGCCCAAGCGAAGCCTTGTACTCGATTGATACTTTTAAAAATCTGATTTTGGTGGATAATGCGTTTACAGCAGTTCAACTAGCATTTAGTACAGCACATCCCTTGCAGTTACTCTATCAAGACGATCGTGGTATAGATTTAGGGTATCTTTTGGCTCCAATGCAACCTGAAGCAGATATAGAAGCAGATGAAGGTGATGAAGCGTACGATGATGAAGACTGGGACGATGACGAGGAATACGAAGAGGATGAGGAAGAATAGAGTACTAAATTAGATTTTCAAACATATTTATTATTTAGGGAAGTACGTTGGTTACTATCGAACGAATGTGGACAGAATCCTTTCGTCCCAGAACATTAGATGAGGTTGTTGGGCAAAAAGAGATTATCCCTCGTCTGAAACAGTTTGTTAGACGAGTTGATTTTCCTCATATGCTCTTCTCTGGTCCACCTGGGATTGGGAAAACAACAGCAGCAGAAGCTATAGTATACGAAATTTTTTCTCCTTCTGAACGAAGCACAAATGTTAAACGTCTAAATGCATCTGATGATCGTGGTATCAATGTTGTTCGAGAAGATATTAAGAATTTTGCCAGAGTTATTCCTTCAGGTTCAGCAACATTCAAAATTATTATCCTAGATGAAGCAGATCAAATGACCACCGAAGCTCAGCATGCATTACGACGTACAATGGAACGTTATAATGCAATCACCAGATTCATACTTATTTGTAATTATAGTTCAAAGATAATAGGCCCAATTCAATCTCGGTGTGCAATTTTTCGTTTCAGAGGATTAAACAAGGACGAAATTAAATCTAGGTTGCTATATATAGCGGAGAAAAAACAGCTAAAGATCGAAGATGGAGCATTAGAAGCTCTCTATGAAAGTTCAGAAGGAGACTTACGTCAAGCTATCAACGCTTTACAGGCTTCTGCATCCCTTACCTCTGATATCACAGAAAGTGTTGTATTTCAGGTACAGGGGTATGTAAAGCCTAATGAAGTTAGACTTGCGATTTTAGACTGTCTAAAGTCACCTCCTGATTTTTTTGGCGCTAGAAAGAAAATTCAATTATTAATGGAGTCCTATGGTTTGTCAGGCCAAGATTTGGTAAAACATCTTAACAAAGAATTAGGACGCATTTCAGACAATCAATTGCCTGATTCAATCAGATTTCAAGCGTTAGCTATGCTTTCTGATGTTGATTATCGCCTTGCTTCTGGCTGCAATCCTCTAGTACAGTTTGATGCTTTTTTGGCAAAAATAATTGCAATAACACACGAACAGAGGTAAAATCCTTGGTATCCTGGACGCAAAAATATGCTCCAAGACGCCGTTCCGAAGTCGTTGGTAATGATGATAGCGTGAATTCAATCATTGCCTATTTAAATAAATTTAGGAACACAAAACTCCGATCAAGGCTTGTTAAGAAAGCCTTATTACTTCATGGCCCCCCTGGCATTGGTAAAACAAGTTCAGTACTAGCTATAGCAAATGCTTTGAACTTTGATGTTGTAATGGTCAATGCTAGCGATAAAAGAAATAAAGAATCTCTTCGTATTGTTCGTAACGCTTCTCTTTTTAGTTCATTAAAGGAAGATTTGAACTCAAATGTTGTTGGACAATTTCTCTTGATTGATGAAGTCGATGGTCTTAGTGGAACTGCGGATAGAGGAGGGATTAAAGAGATCATTGCAATTATCAATTCATCGCGGGTTCCTATTATCTTAACCGCAAATGACGTATCTCCCCAAAAATTCTCTTCTTTAAGGAAATATTGTGAACTTCGTGAATTTCTTTCTCCATCTCCTAATGAGATTTTGCAAATTCTAAGAAGAATCTCTGAAACTGAATCATTAACAGTTTCGGATGAAGTTCTACTAGATCTTATAGAAAAAAGCCAAAACGATATCCGTGGATCAATTAACTCCTTACAAACCCTTGCAAGCGGAAGGAAACTTATAACTGAAGAAGATCTCTCTATTCTCACATACCGTGATCAAAATGTACAAATTCGTGAATTTCTTCACACATTGTTCGTAGAAGCTGATGGAGAAAAGGCATATCGTCAAACACGACTTCTTGATGACGTTGATTATAACAAAATCTTATTAATTCTTCGTGATATTGGTGCACGATTTGTTTCACGAAAGGATTATAGCCAACTAGCTCAGATATATGAATTATTAGCAAATGCAGATGTTGCATTGGCTCATGCTCAAAGAGAACGCATTTGGTCACAACTCGCATATTTTTATAGCTTTATTACTAAAGAATTATCCTCAATTATTTCTCCTATTGAAAGTTTACCTAATTTTCCAGATTGGCAATTACAGATTCCTTCTTATTGGATAACTTTATCTCGACAGAGAAAAGGAAGAAGAATCGCTAAAAAAGTTGGTCGTATTTGCAAAACCTCTTCTCAAGATGCGATAAATTATTACTTCCCCTACTTACGATTCATCTTTAATCATAATATGGATGTGAGTGCAGATCTAGCTTTAGAGTTTCAATTATTTGATGTTGAACCTGGAAAACGAAAAACAAGGCTAATATGGAACGGTGAAATTGATTATTTTAGCAAAAACAAGCAGATTAATCGTGATATCAAAAATAAAGTTCGAAAAATTTATCCACAGCTGAAAAGAATTCAAGAACATGAAATTGATTTACAAACTTTGCAGAAAATGAAAGGACAAAAGAAAATTCAGAATGAATCATCAAAACAAAAGAAAAAAGAAACCAAGAAAAAGAGATTACCTTCCCCTATTAAACGCCAAACAGTCCAAAAATCAAAGAAGTCCAAGAAAAAAGTAGAAAATGAAAAGCAACAAAAAACCCAAAAAGAAGAAAAGAAAGCTTCTAGTGAAAAGACTCTTTCTGATTTTTTTTAACTATATCAAAACTGATTTAACCGAAACTTCGTTTTTTGGAGAATATAATCAATCTCAAGTTTTTGCGATTCAGACAGAATTCGTCGTAGGAAGTTTTCTGCAGTATTATTCTTTCCTTGTTCGATTCTAAGACTTGCTTTTAGTAGTTGTGAATCAAGGAGATAAGCTAACGACCCTGACATTGATGCACACTCTTCTGCAATAGCTGCGTGTTGTTTTGCTGAAGTAATATCCTTATTTTCTAATGCAATATAAGCTAAATTAACATTTGCATCAAAAGTAACCTTTAAGTCTCCTATATCAGTACCAATGATTTCTAATGCTTGCTGATACCATTTTTTTGATTCAGAAAAATTAGCTAGTAACAGATGGATATACCCCATACTGAGAAAGATTCGGGAAACTCCATGTAGTGAATTCCATCTGGATAGAACCTCTCTCGCATGATCAAGTAATTTTAATGCTTCTCTTTCATGCGCATGTAAAGCTAGGAGTTCAGCTAAAAGTGTTACGTTTCGTGGGTTCATAGATTTTTTATCTTGAAAAAGAGGTTGTATAATTTTAATAGCTTGAGGAAAATTGCGTTGATTCCGAAGCAAAGTGGCCTCTGCTCGAAGAAACCTAGCGTATATTGGTGAGTTTAAGTCAAACTGAGATTGTGTTGCTTTTCCTACAGCAAAATGAATCTCCGCCTCATCAAACTGTCCACGAATTACATACATGTATCCTTTCATACAGCTAATATCCAAGGCAATCTTTTCAACTTGACAATTTGGTAAATTGAGCTGATTAAGTGCTCGATCAGCATAGTTAAGATGAGCTTCAACTTTAGGCCAAGCGTTAAGCCCAATCAGCGTACGAGCATAGTTTAAATTGGCATTGAGAAAGTATAATCCTCTCATCTGATCATCGGATGACCTAACTGCCGAGTTGAGGTAATTTAATGCCCACTCTTGAGATTCAATATATCGACTAAGATTACGGAAAAAATGACTTAGTTTTTCTTGAGAATACATAATCGCTAGGTCATTTTCTTGTAGGGTTTGGATATAGATTTCTGTTGATAATTTATCTAATGCTCTTTTGTACATTCCAAGAGACCAAAAGGCTGTAGCCATTTCCCCTAAACTTTCACCATATCTTCTTTTGTCATCTAATTTCTCGTAAAGATCTTCTCCCCTTTTTAGAAAATAGAGTCCTTTGGAAATATTTTCGCTTTTTTGAATGAGTAGTGATCCTACTATAGTTGCAAAAATAGCTGCTCCTTCAATCCCTTCGAACTCTTGTATCTTCTTTAAAGCGAGTTCGAAATAGATAGTCATTTGTTTAAATTTATTGGATTTATATAGAGAAATTGCTTTGTTTACTTGTATTGATGCTTCCTGATATGCAGAAGAAGGTGGTTCTCGATTTAATACGTTCCCCTGAACAATATTAATTAGATTTTTCTCAACATTAAACTCGTTTATAAATTGTTTATTTTTTGTTGGGCTTAATTGTGTTGCATTTTGATCATAATCTTTTAAAAATGCCCAGCTAACTTCATCGTACTTATTTTCTTGGATGAGATTCCATAATATTTTTGCTGTTTGAATTTCCGAATCTTGTTCATCACTCCCTTGCAATCTAGCTTTCTCATATAAATTTTTGAACAATTCAGAGAAGTTTTTCTGAAATAGGTACCCCTCATGAAGAGATTTATTATAGTGTGACATTTTTAAGGTAATTACACGTGAAAAGAGCTTCCCATTCAAGAGATAGTGGCTATTCCGATCGCAAATTCTTCTAAGTTGGTCAATTAGAAGCTCTTCTCTTTCAGCTATTAACTTTACATCCTCATATTCACCAAAATGCCTATTCTTCTCAGATTGAAGGTAAGCATCTACTATCTGAGAATGATTCCTAAAGTCATTCATCTCTTCTTTCATCATCGGCACAGTAAGAGACATAATTGTATAAAAGCCTGACTAAAACATTGTAATTAAAGTCAAGCGAGGTATTCTAGTGACAAATATTTCGACGAAAGTCCACAGATTACAAAAATGTATGAGAGAATCGAATATTGACAGCATAATCGTTCCTCTAGGAATAAATTTTAGGTGGCTTTTTGGTGTTATGGAAGAACCAAGTGAAAGACTACTTGTAAGCATTATAAATGCAGAATCGCAAAAGCACCCTATTGAGATGATTGTACCCAGCTTTGAGACAGACCGTATGAAAAAAATAACAGGAATTTCAGACATTATTAGCTGGGAAGAGACTCAAGATCCTTATAATATGCTATCTGAGTTAGTTCTAGCTAATACTGGAAAGATAATTGGAATAGAACCAAAAATGTGGTATTCGGTTTATCAAGAAATATCTAAAAAGATGCCAGGAAAGACATTTATTCCGGTCGAACAAATTTTCAATTCCCTAAGGTCAATAAAAGATGAAGAAGAACAAAAACTTTTACTTAAAGCCTCTCAAAAATCTGGAGACGCCATAGTAAAGACTTTAAACGATTTAGAAGCTGGAATTTCAGAAAATGAAGTGCAATCTATCCTAAGAGAAAGATTAACTTGGGGGACAAGTGAGAAAGTATTTTCATTAGTTCAATTTGGAGAAAACTCTGCGATACCGCATTATCATGGAGGAAACAGGAAGCTAAAAAAGGATGATGTTGTACTGATTGATGCTGGAGGCACTTTACACAATTATTGGGGAGACATTACAATTACTAGCGTATTTGGAAATGCAAATGGCAAATTTAAAGAAATTTATGAAATTGTTCTTACTGCAAACAAGAAGGGAAAAGAGGCTGTAAAGCAAACTAATTTACCTTGTGAGATTGATGCGATAGTAAGAGACCAGATTATTAAGAATGGTTATGGACAGTATTTCACCCATCGAACTGGTCATGGATTAGGGCTAGAAGGGCATGAACATCCATATATTGTTGCAAATAACAAAATACCTCTGGTTTCTGGAAATGTATTCACAATAGAACCTGGTATATACCTTCCAGGAAAGTTTGGTATTCGTATTGAGGATAATGTTGTAAAAACTACTGATGGATATCAAACAAGTATTATCCCAAGACACGAAATTCTTGAGATATAGATTGTCTCATGTATAAGACTGTTTACTTTTAGTTTTTTTTCTCGTAATCATTCTTAGCATATAAAAATGAATAAAGCTCAAATTTTAAATGTTATTTCATCTTTTTAAAATGAAATTAATTGCTAAATCGTGATCCTTTATATTTATTGATTCCAATTTACTTCTATTATTTGTTAATAATTTTAATGCGGTAATCAAAAGTTTAAAATTCTATGATAATTCTTATGTTGATAGGAAAAAAGAAAAAATTGGTAAATTAAGTTGCACAAAAGGCACGTAATAATCATTTCCTTTCAAAATAATAGTAAGAAATACATAAAAATGAGTAAGATAATTGAAAGGTGCTGATCTGCTTAAACAACAAAATTTTAGGAGACGGTCTCAAGATCATGGAAGTTAGAAAGATACAAGTCACAGGAGCAGGCGATACAAGAATTATATCTCTTCCAAAAGAATGGACTGAGCGTCATCATCTTAACAAAGGTTCAAATGTCATTATTAAGGAACTTTCAACAGGGGATTTAATTATCTATCCCCAAAAATCTCCAATTGAATCACAAAAAAGAACAACTCGAATAATAGAATCTGGTCACGTAAGTCGTGATATCCTTGCTGCCTATTTGTTGGGTAGTGATATTATTACAGTTGTTTCAAAAAACAGAGATCCTCTCGCCAGAAAAAGCGCTATTAAAGATTTAAGTCGTCAATTAATAGGACTTGAAATTTTAGGTGAGACCCAACAAAGAATAGAATTGCATTTTCTAATTGATTCTAGTTCTCTTCCTAATCCACGAGAGTATGTGAGAAGATGTTTTTCGATAGCAAATCAGATGCAGCAGGATGTCGTAACAGCTTTTCTCAATAGCGATATTTCACTTGCTGAAGAAGTCATAGAAAGGGATGTTGAGGTTAATAGACTATACTTTCTGATAGTTAGAATGTTAAAAATCATGGTTGATGATAAACGGGAAGTATCCTACTTAAAATCTACAGCATGTTTAGATTGGCGTATGGTTGCTACTTTTAGTGAAGATTTGGGAGATGCTTCAGTTGAATTTGCTAGGATGGTAAAAAGATATCCTCAGATGAATGAAACTATATTGCCAGGAACATTAAAGAAGATAAGTGAATTGAGTCAATTAACCACCGAGGTTCTGAATAAAAGCTTGGATTACTTCTTGGAACAAAACGTTGAGGAAGCAGAAGAACTTAAGAACACGATTTCAACAAAACTTAATAGTTTACATAACGAAATTCAAAAAGATATTTCTAACCTTAATAAGGAAGTTGTTTGGAAACTCTCTTCTCTACTGAATCTATTCAAAGAACTTCGTGAAACTGCGATTGATATTGGAGATTTAATTATCGCACATGATACCTCGTTTGATATTCCCAGCTCTTTCCATGAATAACGGAAATCAGATAGAAATCCTAATAAAAATTTAGCGAATTCAACTAATTAGGGAAAAACTTACCCTTAGAAGGTCGTTAAAGAATGGCTATAAAAGAAGAAATTGCTCAATCCCTAGAAGAACTGCGCCCCTTTCTCCAGAGAGACGGAGGAGATGTAGAATTCATAGATTTCCAAGATGGGGTTCTGAAAGTCCGATTATTAGGTGCTTGTCGAGGCTGTCCGTATTCTCAAATGACTTTAGCTCAAGGGATAAAACAAAGATTACAACAGAAATTTCCGCAATTACAAGAAATTGAAAATGTCTAAAATTCCTCTCGAAGATTAACTTAATTTTAAAACTTATTTTGAGAGAAACCGCGTATTCAAACCAATAATTTGGGTAGGGGAAAATTTTTTTTATTAAATGTGAAAAATAAGGACAATTACATCTTACCAAACAGGTAAAAGTGTTTTAGTGATTTCCTCGAAGTAGTTCACATTCCAGCGAAGATCCTACATGCAGCAAACCGTCGTTAACATCAATAGTATTTATATAACTTATTTTAGTCAACTTTAGAATGAGTATGATTCAACAGCTTAATAAGATGAAACGCAATGAGCGGCTTTACCAGTAAGAAAAATGGTAATAAGTCGAAAAGTAGAAAAATTTCCGCAATCCAAAGACAAAAATTGTTTCTAGAATTTTCTAAAAGAATTAATGAACTCAGTTCTTCACAGGCTTTACTTAACGCTTTAATGGAGGTTTTAGAAACCACTTACAATTTTGATATTCTTTTCTTAAGTGATCTTTCTCGCGAACCAGATTTCACTACCAGAGAAACCAAACAAAAAATGAATATTAGTAGGCTGAATGAATTTTTGAATGAAATTAGTATTGAAAAGTTAAGTTCTGATCATATGTTTTCCATTAGTAATGAAATGATTGAATATCAAGATTTATTGGATGATTTCGGAATTAAAACAATGATAATAGTTAGAGTTGACACTCACGTTTATTCAGATTATTTTCTAGGATTCGCTAGTACAACATCTATTTTTGATCCTACTATTGAAGATCATTCTTTTTTCCTAGCACTAGCTAATATTGTTTCCCCAATCATTTCGAATTTTAGAATCCGTAAATCTATAGTAGCTGCCAATCTTGCTTTACATGAAAATGCTGAAAGAATACAGCGAGAAAACGAACAGCGTCGTGAATTATTACGTAAGGTAAGTTCTCAAACAAAAGAGTTGAAACAGAAAAACATTGAAATGGAGGAGTTCGTTTATACCATTAGCCATGACTTAAAAGCCCCCCTGATTTCTATTCAAGGATTTATAGCGGCTCTAAGTGAGGATTATTATGAACAGCTTTCCGATAACGCAAGATTTTATGTAGATCGAATATCAAAAAATATGATGCAAATAGAGAGCATGATTAAGGAAATATTGGAATATTCCAGAATAGGTCGAATAACTCAGGAAAAAGAGCACTTAAATCTGAGAAAAATAATAGATGAATCCCTAATGCAATTTTCCAATCAGGTTAAAGCTTCTAACATTGAAATCAATTTTCTTGGAGAGTTTCCTACAATTTATGCAGAAAAAAATAGGATGTTACAATTATTTAGCAATTTAATAGGTAATAGTATAAAATATCGTGGGGATCAACCAAATCCTTTTATAGAAATTGGTATAATGAATGTAAATTCCAAATTTGTGACAGTTTATGTTAAGGACAATGGGATCGGGATCCCAAAGGATTTCCATGATAAAGTTTTCAACATTTTCTCTAGATCAAAAAGCGTAAAGGATCAAAAAATTGAGGGAACTGGAATTGGCTTAGCTCATGTTAAAAAGATTATTGAAACTCATGGTGGGTCTATTTGGATGGAAAGTGAGGAAAAAGTAGGGACAACAATGTTCTTTAAGCTTCCACTAGCAGCTTAGACGGTTATTCATCATTTTTTAAAAATTTAGCAATACTTCTGAACAAATCTTCTGAATCTGGTTCAACGGTTAATATATGTCCTGATTTCGGTAATTCGACTAATTTAACTTGCGATGCTGGGACAAACATTCTTTTTATGGCTTTAGCAATTGCAGGAATCGAAATCATGTCATCATTTCGACCATATGCAATCATTGTAGGAGCCTTTAATTTTATATTTTGTTTTTCAATATATTTTTGAAATTGTATTAATTGCGCTACAGCTGAAAGAGGACGGTACATGTAACTATAAAGACTATGTTTCTTAAAATATTGTAACGTCGTGTCTCCCTTATACGAATATTTCACAACGTATTTCAATATCGGTGCTAAGTAAGCTAAGCGGGATTTCAGACCGAACGGTGGAGATAATAAAACTAATTTTTGAAAATCTATTTCAGGGTGTTTATGGACCAAGTATATGCATAGTAAAGCTCCCAATGAAAGCCCGATTGGGACTAAAGAATTGCATTGTTCTTTAATATTAACGATTCCGTCTTCAACAGATTGATACCAGTCTTTCCATGTATATTTCGGTAATTCTGTGTAATTAGTACCGTGGCCTGCTAATCGAACTCCATGGACAGTATATCCTTGGTTGTGAAGAAATTTTCCAATTGGTAGTATCTCTGTTGGTGATGCTGTAAATCCGTGTACTAATAATACCCCCAAATCAGAAGAACCTTTGAAAAAAAAAGGTTTTGCTAAATGTTTTAGAGATTCAAGCTCATTTGTTGATTTATTCATATTTTTCCGCCAAATTTTATAATTGGTGAGAAGTATTGTCTCATAGATTTAAATATTTAGAGAAATGAAAAAGTTCAATAATTGTGTAAGTGAATCTATTTACCCATCTATGACATACTTCAATCAAGAGGTTTTAGAGTGATCTGCAAAGCTATGATTATTAATGAGAAGATGCTTAGTGTTCTCTTGATAATCATGCTTTGTTTAAGTAATCTAATTCTTCTAGGAGCTAAAGCTGAAGTCAAAGCACCATATGATCAACAACATCAAATTAAAATTGAGCAAGGTGAAATCCCCCTTTTTGGTGGGACTCAATCGATTCGTGCGACAATTGGGGAAACTCAAATTGGCTTGCTCTATGGTACTACTGATAATCCTCAGCCATTGTACTTATTTACTAATTTCTCGCAAAAAATTGCCACAGTACAGATTTTCAATCGTCGAGGGACTTTGGAAAAGGAAACAGAATTGCAAATCCATAATATTTTCGTATTACGGTTAGATGCAATTATTGAATTCTCTGATAGGGATAATAATGGGTTGTATAATACAGTAGAAGACCGATTACCTTTAAAGATAATAAACATCTCAACTGTTTCGTTCCATGTTTCAAAAAGTAATGATGGTACTAGTTCTTCTGGAGATTATCTCAGATACATGGTAAATTTTACCGCGAATAACATCTCTTATCAAAGGATTGTTGGTCCCTCAATCACTTCAACGTTAGACAATCTTTGTTTTTCTTTTGAATTGACAATCGAACAGGATCAAGTAGTTATATCTGAAGTTCCAATTATCACTGTGTATCCGCAAGGCCTGGGTTTTGAAGCTTCTACAACAATAAAAAACGAAAGGTTAACAGCAAATCGCTTAACTCCTCGATTGAAGTTTTCATGTAGCGTCACAGGATGGGATTTTTCCACACCTGAATCTAAACTCTTGCTAGTGACAACTGTAATAACTCACGAAGAAATCTTATCGCCATTAGGTTCAATTTCTGGCAAGAAAATAACTCGTGAGGATCTAAGATCCACTAATATTTTCAGTAGAATGATATTTAATGTTGAACAAGATGGAAAATCAAAAGAATCACATTTAAATCACAATGACAATCGTACTAATGAATATTCTGCTCAGAAATTTGCTGCTTATCGAATATCTTTAGGAAATTCCATACGGAATTTTCTCAATTTAACCTGGTTACCTAATCTCAATATAGATGGAAAGGACTATCCAGCAATTTTTCAGTTATTAAAATCTGGTGAGACTAATTTTCCATTACATCACACTAATCCGATAGCAGGTCTTTTTCTAATAGGTGGATTTGTATTTCCCCAAGGAGATGAGATCTACTATGATCCTGAAGTTGAACTAGAAGAATTAAATCCCATTCTCCAATTAGCTAAAATACCAAATCGTTCAATACTTGAAGAAAGTAGTTTAATGATACTGATTTCAGGTTTCTTTGTAGGAACTTTGATTTTGTTCCGCCAAATTTCCTTCAAACGGAGATAATCAATCAGGTTATTCACCTAAGGTAGGCAAATCATTCGAGGAATAATCGATATGACAGAGAATGAGGAGTATTCAGAAATTAAAGTAAAATCGCTCCATGACATCTATGCAGCTTTAGGTCATGCCATTCGTTATGATATTGTTAATTATCTAGGAACATTTCATAGGCCTGTGCAATATACAGAATTAGTAGAATGGCTACAAATTAAACCTGGATCATTCTATTTTCATATGAAGAAATTGAAATTTTTAGTTAAACAGGATTCAGAAAAACGCTTTTACTTAACATCCAGAGGACACTTAGCTTTAGATGTAATAAGATCAGGGGAAAGTTTGCAATCAAGATCTCCACTTACCGTTGAAGAATCGAAAAATAAAGAAATAATCCCTCCAAAACGTTTTTCTATAGTTTTCTTCGGTGAATTTGTACGTAGATCAGCCTTCAATACTCAATTTAAACTACTTATTTTATTAATAGTCATATCACAGATAATTCTACTTGATTTTTCGAAATTAGGAACGATCCCCTTTTTTCTTGATGGAAATCTATACTTTGGCATTCTAGGTTGTACTTTTGAGTTATTGGGATCTTTCTTGATAGTCTGGGCTCTCTTAGAATTTGTTATGCGTTTTTACAGCCCTATCACAAATTTTTCAAGTGAGCTCCTGACAGGAATTCCATTAGCAATGATACCACTATTTGTTTATCCGTTATTGGTAATTTTATCAAATAGAATTCAGATTTTGCAGCAGATTATATCAAATTCAGCATTATCTATTGCTATAATTTTCTTTCTCCAAATAATAACTGCTATTTTCTTAGTTCAATTATTACAAGTAATTAAATCTGTTAATTTTGAAAGAGCTTTAGTACCTGTATTTATTGTCCTTTACGGTTTTAGTATCTTGAGTTTTATAGTCTCTAATCTTACGATTTGAAGTTCAACACTTCTTTAACTTTTATGAAAAGAT
>JBHLKC010000073.1:0-13208 GCA_048887065.1 Candidatus Hodarchaeota archaeon
TACATTGTACAGAAGGACATGGTCGAACAGGTACCATTTTAGCAGCTTTGTTGGTGCTTGTAGATCATTTGACACCTCAAGAGGCTATTGCGAGTGTTAGGAATGTAAATCCCCTTGCTATTGAGACTAAAGAACAAGAGCAATTCATTTTAAACATTTAAATATAGTATAATGAAAGACATTTAGAACACTAATAGCGGATATTAAGAATAGAATACATTAAACTTATCAGAATAGATCAATAAGGATTTAATATGGTTGAGGAGGAGTAAATACTTTTTTGGGAAATTATGAGAAATTTAGGAGAAATCCTCGCTATATATTATCGAATCTTATTTATTTTCATAAGAAATTTCAATAAAATTGATTCAGCTTCAATTACTTCACGTACAGAAACTCGTTCATTAGCAACATGAATCGCATTTGGATCACCAGGTCCAAAGAGCACAAAAGGAACGTACTTTGAGGGAGTTGTAATGAGCACAGCAGCATCAGTTGCATAATTTACTCCAATTACATCTTTCCGATTCGCAATCTCGAGGAAAAGTTTAACAAACTTATTTTCTTTTGATGATTGAACCGCTTCATATTTCTGCTTTATTTCAGTCTTAAACCGAGCTGGACTTGTTTTATCATGTTTACGAATTAATCTATCAATTTTTTTTGCATATTCAAATGGATTAATAGGAGGGACTAACCGAAAATCACAGTGGATTTCGGCTTTTTCAGGGACGACATTGGTACTTTTACCTCCCGTAATTATACCAATATTTAGGGTACTTTGACCTAAAACTTTATGGTAATACGTTGGGACTTCAGCGTGTAATTGTGGGAATAATTTCGTCAGTTCTTCAATTGCATTAATACCTTTCTCAGGAGTCGAACCATGAGCTGCTTTTCCTATTGATCTTATAACTAACCATAATATTCCCTTTTCTGCGATACCCACTTCTAATCCCGTAGGTTCAGGGATGATCAGAAACTCAGCATTGTTCATTATATTATGGTCTACTGCTGATTTAGCACCCTTAAAATCTATTTCCTCGTCTGAAGTGCCAAGAAAGACAATTTTGTAATCTAAATTCTTCGCGTCAGCAGTATTTTTTAATGATTTCAAAGCAGCTAAGCAAGCAGCAATACCACCTTTCATATCGGCAGAGCCTCTACCCCAAATGTAACCATCTTCTTCATTTGCACCAAGTGGATCGTGTTGCCAGTTTTTTGGGTCACCAATCGGTACAGTATCAAGATGGCCACAAATAACAATATTTTTTTTGGATTCTCCAACAGATAAAATTATGTTTGCTTTATTCTTCTCAATCCATTGAGTTTCAACATATATCTGGTTTTTATCAGCCCAATCTTGAATCCACTTAATAATTGGACGAGTATTTCCTGGTGGATTCACTGATTTCAAGCGAACTAATTCTTTCAAGATCATTAAGCTATCAGATGGAATCATTCTGATTCAACTGGGTTTTGTTCGATGTTCCAATCAGGATTTTTAAAATCTAATTTTTCGTATTCTTTTCGCTCTATTTCGGCTAAAATTGGACCTTTATAGTTACATTGACGACAATAATAAATTGTAGGAGTTAAAAAAGTAAGGAAACTGGGTTGAACTTCTAGTGAAGGACTCAAACAGATAGGACATACTTTGATGACATCCTGTAAAGAAGGGCCTCTTCGGATGAGTTTACTGACCTCTTTTGCTCGCTTTAAAAACTGCCACATTTCGATCAAAAAAAGGTATTTGAAAAAAATATTTGTATTTTTCGGACAATAGCGTACACTTTGTCAAAGATTATTTCTATAACAATTTTCTTTGTTTTCGAGGCTTAAAATAAAAATTTGAACTCCTAAATAAAAAAACCTTTACTAACATTTTTTATCAGATCGCGTAAAAAGACATAAACTTTTTTTACTTCAACATTCAAATCGGTTAAGTAAGACCGAAGAACCCTAATCAACCTTTCAATATACCTTATCCGTTGATCGAACATGAGTTCCCTTCAATATAATTATCTAGCCAAAATACTGTTACTAGGCGAGTTTCGCGTCGGAAAATCGTCAATGGTCCTCCGATATGTCGAAGATCGTTTTCCAGGTGATTACATGGCTACAATAGGGGCCAATTTTTTAGTTAAAACTGTCCATTTAGACATGGAGGATGGTAAACGGTATAAAATTGGATTACAAATCTGGGATATAGGTGGACATGCACGATCATCTCAAGTTGGTCGAGTATTTTTCCAAGGGGTTTCTGGAGCTCTTTTAGTATATGATTTGACTCGTAAGGATACACTCGAGAAACTACCGTTATGGAAAGACCAGTTAATGAATTTTAGTCCTGATGCACGAATGTACCTAGTAGGAAACAAGAATGATTTAGAAGAAGAGCGTCAGATTAGTCCTGATGATGGAAAAAAAGCAGCTAAGGATGAACTTGGGACTGATAATTTTTTTGAAACCTCTGCTAAGACAGGAGATCATATTCAAGAAACTTTCGAAGATTTAGCACGACTTCTAGTTAATGCAAATCGCGATAAAATCATTACAACAGATGAAAAAACCGCTTAATAAACCACGAGCGTACCAAGATCAGATTCAGTTTTACACAGTAACCATTGTCATGATCTGATCCAAACTCTCAATATTTTCAAGTGAGCTTTTGAGAAGATTCACCTCTTCAGAAGAGATTTCCTCGTTCGATTCAAGGAAATCAAGAATATCAAAAAACAGATCTTTCGCAATAGGGAAATTAGTTGTCACGTCTGGGAGAGAAGTGAAAGCAAATGTTAGCTTATCTGATAATGAGGCATCAGGGACTTTTAAAGCATTTCGAACTGTTGAAACATGAATCTGATCATCAGTTATTCTCGCAGCAATTTCGATTCGTTTTTTTGCTTCACGAGATGCATCATGTGAAAGCACAGGAACAAAGATCCTCTTGAAAAACCGGACGAATCGGTTCATTCTTTGCACTCCAAATATCATAGTTAAATCGAATTTTAAAAGTCTTTATTGAAGGAGTAACTTAGATTTTACAAATTCTTTTTAAAAGGATTTTAATGATCAATGTGTATCTAGTTAACTGAATTTATATTTATTATTATATGATCAATGCAATTTCACCTAAACCGTAGAAGAGGATTAAATCTTGGCAGAAACCCCCCTTTCAAGTCATTCCGAAGCTATAGCAGGAGTAAGGGTCAAACGGTTCTTAAGTTTGGCTGTAATGAAACTAGCTAATGAGTTGATAGCCCGTCATAATACTGAAGAGACTAAGAAATTCATTGAAATGACTATTTTAGATCTCGTAAAATCAAATTTTACTCTAACCTCTTCAGATAACCCATTATCTCAAGCAAAGCTGTTTATTGCCTCTCTTGGTTTTTCTCCGTGCGAAATCGAATGGGCTGAGGATGTACGTTTAGGAAAGGTTCTTTTGGGAAAAGGAAGATTATGGCGGGAATCAACGAAACGAGATACTGAGCTCATCAGACTCCTGCTATCAACCGTTGTGAAAGGAATTGGTTATTCTTTTTTGAAAACTAACGTTCAAGTAACATTTATGGAGAATACACTCTTACCACCACGGTTTACATATGAGATTCAATTTCGAGCGGCTGAAGATATCTTTGCTGAAACAATACAACCTGCGGAAGAAAAAGGGGGTATGTTAATCTCCACTGGTTCATTACTTTCTCCCGTTCTCGGTACTGGTATACGAGAACAGGATTCTACTCGTTACCTCGTTGAAGCAACACGAATTGTTATAGAAGAAGTTCAACCTGATCTGCTACAACGGAAGGATATTGAAGATTACCCCTTAAAATTATTAGAAGTCTTATATCTTAAATTCCAAGAAGATTCTAACTTATCTGAATATGCTCATAGAATAGGGGTCTTGGTAGCGGATGGAATTCGTCAAGAATTTCCTCAACTACCAAACCATAAAATTCTGAAGGGGATCGGTCTCTTACCACCGGAAGAAATTGATGAATTATTATTCTATGGCTCTGTGGATATTTGTGGAACAAAAGAACGAGGAGTCAATGTGAGTTTTTGTCGCTTTATAGGAGAAATATGGAGTGGATTCACTTCAGAGGTTCTTGGAAGAGAATTTAAACTAACAGAAGACCCATTATGTGCTTCTGGAACTGGAACAAAATGTATTTTTACATTAGAAGCAGTTACCCATTGAAAAATAGAAAAATATCGCGATAGATCTTAATTGTAATTGGTTTGTTCTTTTAGCTAAAAAAGGATAAGGTTTAATTTTCCCTCCCTAATGACAAGAACCTGCATTTTGACTCATTTCAGACTAAAATCCATGTTTGATAACTTTTGCAGATATCATAATGATGAAATATATGATCAACCTATTAGCATTCCATAAAACCATTCAGAAATAAATCATCTCGATAAACCATCATTTTTGGAATGAGGGGTTAATAGTATGAAAGAAAAAAATGCAAATAAAGTCGTGCTTTACGTTAAATCCATCAATGTGAATACTCGTTCCTTTGCAGATCAACAGGGTGGTGGAAGATCATCGATCACTCACGATCGTGGTACTGGATTTATGAGTTATAAAAATTCTGCTGTGAATCTTGAAGGAGTTGGAGATCGTGTTGGACACTTCTATTCAGAAGAAGATTGGAAGGCATTAAATATTGCTAGAATCGTCCAAGAAAAGGCTGGAATTGAAATAAAACTTGTTGATTTACGAGCAAGCATGTGGAACCGTGTGAAACTCACATTAAAGGGTATGGGAAAAACACCTCAGTTTATGATAAATGGTGAACGCCTATCAAAGATCCGCAGTGTTAAACAATTACTGGATCATTTAGAGGAAGCCTAGTGGAAAAATAAACATTTGATCAATCTAGTCGTGAGTTCACTTAGAATAGAAAAAAAAGGAGAAGGAGATTAAAAATCACTGGTAGCTTTGCCACTTCTCTTCAAGGTTTGGATCAACAAGGGTTCCATTGATATAATCAGCGAATTCGTCACCAGTACAACCAGTATCCCTACCAGTGCAAGTAATTCTTTTTTCATACTGAGAACAGATATCTAGAGCTTTATCCAGTCTGTTCGCTTTTTCCGTAAATCCAATATGGTTCAATAGCATAGCCGTGGCTTTAATAATACTGGTAGGATCAGCATATTGAACACGTCCATCCGCTACCATTCGAAGAGCAGATCCGTGAACAGCCTCAAACATGGAATACCTCTTACCAATGTTGGCTGCTCCAGCTGTTCCCAGACCTCCTTGAATCTGGGCTGCTTCATCAGTTATTATATCACCATAGAGATTCGGTGCGGTAATTACTCGGAATGAGCTTTGTCTGGCTGGATCTATTAGCTTAGCAGTCATAATGTCAATGTACCAGTCGTCCCATTCCACTTCGGGGTAATCTTTTGCTACCTGTTCTGCGATTGCGAGGAATTTTCCATCTGTTTTTTTGACTACGTTGGCCTTAGTGACAACAGTAACTTTATTGATATTATTCTTCTTTGCGTACTCGAATGCAGCGCGGATAATCCGATCTGATCCTTGGTTTGTAATTACCTTAAAGTCGATTGCCAAATCATCAGATACCTCAACACCCTTTGAACCTAGAACGTAAGCTCCTTCAGTGTTTTCTCTGTAAAACATCCAATCTATGTTTTTCTCTGGAACACGAACTGGTCGTACATTAGCAAAAAGGTCTAGCTCTCGACGCATTGCTACGTTTGCTGATTCAATATTTGGCCAAGGAGAACCTTTCCAAGGAGTTGTGGTTGGTCCTTTCAGTATCACATGACATTTTCGGAGCTCTTCAAGGACATCATCAGGGATAGCTTTCATTACTTTGACTCTATTTTCAATGGTTAACCCTTCAATCATTCGGATTTCTACTTTTCCTACTTTTATCTCATCTTCTAAAAGAAAGTTTAGGATTTTCACTGCATGTTTGGTTATTTCAGGCCCTATCCCATCTCCACCACACGCGCCGATGATGATAGGTTTCAGTGTACTGAAATCTACCCAATCAGGTTCAGTTTTCATTCTTTCTACGCGTTCTAATTGCTCTCTTACAAGCTTTTCAAAATGTTCAGTTGCTTTTTTTACGTATTCTTCAGACATTATTCATCACCTTTATAATTACTATAATCTTATTTCATTTTGTTTAAAAAAGAAGAAAAATTGGGGGATTAGTCTGCGAACAAAATTTCATCCCACGGTTGTCGATAAAGTGCAGCTCTTTGACGTTTCTGATCAAAGATATGACCCATCATACCAATAGATCGTCCAAGAACGAATAATCCGTTAAGTAGCTCGCTATCAATGACATCCTGAATTTCATCGTCACTCAAACCAAGATTTAAGAGGAGATCCAAGAAGCAAATACCTATACACCCATCAACATTGAGAATAAGGTTATTTCGTTTAGCTGTAGTAATTTTCTCTACTTCTAGAGAAAAATCAAGATGTGGATGTTTCTCAAAGTGTTTGAATACAAATTCTTTCAGAAGTGTGACACGAACATCAGGATTTTGAACAGATTTTATTCGATGACCAATCCCAGGTATATTAATGCCCACAACATTTTTCATGTAATCAACGAAATCAACAGGTTTCATACCCTTGTCGACAGCTTCTTTGATGTATTTGGCTGCATCAGAGATAGCTCCTCCAAATCGTGGCCCTATTGTCAGAATTCCACTTGAAAGGGAGGACATAAGGTCTCTACCTGCTCTGGCTGTCACTATAGCATTATGGGCGCCACTTACAGCTGGACCATGATCCGCAGTAAGTTTTACTACCATTTCAATATAATCCTGCGCAAATTGAGGTAATTCCTTTTTGAACCAAAGAAGGCCTATAGTGTATCCAATCGATTTATTTTCTCTAACAATCGTATCAAGTCCTACACCTGCAAACATGGGGACATCTCCTCGCTCATCGCTAATAGTGCAGACCACATCAGTTGGCCTTCTAACAAGACCTTGTCTGGAAGCTTGAGCATAGTCTATTGGCAGTTTAGGTGGTTCGAATTCCTCAACAGGTTCAATCTTCCCCTCAGCTTTAAGTTTCTCAAATGTTTCATTAATTTTCATACCAAGCTCATCATACGAGCTTGGTACAATAGCTCCTGCTTCAGCTAAAATTCTATTTTTTGCTTCAGCTGTTTCAAGATCTGTTCCAGCCATAGCACCTGCATGTCCAAACTGAAGACCTGCAGGCAAAAGTTTCGCTGCAGTTCCAATACACCATATAACCAGAGGCTTCTTTATTTTGCCTTCTTTCAATGCGTTTGCAACATCTATTTCGCCTGTTCCACCTACTTCGCCTAAGCAAACATGCATTTTTATTCTAGGATTAGCCTCAAATCGAAGTAGATGATCTAAGAGAGTGGAACCTGCATATCTATCTCCACCAATTGCAATTGCCTCATAGACTCCATCAGAATTTTCTGCAATCATAAAATTCAATTCATTACTCATTCCACCACTCTTTGAAACAAGTCCAACACTTCCAGGGCGATATAACTTTGATAATACGATATTTTCGATAGTACCAGCAGTGTTCCCAATTTTGAAAGCTCCAGCTTTCATACCTCCGACTGTAGCTGGTCCTATTATCACTTTACCCTTTTCTTCTGCTAGCTTGATGAGTTCACGACTGTGACGTTCTGGAACACCTTCTGCGATTACTGCTACTGTGCGAATTGTATCTGATTCTAAAGCTTCCTTTGTCGTGGGGTAGGCAGACCGGAAAGAGGAGAAGTTAACCATAACATCTGCGTCAGGATGGTTCTTTAAAGCAAGTGAAAGTCTTCGATAAATTGGGATAACTATCTCTTTTCCTCCCCAGAATACTTTATGGTAACCTATGGCTCCTGCTTGACTCGGGCGTATAATGGCTGCTACTGAGGGAGTGTTTCGCTTACAAACAAAATCAAAGTCCAACATTCGTTGAATAGCTGGTGCTTGAAAACCATAAACAATTGCTTTGGTTTCTTGACTAAATAATTCATAATTTTCCATCATTAGAGTGCCTCCTTATTCTAATTCCTTAAGAGCTAAAGGAACGACTCGTGTCATATGGGTGTAACGATCATAAACTTCTATAGGTACTCCGATTTCGTCTCCTAGTTCTTTCATGAGTTTAAGTCCTTCATTTTCATTTGGTCCACCCCGTCTGACATAGATTTTAACATTTGCTTTCTTAAGCTTGTCAGCAGATTTTCTTAAGGCACTAACAATACCTGTAAATGTTGCTTTGACATCAGTAAAATTAGCAATTCCCCCTCCAATGATTAAGATCTTTGGTTTTCCTTGAGGATCTGGTGTCTCTGTAATAAGGTCAATTATTGTTTGTGCATAAAGTTCGGTGTGTTCACGGTTGGGGTTTCCAGAATATTCGCCATAATTGGCCAACTTCTTCGCATAACCCATGTCTGCGATGGTATCAGTGTAAATCACACTGGCCCCTCCTCCTGCTACCATTGTCCACAAAGGAGCGCCTCTATCTAAGATTGTTAATTTCAGAGAGGCACCAGTTTGTGCATCTATTTGTACAACAAACTCTTCTTCCTTAGATAACACCTGACCAAATGCTCGTGGAAATTCAATAGGGTTATCAGGGTTACCCCAAGTGTCAGGATGGCGAAAAGCAGCTGTATCGTCTAGTCGAGCTTTAAGATCTAAGGGGACAATCGTTTTATCGTCAGTGATTGCGAATGGGTTTATTTCAAGGAATGCAAAATCCTGATCAACATACACCTGAAAGAGTCCTTTTATAAAAGGAATAAGCACGTCACTTAGATCACCTAGGTTTGGCAGTCTACTAACCAGATCAAAAGACTCAATATCCGTTCCAATAGGAATGGGGACGTGATTAACCTTATCCCAATTTTCCTCGACGAATATTCCACCTTCAAAACTGAAGTGAATTATATCATTATCACGATCAGATGTGAACGCAACGTAGTACTCTTTTGAGTGAGGTACAAAAGGTTCAACAAGGATTCGTTCTAATGTTCCTTTTGTTGTTCCAATAACAAACTCTTTTCCTAATTTCTCACTTGCGAAGGTTTTGAGACCCTCAAAATCAGCATCGAGTAATAAGAGACCAGCTTTTCCTCGTTTGCCGAATAGTTGATCTGGTTTAGCTGCTAGTTTCTCACTTTTGAGCCATGGGTTTTCTGTAGCTAGTTTTTCCAGATCTGTGTCGGGAGTTACCACTGCTAACATATTGTGGTAATTAAAATTAGGAAAATATTTTGGAAGCTCTTGTGCAAGCAATTGCTTTGCTGCAAATTCGTAAATGGATTTTTGTGCCATTTTGTTTTTCTCCTACTTAGGAATAAAAAGATAAGTTTGGAAAAAGTTACATACTAATTAAACTCTGAGACTTATGCTTCATTGTTCCTAGAGTCAAAAGTTATTAAACAGTTATCATTGAATTGGATAGCAATTTAATAGAAGGGATCATGATATTTCAGTCTAAGAATTTTACTCCATTATTTAATAAGTACTTCTGAGTTTAAACGTAAGTACAATTAAAGCTAGACTTCTCTTTTTACTTTCTTATGAATTTATGGAAAAAATATTATTGTGAAGCTCATATGATAGTGTAGTTTCCCCTTTCCTAGTAAAATCAGCAAAATATCAGGAAATCAAACTTAAAAAATTATCTAAGTCTCTTTAAAACTAGGTTAGTACAAAAATTCAAAAACTATGATAAATCAAAACCTGATTAAAGGATGGTTTGGAATAAAATGGTATCGATTGCAAAGAAAATTTTAGAAGAACATATAGTTGAAGGAAAATATGAAGTTGGAGAAGAAATCGGTATTCGAATAGATCAAACTGTTACCCAAGATGCAACTGGAACTATGGCTTATTTACAATTTGAGGCAATGGGATTAAAGAAAGTTAAAACTGAATTGTCTGTTTCCGTTGTAGACCATAATACATTACAAACAGACTTTAAAAATCCTGATGATCATCGGTACTTACAAAGTGTAGCCGCAAAATATGGTATAAAATTTTCCCGACCTGGAAATGGTATAATTCATCAAGTATTTCTCGAACGCTTTTCAAGACCTGGTAAAACGTTAATTGGATCTGATTCTCATACTCCAACAGCAGGAGGAATGGGTTCAATTGCCATTGGAGCTGGAGGTTTAGATGTTGCCGTTGCCATGGGTGGTGGTCCGTTCTATCTTAAAACACCTCAAATTATTGGGGTGAAACTAACTGGAGAATTATCCGATTATGTTTCAGCCAAAGATGTAATACTTGAAGTCCTTCGGAGAATAGGTGTAAAAGGTGGAGTGAATAAAATCCTTGAGTACTTTGGTCCAGGAGTAAAAACGCTTTCTGTTCCTGAACGGGCTACAATTACGAATATGGGTGCTGAAACAGGTGCTACGACATCAATCTTTCCATCAGATGAAATCACACAAGAATTCCTTAGACTTCAAAAAAGAGAAGATCAATGGGTTGAACTTCTAGAAGGAACCGATTCTGATTTCGATGAAATTATTGAAATCAATCTTTCGGAATTGGAACCTTTAGTCGCGAAGCCTCATAGCCCAGGTAATGTGGTTCCTCTATCAGAATTATATGGTACAAAAGTTGATCAAGTAGCTATTGGTTCTTGTACGAATAGTTCATTAAAGGATATGCTAACTGTTGCTGCTCTACTAAAGGGACGTAAAATCCATCAAAATACAGTTTTAGGAGTTTCTCCTGGGTCTCGGCAGGTTCTCATGCATTTAGCTAAGACTGGTGATTTATCAGCAATAATAACTGCTGGGGCTAGAATCTTAGAGACTGCTTGTGGCCCCTGTATTGGAATGGGCTTTGCGCCTAAAACAGACGCTATTACAGTTCGTACATTTAATAGAAATTTCTTGGGAAGAAGTGGTACAAAAAGTGCTCAGGCTTATCTTGTAAGTCCAGAAGTAGCTGTTGCTGCTGCTGTTTTTGGTGAATTTACAGATCCACGAAGGCTAGGAGACTTCCCCAAGATTGAAATGCCTTCTACCATCGAGATTGATGATTCTATGATATTGGAGCCCGCAGCTAATCCTGATGAAATAGAGATAATAAGAGGACCAAATATTGCACCTTTACCAGAATTTCAAGCAATGCCCGAGGATATCATAGGGACTAAAGTTCTTCTCAAAGTAGAGGATAATATCACTACTGATCATATCATGCCTGCTGGAGCCGAAATCCTTCCATTAAGATCAAATCTCCCCAAAATAAGCGAACATGTATTTGAGCAGGTAGACCCAACATTTCCGAAAAGAGCTCTAGAAAGTAAGGAAGATGGAGGTGGCTTGATAATTGGTGGAGAAAATTACGGACAAGGTTCCAGTCGAGAACACGCAGCTTTAGCTCCAATGTACCTTGGTATTAAATTTGTGCTTACAAAATCGTTCGCAAGAATTCATCGTGATAATCTTGTAAACTTTGGAATTTTACCATTGGTCTTTAGCAATCTTGGAGACTATGAGAAAGTAAATGAAAATGATGTTCTTGAGATTAAAGGTGTTCGTAAAGCATTAGAGGAAAATACCCAAATTATTGTGCACAATGTGACCCAAGGTTTCGATATTGAAACCACCTATGATCTTTCAGAGCGAGAAAGACAGATTGTCAATGCTGGAGGCAAATTGAGCTACACCGTTGCTTCATCTTAAATTCCTTATTTCCCTTTTTCTAATCTTTATTTTTAATAGTTAATTCAAGGCCATTGGGCATGAAAGGAAGAGTAACTGTCGAACATTTTGGATGATTTTGAACTAACTGCATATATTCTTCGCAGATTTCAGGATTGTCCTTATGAATCTCAGGACAGTCGATAACATTATCTGATAATATAACTCCTCCTGGACGTAACTTAGGTAGGCACATTTTAAAGAATGCAGGATAATCCTCCTTATCTGCATCTAAAAAGACCATATCAAACGATTCTGAACTATTCTGAATAAATTCCATGGCATCACCTTGAATGAGATCAACATAATCTGCTAATCCGGCAGAATTTAAATTGAATTGTGCTTTTTCAATTTTTTCTGGGAGTACATCGAAAGAAATGATTTTCCCGTCTATGCTAGCGTCTTTCATTGCTGCTGCTAACCAAATTGTTGAATATCCAAATGATGTTCCAATCTCCACAATTCTTTTTGCCTGAATGAGTTTAACAAGGATATAAAGAAACCTCCCTTCTTCCCGAGGGATAGCTAACGATCTTTTTTCTTTCGGGATTTTCTCTTTGTTTTGCTCTTTTACGATTTCAAGCATTCTATGTTTTTCTAATTTTGATAATACTGCTTCAACTACATTTGAAAGCATTTTACACCCTCTTCAAGGAATTTTGAAGAAAAAATTTTTTTTCTATTAAAAATGAAAAACTAATTCTCTTAAAACGACAATGTTGTTTGTACCGTTTCAGAACTTTTTTAAATTAAGAAAGCATGGAAAAAGAGAATATTTAGAAAGCTCACATTTACTCCATGCAGTTACCATTGAAAGTCTTATACAAGACGTAAACATATTATTCTCAAAGAAAGTGATATCTGTGGTAAGTTTTTGTGAAAAATGTGGATCACTTCTAGTCCCCCATAGGAATGAAGATGGAACAGTCACATTATTTTGCAAACAATGTAAACTGACATCAAAAGAAGCTTTCAAAGACACATCTTATCAAATTAAAGCGAAAATAAAACATAGTGAAAAAGACAGGCTAACCGTCATTGAAGAAGACTTCGATGTTCGCCCCACCACTAGAATTGCTTGTCGAAGATGCGATAATTTTGAAGCAAGATATTGGGAAGCTGAAGATAGGAGAAAAGAGGAATGGGAAACAACAATGTATTACAAGTGTACTCGATGTGGATGGGTATGGAGTGAATAAAACCACTCACAAATAAGCTTAACACTTGGATCGTTTTCAAATTACATTGATTTAAACTTCTTGTTCATTATTCTTCTATTGTAAATTCCCAACCACAATGATAATTTCGTTCTATTGTGTCTGGAGGACAAGCAATCACTTTTGTTTGAATTCGAGGATCAATTATTTTTGCAAAACCAGTATATTCAACAATCCCTACAGTTTTGCATGGAAAAAAAGGTAAATTCTTTCTTTCACGAGCAGATTGGACTCTACATGTCATCATCTTAAAGATTAATTT
>JBHLKC010000074.1:0-13161 GCA_048887065.1 Candidatus Hodarchaeota archaeon
TTTGACGGGCGCGAAGTTCGCTCAAGACAATCATATAACGGATCATGCCCTCTCGAACTCGTTTCATAAGATTAAGGCCTGGATGGTCATAAAGTTCGTTAAGTTTCGCTCTTTCTTGGCTTAAAAGAACCATAATTTTCACAAGTTCTTCTAATTCGTTTTCAGTGTCAATGGGAACGTATTTTGAGACTTTTTCTAACCATTTTATTGTGTCAAATACTTCTTCTTCGCTTACAGTCTTTCCTCTGATTGCAGATAACGTTCGTTCAATTAAACTTTTGTTTCTTATAAGCTCTGATTCTTTCTTTGACTCTAAATGACGCTTTTTTATTAAGTTCTCAATATTAATCGCATCTATCCTGTGTTTTTCAAATTCCAACTTGCCATTCACCTGATCTATTATTATAGTATCTCAGAAAAAGAAAATTGCACTAGATTTCGTGAATTTTCCCATCTATGCTATTTTGTCAGATTGGTATGCTGCAGCATAAAATATTTTTGATATCTACATTATTTTTATTAACTCAATCTATGAGTAAGAGAAAAAGATTCTCTCATTGTTTTTCGCCAAAAAAAATGATTAAATGTATATACGATCTAATTTTGACAAGAAAAATACCTGTATTTAAAAAAAAAGAGAAAAGTTATGAATTCCTAAACTTTCTTCCAAGAGATAACCTATTCTTCCTTTATGATTTCATTAAACATCATGGTTATGGGTAAGAGGAAGTTAAATATTAGTAAAATGATTATTGTACTAATTTAATAATGAGATTGGATTGTTAATCATTTTTAGAGACGAGATAAGAAAAGTGATTGCATTTCTGAAATGCGACTCCAGATGTAAACAATAAATAATCGAATATATAAAACTGTCAAGAATATGATTTCTGATTATATCAGATTGAGAACGTAATTAAAAGTAAAATTAGTTGAACTTAGAATAGTTGCTCCATTGGAGGTTAAAACATGGATGAATTAAGACATAATTTAAAAATATCAGAACAAAACCTTAAGGAAATTAATAGATTTTTATTGAAAGAAGATAATCCACTTATCAATGATTTACTCCATATCATCAATAAATATGGTGGTGTTGATGAAATTAATCGTAAAGCAACTGAAGCTTGCCAATTAGAGAATCTTATCTCCAGACTTCAGAAAAAAAAGCCTGAATATGTTAAGGATTTGGAATGGCTTCAAGATCAACGGGACAAAAATGCTTTCATTCATGTTACTGATTATCGTCGTAAAGTTCTCGGGGATAAAATCGATAGAATGACCTTCGATGAAGGCTTTGCAGTGACCCTTGAACTTTCAGCTTGTCAGTATTTCCCTTTTTTGATAGAGGAGGCGAAACAGGCTATTTCAAAGGAGGAATTAATGCCTGGGCGTGTTATTCGCGTACGGAGAATGAAAGAACAAGAGGAAGATGGAGATCTTCTAGCTATGGCCGCAGCAATGGATATAATCGGTTCATCGTATGTAGAAACATTAGACACGAAAGGTACGGCACCTGGACCAGATGGTGCCCCTATTAATGTTCATTTAGGAGGACCAGAAACGATTACAGGATATTTTGGTGGTGTAGGTCAACCTAACGATTTTGCTCTTAAATGGGTTGATGAATTTCTTTATTACTATACAAACTATGGTGTCAAGCAGGTTCTTAATATTAATCCAGGAACTGTCATTTTAGGTTATCTTCTTTACAAACTTGGTGTTAATAATGAATTTAAGATCTCCGTTTTTATGGGAAATGATAATCCTTATTCTTGTCTATGGACCCTATTAACAGCAAAGTTATTTGCTCGAAAAGACGGTACAAGTCCATTAATCGGATTTAATCTTTCCAATTCAGTATCAAATGAAACTCTTGAATTGAGCGCGTACATACGAAATGAATTTGATTTTGAAGATGTAGTACGCTTAGAGCATCATATAATTGAAACTTGGAAAAGTATTGTACGTCAACCGTATGATCGACGTCAAGAGCTTATTGAGCTCGCCCCCAAAGTAAGAAATATCTCAGCCAAACATGAGGGTGGAAATGTTGAAATTGAATCAGAACGAAACCATCCTTCCGACATTTTAGATTATTTTCGTCCAAAGGAAGATATTCTAGCTGCGAATCACTGGGATTCTCTTCTCATTAACCTTTTAGATCGTCATGATGCTGTCAATACTACAGCTAGAATATTAACAGAAAATGGCTTGTCATTCATAGCAGCTCAAAAACTTCATCATAAATAGATTTAACTACTTTGAAGTGAAATCATTGATTGATTATGAAAAATTACGAACTGGAGCTGGAATCTTTGATGTGCTATCTAAAGCTGAAGCTTTGGAACGTGAGGGAAAAGAGATTCTTCACTTTGAAATAGGCCAACCTGATTTTCCTACTCCAGAACACATTAAAGATGCTGCAAAACAAGCACTTGATGCAAATTTTACTGGTTATGTTGCTGCAAGCGGGATTAGAGAGTTAAAAGAGGCTATCCAAGATGAAGTCGAGATTTCCAGAGGGTATCGTCCTACTCTCAAACAGATTCTTGTTTTACCAGGAGCAAACTCTGGTATATATTATACTATGCGTGCAGCTATTAACAATCCAAAAGAAGAAGAAATTATCTACCCTGATCCAGGTTTTCCAACATATGCAGCAGTAGTAAACTACCTTGGAGCGCGAAAAATTCCCATTCGCCTTAAAGAAGAAAATGAATTTCGATTAGATCCTGTTGATATTGAAGAGAGTATATCTTCTAAAACAAAGTTAGTTGTAGTGAATAGTCCTATGAATCCTACGGGTTCAGTAATGACGAAAGAAGAGTTATCTAGAGTAGCAGAGTTAGCAGAAGAACATGATTTCTACATTCTAGCAGATGAGGTATACTCTAAAATGATCTATGATCAAATATTCTACTCTGCTACATTAAGAGATGAAGTTAAAAAACGTTCTATTCTCCTTGATGGGTTTTCAAAAGCCTATTCGATGTGTGGATGGCGACTTGGTTATGTTGTAGGGCCAGAATTATTAATTGATAAAGTTTCATTGCTTATTTCTACTACAGTTTCATGTGTTTCGTCGTTTACTCAAAAAGCAGGGGTTGCAGCTCTTAAAGGATCTCAAAAAGAATTGGAATCTAATATGAAAGCATTTCGTGAAAGAAGGGACGCGATTGTTAAGGGACTAAATGAGATTAACAGTTTTTCATGTCTTACACCTCAAGGGGCATTTTATACTTTTCCAAATATCAAAGAAACGGGTATGTCCTCAAAAGAATTGAGTGACTATTTGTTATATAACGCTGGTGTCGCCTGTTTACCAGGAACAATATTTGGAGATGCAGGGGAAGGTTATTTAAGATTTTCATATGCTACTTCTGTTGAAACAATTAATAGAGCAATGAAACGAATTAAAGAACTTTTTTAATAGTATAGAACTTGAAATCAGTTTAATAGTAATATGAAGGTAAAAAAAATGGGACAAGATTTATCTAGATTAGCATTTATTGGATTTGGGACGGTTGGACAAGGTCTTGCAGAGATTTTGGTTGAACAAAAAGAAGAATTAAAAGAAAGATTTGGATATGAATACAGTGTTGTAGCAGTTTCTGACAAAATGAAAGGTGCCGTCTATGATGAAAATGGACTCGATCTGCAAAAACTGTTGGATCTAGTTAAAAGCACAGGAAATATTGAGGATTACCCTGGGGGTATTAAAGGATGGGATAGTGTTAAAACAATCACAGAAACAAATGCTAATTTAATTGTTGAAGTGTCATGGACTGATATTCAAACAGGTGAACCTGCTATAACTCACATAAAAGAAGCAATAAAATGCTATAAACATGTCGTGATGACCAACAAAGGGCCTATCGCATTAGTTGCAAGTGATTTACTTTCCATGGCGAAAACAAATGGTGTCCAAATTAGATTTGAAGGTACTGTATTAAGTGGGACTCCTGCCATAAACCTAGGTACGCTTAATTTAGCAGGGTCTAAGATATCAAAAATTCTAGGGATTGTGAATGGGACTTCAAACTATATCTTGACAGAAATGGAAAAAGGGTTGCCATATGAAAAAGCTTTGAAGCAAGCACAAGATCTAGGTTATGCCGAAGCCGACCCGACTGCTGATGTTGAAGGATATGATGCACTAGGAAAGATCGTAATACTAGCTAATGTAGTTATGGGAGCTAATATCACCAAAGACCAGGTTCCTTGCCAGGGGATAACAAAAATCACTCAACAAGACATTAAAGCAGCAAAAGATGAAAATAAGCGCTGGAAACTGATCGCTAGAGCTGAATTTAAAGCAGATGGTTCGCTAGAAGCTTCTGTAGGACCTGTAAAGATCCCTCAAGACCATCCCCTCGCTTCAGTTAGCGGCCCTATTAACGCACTTACATATACTACAAAGTATTTAGGGGAAGTTACAATTGTTGGCCCAGGAGCAGGGCGTGCAGCAACAGGTTTTGCGTTACTGGCGGATATTTTGGATATTCATCGTCAAATAACCAGATAGAATTTCTAGTAGTGATGGTTCATGAGCTATATGGGTAAGTATTTAGATGTTAATCTATCTAAAGACAAAATATCAGAATATTCTATTGATATGACACTTGCTGAACAGTACATTGGAGGTAAAGGACTTGGGGCAAAAATCCTTTATGATACCTTAACATCAGGAGTCGATCCTCTAAGTGCAGATAACCTACTCCTATTTATGACTGGACCTCTTTCAGGAACTTCTGTTCAGACATCAGGACGGTGGTGTATAGTTACCAAGTCTCCTCATACTGGTATCTATCTCGATAGTCAAATTGGAGGTAAATTTGGCCACCGCTTAAAGCGATCAGGATTTGATTTTATAATTGTACGTGGGAGCGCTGAGACTCCCTGTTACCTAGAAGTTTCATCTGATGGTGTGACACTTCATCCTGCATCAGATTTATGGGGTAAAGGAACTTATAAAACTGAAGAAATCCTGAAATCTCGTCATAAAGGTTTTGAAATTGCATCTATTGGCCCTGCTGGTGAAAATTTAGTCACTTATGCTAGTATTATGACTGATCGAACACATATGGCTGGAAGAGGGGGTACGGGGGCTATTATGGGATCTAAAAAACTAAAAGCTATTGCTGTAAATGGTTCACGAAAAATTGAATCAACTGATGAAGATAAATTTAGAGCTTTAACAAGAGCTTTTGCCAAAAAAGTTCGTGAAAATCCTGGAGTTAAGCGACGTCATGAAATTGGAACGGTAATGTGGGTCAAAATGGCGAATGATGCAGGATTTTTACCAACACGAAACTTCCAATCAGGAGTATTTGAAGGTGCTGACGCAATTTCAGGGGAGAGAATGCGAGATGAGTTTGTAGTTGGACACACAGCTTGTTATCGGTGTGCTATTGCATGTGGAAAAACTATACATTTTGAAAAAGGAAAATATGCTGGTTTAGAAGTTGATGGTCCTGAATATGAGACGAGTGCGTTAATGGGAGCTAGTTGCGGGATCAATGATTTGGGAGCCATTGCAAAATCAAATCAGATTTGTGATGATTTAGGATTAGATACAATTACAGCAGGTGGAACTATAGCTTTTGCTATGGAATGCAGTGAAAAAGGAGTATTAAATCAAAAAGATATCAAAAATTTAGAATTTGGTAATGCTGATGCTTTACATAAGATGTTACATTTTATAACACAACGTCAAGGAGTTGGAGAATTGTTCTCTAAAGGATCCTTAGTAGCTGCAAAAGAGATCGGTCACAATAGTACCGATTTTGCCATCCAAGTAAAAAATCTAGAACTAGCGGGTGTTGAACCACGAGGCTCTTTTGGTATGGCATTAGCTTATTCAACAGCTGATCGTGGAGGCTGTCATCAGCGATGTTGGACTCCAGGCGCAGAACTATCTGGAGTATTGACTCGATTCAGTATGAAGGGAGTTCCTAAATTTATCAAAGAAACACAAGACGAGAGAGCTGCATGTTTTTCGTTAGTTCTTTGTGATTTCTTACCGTTTGATGTTCCTGAAATAGTAGAGATGCTAAACATCGCTACAGGTTTTTCATACACTCCAGAAAGTTATTTGATGATTGGAGAACGAATATGGAACCTTATAAGAATGTTTAATATACGTGAGGGAATGGGAGTAAAGTATGATGTTTTACCTGCACGATTTTTCCAAGAAGATGCACCTGAAGGCGATCCAAAAGGCCAAAAAATTATTTTGAAGGATTTTGAAAAAGCAAGGGCAGAATATTATGGGTTAAGAGGATGGGACACTGAAGGGATTCCGTCAAAAGAGAAGTTGGAATCTCTAGGCCTTTAGAATTTTCCCCCAAGAAAATCTGTAATTATCTGAACTCTGAAAAGAGAAAACTAATCTAATAAAATATAATTTAGCTTTTTGATCTTTGAAAAATGATTTTTTGAATATTTACATGTATGAACCTACTGGTGACCAAAAATGACTAGTATAGATATTAGTATTTTTGATGAAGTTATTGATCGTTCAAATACTGGATCTATTAAATGGGATCCTTTTTATTTAAAGAAACTGTTTGGTAAAGAAGATTTATTACCATTATGGGTCGCAGATATGGATTTTCGTGCCCCTCAACCAGTTATCGATGCCCTTATTGAAAGAGCAAAACACGGAATTTTCGGTTATACGGGTCCTGATCCTATTAAATACAATAATTCTGTTATAAGCTGGTTTAAACGGCGTCATAATTGGGATTTGAATGAAGACTGGCTTGTTTTTTCTCCTGGTATTGTTCAGGCATGTACTTATTTGATTCAGAGATTTACTCAGCCTGGGGATAAAGTGATTATTCAAGACCCTGTTTATTATCCCTTTGCTATGACTATCAAGAATAATGGACGTAGAATTGTCTCAAACCAGCTGGTTTTAAATAACGGCCATTATCAAATGAATTTTGAAGAACTTGAAGAGAAAGCTAAAGATCCTCGCTCAAAAGCTCTGATTCTTTGTAGTCCTCACAATCCTGTCGGTAGAGTATGGTCAAAAAAAGAGTTGAGAAAGCTAGGGGATATTTGTCTGGAAAATGATGTCTTAGTTATTTCCGATGAAATCCATTGCGATCTAATTTTTCCAGAGCACAAACACGTAGTTTTCGCCTCGATATCTGAAGAATTTGCTCAACATTCAATCACATGTACTGCAGGTAGTAAAACGTTCAATCTAGCAGGGTTTCAGCACTCTAATGTGATAATTCCGAATGAAAGACTTCGAGAAACATTTAAGGTTCAAATGGAAAACAATGTTCTCATAAATCCAAATTCTTTTGGAGCTTTAGCATTACAAGTCGCATATGACCAGGGAGAGGAATGGTTGGATTCTCTTATCCAAGTCCTTGTACGCAATCTAAATTTCTTAAAAACATTCATCAGTGATAACATATCAAAGATCTCTGTTATCGAACCAGAAGGAACATACCTTATTTGGTTAGATTTCCGAGAATTTGGATTAGAACATAAAGAATTGGAAAAAAAGATACTTGAAGAGGCAAAGTTAGCTCTAGATTCAGGATACAAATTTGGAGCGGGTGGGGAAGGATTCGAAAGAATAAATATTGCATGTCCTTTATCTATATTAAAAGAATCTCTTGAAAGAATCGCTAGGACATTTGATTCCTAAATTTCTGCCAAACTAAGGATGATTTGAAATATTGTTTTATTAAGTATCTCAGCTTTTTATTTTCCAAATTGTTCCTTCTGGTTTATCTTCAAGTTGAATACCAATATTCGATAATTCAGAACGAATATGATCTGAAAGTTCATATTGTTTAGCTTCACGTAATTTATCTCTCAAATCTAAAACCAGATCAACTAAAGCAGAAATAGCAACCATCCCTTGTTGTGCTTCATCTTTAAGTGAGATACCCAATATTCCAACTAAAGTAATGATTTTATTTTTAGCTACTTCTAAAAGGGACTTCTCGTTGTCTAATGAGGCGTTGACCTTTTTTATAAACTGCATTATCACCTGAAGTGCTCCAACTGTATTCAAATCATCATCCATTGCTAGAATAAAGTCTTTCTCAACTTGGGTAATTGTTGGAGCAAGTTCTGATTTATTCCCTCCTGGGGCTTGATCGATGCCAGCAATAGTTGTCCTGATACGGTCGAGAAGAACTTGAGTTTGAGTGAGCGCATCACGATTGAAATCTACACTTTTTCGATAATGTGAATTAACTAGAAATAAGCGGATTAACATAGGATCGTACTCTTGAAGAAGGTCACGGACGAGGATGAAATTACCTTTCGATTTTCCCATTCTTTCACCATCGACTGTCAGAAATGCAGCGTGTAACCAATAATTCACAAATTTTTCACCTGTACGGGATTCAGACTGAGCAATTTCATTTGGATGATGGAGATATAGATGATCTATTCCCCCTGCATGAATATCAAGCGTTTTTCCTAAATATTTCTGCGACATAACTGAACATTCAAGATGCCATCCTGGGTATCCTAATCCCCAGGGAGAAGGCCACTTCATTAAATGTTCTGGAGGTGCCCTGATCCATAAAGCAAAATCACGTGGATTTCTCTTCTCTGGATTCACTGCAATACGCTTGCCTGCAGATTCCTCTGAATAGTCAGAAGGACTGAGTTCACCGTAAGCCGGAAATTTAGTTACATCAAAATATAGAGACCCATTTACCTCGTACGCAAATCCTTTTTCTTGTAGATCTTTAACAAATTCAATCATCTCAGGAATTTCTCCTGTGGCCCGTGGATAAATGTCAGCTCGAGTTATATTGAGTGGATCCAAATCTTCGAAAAATCGTCGAATTTGAGTTTCAACTAAAACCATGGGTTGCATTTCTTTTCTTTTTGCTGTTCGGAGAATTTTGTCTTCCCCTGCATCAGCATCATCAGTTAAATGACCTACATCAGTAAAATTTTGAACCCAAAAAACATCATATCCTCTCCAACGAAGATATCTAACTAAGACATCCCAGTACGAATAGGTTCTTGCGTTGCCAATATGAGCATCCTCGTATACAGTTTGACCACATGAATAGAAACGAACCTTTTTTTCTTCAATAGGTATAAACTCCTCTTTTTCTCGCGTCAGGGAATTATACAGTCTCATAGAGGGTGCATCCATCATTTAATACTACGATTATACGCAAAGTGAAAATTGTTAAATATTATTTCTAATTGGCAACAATCGAAAACATTCTAAAGCGATTTTTATTTTGATAATCGTTTAAATAAGTGTTGATTATTGCTACTTTACGTTGTGTGGTTATTAAACCAGCTTGGTCTGTGTAAGGTTGCCTGATAGTGAATTTTTAACTGTATATTCCTTAAAGTTTTCAGCCGATTATTTCTTAGAAGCGGGTGTATAAAAGAACGTCTTCTCAATGTATGAATAAACAATTGTAAGGAATATAGTGACGGTATAAATTACCAAAAACCAGTCTAAAATGTTTAGAATGAGAACAATCCAGATAATATATACATGTCCATGAGATACAACCCCTGGTTCATCTAAAAGCTTAATAGCCCGTAAAGACATCATACTGAGCCATGATAATCCTCCATACATCACAAAAACAGTAAACCACACATGAAGCGTGATTATTGAAATCTCCCCTATTTGAAGAGTAAAGAATCCATTTATATCTTGTATATGAATACCTAATGCGATAAAAAAGGGAAATCCTTTTCCATCCTCTAACACACTGTCAAACCATTGGCCAATTGGGCTTTCGATTCCTCGCATTCTTGCTAATTGGCCGTCAACACAATCTAATATAGCAGATATCCAGTAACAAAAACCAACGAGAAAAAGGAGAATTAAATTATTTTCCGCAATAATCAGAATTCCAGCTCCTAGAACTGCAAGAAAAAAACCTAGCCAAGTAATGCGATTCGGAGTTATTGCATTGATTGGATAGAGGAAATTGGTAATAGGCGTCGCAACTGATCGACTCAGACGAACAGTGAAATCTTCTTTCTTGTAATGCTCATCTTCATGTTTGTCTATGTTAGCTTTTCCTCGTGCAAGAATACGCTGTATTGACATGAGTTTACAACCTTTTTTACTATACGGGAACAAAATTAAATCATCACTAAAAATGATTTCTCTTTACTCATGTGTGATAGCAGGAAAAGCTAATCGGTAATCTCTTTCTCATAAGATCTAAAAATTGTTGTCTCATTTTGAGTTTTTTTAATGAAATTTCACTAACAATACAAACTAATGATCATCTAAAATAATTGGGAAGCCTAAAATTAATTTCGTATTTGATTATCATCATTGACACTCTAGAAAAGCCTAGAAAAAGTAGTTAATGAAAGTTTCAAGGCCAACGGTCATAACTACAAAATCTATAAGTCCAATGGCGAATGTAATTCCTAATAAAACTATAAATAATCGGCGTTCCTTTTGAGGAAGGATCGAAAGACAAGCATAAAACCACATCCAATACCATGGAAAGGCTGTAGCATAGATTTTCAGAAATCCAAGAAGGAGAATAAAAGGTAACCAGTATGAGCGGTGAGGAATTCCTCTTATTCTTTCTGTTATTGTTTCATCTGATAAGGACGCCCCAAACCAATATAGGAGAGCAAGTACCAAGACTCCTGTGGATAACAGAGAGGAGATGCTCGGATGAAATAATAAAAGAGGATTCGAAGGTCTTTGGCCTGAATATTCTCCTAAATTCCCGAAGAAACCAAAATAGTTCAAAATGAAGTTAGAAAAAAGCAAAGGAAAAGAAAGAAATGCTATCGTAAGAACTACTGTTAAAAAGCCAAATACGATCAGCTTCAATTCTTCACGGTCTTTGAACAGTAAATAAGGTAGTATAAGAACTGATACATATTTCCAGTGAAATCCAAGACCTATACTGAAGTAACTCCATGTTCTGTTGTATGAATGAAGAGACAGTGGTAGTAGCAAAAAAAATACTGTTAGTGCCGTTGATTGACCTTCAATTGCTGAAAATGGGATAGAGAAGAGGAGATACGAGAGAGCGAACAAAATTTCTGGCAATCTATTTCTTTTTTCTTTGTTATTAATGGGCTGATGTAAACCTAGTAAGAAATACAATAAGAAAAAGTTAATTATGTCAAAACTGGAAAGAACCCACTTCGCAATGATCGAAGAGAATGGTATAGGGGCTAAACTGGCCCAAAAAAGCAATTGCAGAGTTGGATAATCATAGGTAGTATTTGGATAAGATAATAAATCGGATGTTGGGTCTCCAATATTATAGTTTGGATCAATTTCGAGGGGGGTTTTGTCGTATACACTAAATCCGTGTTCCCAGAAGGCTCTACCATAAAAAAGGTTTCTTTCATAGTCACTGGTCACTAAAGGAGGGACTATTGCACCTATGGAAAAATGAAGAATAATAAAACATAGAAATGCAAATTTTAATGAGCCTAAATTGTAAATAATTGAGATAAATTGGTAGATATACCGATGGTAGAAAGATTGGTCTGATTTCTCCATGTTTTTAATCTTACAAGAAAGGATTCTTTAAATCTTTTTCAAATCATCTGTTGGGATTTTATGAACATGTCTATAGGCAATATGAATCGGGAAGGCGATGATAAGGCTCAAGAAACCCAAAATTCAGATGAAGTCATAAAAATTAAACCTAAATTGATCACTGACTTTAATCCTGAACGAAGAAAACTAGCACTTTCTTACACACGGATATCTCGTCGTTATAGTTTTGGATTGATGGTAATATCTTTCATTGTGTCATTAATAGTTTTAATTTTAAAAATAACTGTTGAATTAAGGAACTTAATAAGTGAGTACATCTCTGAAGACCCCTTTATTCTTGTAGGAATATTCTTTATTATAGGATTTCTTATTGTAAATATTGTTGAACTTCCCATTTCATTCTATCTACACTCCCGATTGTCGCGGAGATATGGTCTTTCTAGGTTAACTAACTTTCGTTGGTTACGTCGGTTCATCAAAGCAAGTTTCATTGGTTTTTTTATAAGTTTTCCCCTTTTTGAGGGATTCTATTGGCTATTGCGAAATTTTCCAGACACATGGTGGCTTTGGTCCACTATTATTCTAGTCTTTTTCACCGTGATTTTAACTAATTTGGCTCCTATCCTTTTATTACCCCGATTTTACAAATTCGATCCTTTAGAGGATAAATATCCTGATCTGGCTGAAGATTTGATTAAAATGAGCCACGATACTGGGGTTAAAGTAACAAGTGCCTTTGTTTGGCAATTAGGAGAAATTGCGACAGTAAGTAATGCTGCTCTCTTAGGAATGGGAAATACACGACGAATTATTGTCGCTGACACAATGTTGGAGAATTATACGACAGAAGAGATTAAATGGGTCTTGGCTCATGAGCTTGGACACCATAAACATCACGACTTATGGAAAGGGATTATTTTGGGAACCATGACAACTTTCATTATTTTTTTCTTCACTCATTTTACATTTCTTCCATTAGCGAATTTCTTTGGTTATTCGACAGACATAGCAGACATCGGAAGTTTTCCAATCCTTGGATTAAGTTTCTGGTTGATTAGTGAAATCTTCATTAATGTACCAAGCTTATGGTACTCACGGCGAGTAGAACAGAGAACAGATGCCTTCGCGTCTTCTCTTATCCCTGAAGTACCTATTATTAAGAGTTTGTTCATCAAAATGGCTGATCAAAATTTGTCAGATATCGATCCTCCTTGGTGGGAAAAATACTTTTTTATGTCCCATCCTCCCATTAGTGAAAGGATAAGATATGCTGAGGAAAGAGGAAATTCGAAAATCAATACAATGGATGTGTGAAAAGAAAGGACAAACTACTAATTTCTTATCTAATCACTTAAGAAATAAGAAGTAATTAGCTGTATGGGGACATAAATTGAAACGTGATTCCAAATTAACCTGTCCTAAATGCGGGTTTGTTGAAACAATAATGATGCCTATTGATCAATGCGTGATAGTTCATAATTGTAGTAATTGCAAGGCAGTAATTCATCCCGAATCAGGTGATTGTTGTGTGTTTTGCTCTTTTGGAGATACTCCATGTCCCCCTATGCAGTTATCGTAATTAGAAAATATGATTACACTTCTTTTGGTAGATTCTTATTAGTAGGTCTAAAAAAAGCCTTTCAACTGAGGAG
>JBHLKC010000075.1:0-12921 GCA_048887065.1 Candidatus Hodarchaeota archaeon
AAGTGAATTTAGTTGTGCAATATTATTAGCAACACCTATTAAACCTATGTAATAAAACTGTTCTCAACGATTTGAAGGAAATAACAAGCAGAAATTAATGATAGAAAACCAACATAAGATCTAGAGCCTTAAAGAGGAGCTAAATTATATGAAAGATATAGCACTTGAGAAATCAGAAGCAAAATTCTTTTATTTCTTGAAGATGGATGAAAAATCCTATGCTGCTTTTTCTTCTGTTTTAGCAGCCATATTTTTAACAATAATCAAGCTTATAGTTGGAATATGGAGTGGAAGTCTAGGAATTCTTTCTGAAGCTCTTCATTCTGCTCTAGATTTAGCTGCTGCAGGAATGACTTTGTTTGCAGTCAGATCTGCTGATCGTCCAGCAGACCAAGATCATCAGTTCGGCCATGGAAAAATTGAAAGCTTATCAGCGTTATTTGAAACTGTTCTTCTTTTGATCACAGTGATCTGGATTATTTACGAAGCAATACGTAGAATCATAACATTAGAATTAGAGATTATTACACATCCAATTACGTTTGGAGTAGTAATTTTAGCAATCATTATTGATTATTCACGAAGTAAGCTTTTGTACAAAATGGCAGATAAGTATGATAGTCAAGCACTTAAAGCAGATGCACTCCATTTTAGTACAGATATTTTAAGTTCAAGTGTTGTCTTTATGGGATTAGTTCTCGCCATGTTCGGATTTCCTCTAGGCGACCCGTTTGCAGCCATCGGAGTAGCAATAATAGTACTGTATATGACATTAAATTTAGGAAAGGAGACAATTGACTCTCTTCTAGATCGTGCTCCTCGGGGTGATAAAGAAAAAATTCTAGAAGCAGCCAAAAAAGTAGAAGGTGTCATTTCATGTGAAAAAATACGCCTACGAAAATCAGGACCAACGACATTTGTGGATCTTTCAATCGTCATTAATCCGAATCTTCTGTTAGAAACAGCACACGAAATTGGGGAAAAGGTGATCGTTGAGATTCAGAAGGTTATAAATTCAGCAGATGTAAGCATTCACATGGATCCAGCCTCAGAAGATCTGACTCCTTTAATTCGATTTATTAGAAAAGAATCAAAACGTTACGAATGGTTAAAAGACATTCATAGAATATTTGCATTTGAATTCAAAGGAAATATATCTATAGGACTTCATATCATAGTAGATGCAGAAAAATCATTGGGAGAAATTCATGAACTTATTGATCCGTTTAAGCAAGAAATCTTAAGAAAGGACTCAAGGATTCTTGATGACTTTTTGAATCTCCACATTGAACCACATATAGAAAAAATCCAATTCAAATTTAATCGAGAAAATCTGGAGAAAAGAATTCAGATTCTTGCCAATGAAAACGAAATTATAAGCGACTTGCATGGAATACAAATATTCCCCATTCCAAATGGTATTTTCGTTTCATTTCATTGTAAAGCTGCTCCAGATTTGACTATTGATGAGGTTCACAGAGCATCCAGTATCTTAGAGGAGAAGATATCAAGAGAAATTCCCACAAACTTACAATTTTATATTTATATTGAACCAAGATGAGAAGAGTAACTACGATAATTCACAAACTGTAACTCTGGGATTCTTTCTGAATTGTGGTAAACGTTAAAATATCATTGCTAATTACGGAAGAAATAGACCAGAAAAACTAGAGTTGAGGAAATAGTGAGTGAAGATCTAGATGAATTTTCTTCCGTTACCTCCTCAATTTTTTACGCGATTAAGAATCCTATTTCGATACAGCAAAAATTATTAGACTTTTCTTCTAAAAGAACGGCAGAACAAACCTCTACACGATCTGAAATTCACGCTGAACCCTCGTTATCACAAAGTGTCAAACCTAAAGAATCATCTCAACTAAAAGATTCCAGGTCAAAGAAAAAGACATCAATCTATCGATCTCAATCACTTTTGACTTTTTATCCAGAAATTTTTGAAATTAGAGAAAAGAAGACCGTTAGAGGAGCTTCAAAAACAAAGAGAAAAACCCAGCAATTACCAACAAGAAATTTGAATTCTTTTACTACGAATGAAACAGAAAAAATATTAGTGAGGAAGCCAGCACAAATAAATATAAAGAAGAGAAGCTTAAAAAAGAAGAAAGAAAAGAAGGAAACTAAATTAAAAAACCAAACAGTCCTAAGTTTGTCCCACTTCGTTTCAGAAGAAATAGTAAAAACAGATAAGAAACCCAATTTGATAAGTTATGTCGATTTAGATGCCCAAATCAATCTCACTCCATCTGAAATCATTCAGAGATCTGGAACTCAAAAATCTGAAGATCAAATTCTTTCTGATTCAGATCCTTTTCCGTTTACTTCATTAGCAGAGTGGCTTCTTTGGCATAGAGATTATCCCGAATATTCATATGTTCGGGAGACTTTTGATTTAGATCAGGTTCCTGAAATTCACGATATCGATTTATTCTGGGTAAACACAATGAATGAACCTGAATTTTTTAGCCAAAATTGGAGAATTGCAGGCATAATGATAGAAGATATGAACACAATTAAGTTTAAAGGGCGTCCAGAGGGAATGCCTGAATGGTTAATCCTTCCATCAGAGACAGATGGTTTATCTACTTTTTTTGAAGATGTTTATAGAATCCTTTTACAAAATCCCCAAGGTATTCGAAATTATAATTACCCCATTCTTAAATTTGCATTAACAGGGCTTAGCTTACTAAATTTAGCAAATTATAATGAAATAAATGAGAGATGGTTTAGTGTAGGGGAATTTGATGATTTCTCTATAAGATTACGAGAATTGGATCAGTTCATTAGTGATCAAACTAATATTTCAGATTATCAACGAAGATTGGAGTTATTATTATCACAGAAGGACAACTGGTATCCAGGAATAATATGTTTCGATTTGATTTCTTGCCGATCAGTTTTCCTTAAACATCTATCTAATTTTCAAATATGTCCTTCTGAAGATGATAAGGTCAAAATAATAAATAAAAACGCTTCTCGAAGGAGAATAATTGAAAAATTGAGAGAATTAGAGACGTTGGATAGAGATCGTGTTAATAGTTTATTAGGTCAACTCAACTCAAAATGAAACTACAAGTAAATGCAAAAGATGAATTCTTTCATCGTGTTACAGTAAAACTCATGACCTGATCTCTAAGTTCGCTAAGACGTGAATTTGAGTCAAAAGCTTTCCTCACTGGATCAATCAGCTCATTTAGACCTTGAGTAACAGCATTCTTGAGATCTTTAGGATGAATTTCTTTCTTCAAAAATGCGTCTTCAATTTCGGCATAGCTATTAAAAAGAATGTCTCCACCGAATTTACTAGGTCGTTCGATTTTTAATTCATTTTTGTATTCAAATAGAAAATAACGTGTATATTCTAGGATTGGATTCCCTTCAATGATTCCTTCAGGGCAGTATGCTTTATTGATTTTCTTTTTAATTTGATCATCTGTATCAGTCATAAAGATTGCAGCATCAGGGTTTGATTTAGACATTTTAAGATCCATAATCTTTTCTTCTAGACTTTCATAGTGATTTTTCGGAACCGCAAGCCCTAAAACCATATGATGAGAAACTACAATTGGTTTTCTATTGAATAACTTGGGACCTATTTCACGAGCGAGCATATTTACCTTACGTTGGTCCATTCCAAGTTGACAAACATCAACATCTTGATAGAAAATATCAGCACATTGGAGGCAAGGGTAAAGAATCTGGGAGGCTTGGAATGAGTCTGATTCAGATCTTCCCATGATCTGTGCTGTTCTAATTATACGTTTTAAGGTAGAATTTCGTGCAATCTGCATTACTTTCTTCCAATATTCTTCATCTTGGATAAAGTCCGAAACCCAATTAAATTTAATTTTTTGAAGATCCATCCCTGTGAGTCTCCATACTTCTATCAAGTATTTCCCTGTTGTTTGGATGTGTTCGAGATTCCCACCAAGCTTATTGTTTGCCCAAGCATGCCAATCAGCGACTAACATGTTGAAAGTAGCCCCTGACTTTATCATCTTGTTCACATTGATAGCTCGAAGAATTCCTTGGGCAATATGAATTTGTCCACTTGGTTCAAACCCATCATAGGCGATATAATTCTTTTTTTCTTCAAGTAGCTTTGTTAATTCTTTTTCGGTAACGATTTCTTCCCCCACACTTCTAATTAGCTTTAATCTTTCTTCAATCGTCATTTATATCGCCTATTTTCTAATTTGGGCAGAGAAAGATAAATCCCTTAAACTCTTATTCAAAATATCAAGAGTTCAATGAAAGAATAAATAAAACATTACTAGTATTGAATGATATAATTTCTACTGTTTGTGATGGTAAGACGCTTTAAAATTAAGATCATCATTTAAGAAAAATCATCAATTGATTAAAACACAATATTCTATTTACGACGAACATAAAAATCAAGGTATATTAAAATATACATAACCACCATGTACGTATTCAAAATATAGGGAATTCTATGAATGATCATCTAGTACTATATGGTGATGTTTGGGCTGGTCTTTCCACCATAGAAGATAGTTCCATTGATTGTATAGTGACTAGTCCACCTTATTGGTCTCAAAGAGATTATGGATTTAGGGGACAAATAGGGAGTGAACCTTTATTACAAGATTATTTTACAAAATTAGTAACTATTTTCCGCTTATTAAAGAAAAAACTAAAATCTAAAGGAGTTTTTTATTTAAATCTTGGTGATAAGTATCTAACCAAGTATGGTAACGCACCCTTAGGCATGATTCCTTATAAGCTTGCTTATTATCTTGTAGAGGATGGTTGGAGACTTGAAGACACGTTAATTTGGTTTAAGACAAATCATATGCCTTCTAGCGTTAAGAATCGTTTCACAAATACATACGAACCCGTTTTTGTCTTAGCTAAACACATAAAAAACTATTATAGCGAGTTTAAAGGAGATAAAGATTCAGTTAATATATTAAAAATTCCTCTTCAACCTCTACCGTATAAACATATGGCTACTTTTCCAGAAAAGCTTGTTGAAGCTTTATTAGAGCGAGGAATCCCTGATTCAGCTTTGGTTCTCGATCCATTCGCAGGTTCAGGTACTACTGCTAAAGCTGTTCAAAACCTTTCTAAAGGCTATTTTAATCCCAGAAAAATGCGATCAGTCATGATCGAGGCAAATAAGGAATATATTAGGATTATTAAAAAAAGATGTAAAATTCCTAACCAATGCATACGAAAAATACCTTTTAAAGATTTGAAACCACTTTTACTTATTAAGGAACGTCAGGAAAAGAGTCATACTGCCATCACTATCAAAAATTTCGATTTAAATTCAGATCATGTAATTATTAAACTTTTTAGCTCATCTGAAGAGTTTAATTCATTTATTCCTAATTTATACGAAGGAGAATTAGCTAGATCCCTTCCTGATAATGGTATTTGTTTTCTGGGATTACTAAATCCAAATATTAATGATATAAATGCTATAGCATATGTCAATAATCATGGATGGATTATTCGTAACATGATTGTTGTCCCCAAGGAAGATATTGGGTGGATGCCAATTTTTATGTTGGTAAAAGACATTAAATCAGTACGATATCGATTCAACCTTGATAATATTCGAGTAGAGCATAAAACTTCTATATCATTCAATTGGGATAGAACTGATTTTATTGGATATAGAGTGGAAAAACCTCTAACGATCTTCAAAAAGCCTGAGCAGGGATTAATTGCTAAAGTAATTTCACGCCTCTCGAATGGACTTCCACATTGGCTTGTTGTTCAATGGAACTCTGGGGATTATTCTTTAGAGGAGGTTGTTAATGAATCTAGTCATTCAAAAGGAATTAAAATGACTTGTCCAAGGTGTCAGTTGCAACTGACACAGTTTTATCATTATCAATTAATAATCTCATGCCCTTCATGTTCTTTACAATTATGGAAGGACATTAATAGTATTCCTGTACTGACTGAATTGAATCCAAGGGTGGAACCTACATATCAGCATGAAAAAATAGATGTACGAGAAAAGAATATCAAAAAATCAAGTTATGATGGAAAATTCAAAGATGCTGATCGTATTAATATTGGACAATCTCCAGGAGCACGTGCTTCTATTCAAGATCAATATTTTTCTATGATGAGATATTATGACGTTCAGCAAAGTATGATTTGTGATTATTTGAATCTTCATAGGAAAAAAATTGGATTAACTAAAAAGCTGCTTACTGAGAAATTTCCTTCTGAATATAAACATACAGTTGGACACTGGCTCCGAAAAGATATGGGAGGATCCTTACCAAAGACTCAGGATCTACAGAAATTAGAGGAATTTATTGGATTAGATAGGTCTTATGTTAATTATATTAACCGTGTTGGCTTGAAATTGCAAACAGTCCTGACAGACACTAGAGGGAAAAATCCAGGTGATTTTCTAGATATGTCACTAGAAAAAGTTATTCAATTCTTAAAAAAAGTTGGCGATTAAGCAAAGAGACTCGTTTTTTAAAGAAATTATGGATTAACTGTTTGCAGAATTCTCTTTGTCTAAACAGGTAATTATTAAAGGTGGTTTAAAACACTTATTGCATGATATACAATCTGCTCTCTTTTTTCCTTCTCGAAACTTCTTTACTAAATCAGGCTCTCTGATAAAGGGACGACAAATAGAAATAAAATCCGCAAACTCCTCATGGAGTTGTTGAATAATTTTTAAAGACCGAAATCCGCCAACAACTGAAAGAGGCATATCACCAATATTTTTTTTAATTATTCTCGCATTTTTAGTAAAGTAAGCTTCATCCTCAAAATTTGTACGAGTAGATCGTAGTCCACTTATTTCAACTGCATCTAATCCTTCTTCAGCTAACCATTTAACAACTTTAGCTGATTCTTCAACAGGAAATCCTTCATGAGGTTCGTCTGAATTATTTATTTTGACTAATACAGGATAATTAGAACCCACTTGGGATCTAACCTCTTTATAAACAGATAATAGTAAGTTAGCTCTGTTTTCCAAGCCTCCACCCCAAGAATCAGATCTCCGATTTACCTTACTATTCAAAAATTGACTTATAAGATAGCCATGAGCTGCATGAATTTGAACCGCATCATAACCAGTTTGTTTTGCTTTTAATGCTGCTTTACCGAAATTTTCCACTACATTTTCAATATCTTCTTCAGTCATTGTTTTAGTTTCTTGATTATCATTCTTAGAAGGTACTTTTTGTGAAGGTCCTTTTTTTGAAACTGAATGAAAACCACCATGATTTAATTGCGCTGCAATTTTAGTTCCAGTCCTAGCATTACGAACACATTGAATTATTTGTTTAAGACCATCTAGATGATATTCTTGAGCGATCCCCGCCATTTTATCATGAGCTTTTCCTTCATCCATAATGTAGAGGTGTCCTTGAATTATTAAACCAACTTCCCCCAAGGCTAAATTAGTATAAAGCTCATAATAGTCATCTATTATTGTACCATCAGGATTAGCAGCAAATTCTGCTGTTGCTGAACGAATAAATCGATTTGGTAATTTTAACGTGCTAATATGTGCAGGATTGAACATATTTGATATTGAAGTTGTGAAAGTTAAATCATTTTGTAGTCAATCAGATACTAGAATGTCGTAAAATACGAGACTGATTAAATTTTTGTCATTAGCGTAAAGAAACTCAGTAATTCATTTAACTATGATTGTACTGATCTTTTAGTTCTGGAATAACCTCGATTGCTATTTTCTCGAAGATTGGGATTTGTTCCTTGTGATAGGGATATAGGAAAACAAACTCTGTAATTCCTACAGCTACAAATCGCTTCACCATCTCTCGAAAATTATCCTCTGACTTAAAGATACTCATCAATCCTCCTTTCCAAGAAACTTCACTTTCCCATTCAAGGTAGGACCGACGGAGAGTATTTGGTTCACGATTGATTTCATTACAATATTTATTCAAGAACTTGTTCCGCTTACGAGTTTCCTCGGCGAATGTGTCTGTATTAGGACCAGCAAGGGACCATGTATCTGCATAATGGGCTGCATACTTGAGCATGGTCTGTCGATAAGCTCCGATTGTAATAGGAGGTCGGGGTTTCTGAATAGGACGGGGCTTCATGATTGCCTCCTTGAGTTGATAGAAATGGCCCTCATAGGTGGTGATTTCATTACAAAGTAACTGGTTCACAACCTCAACATACTCCCGGAAACGAGCAACCCGTACTTCTGGGCTCCAATTTGGGATCCCAGCCATTTCATGGCTCGGGTCTTGTGTTAGTCCAGTACCAAGACCTAACTCCAACCTACCATTTGAAATATGATCTACTGTAAGAGCTTGACGGGCGAAAAAAGCTGGATTACGCCAAGTGATAGGCGAGACTCCGATTCCGATCCTGATACTGGTAGTATGCACAGCTAGAGCTGCGATAAGCGTCCAACTTTCGAACCATGGATCTTGAGGGTTTCCCATATTTACAAAATGGTCACCAAGCAATGCACTATCAAAACCAAGCTCTTCAATATGTCTAAAACACTTCACTAGCTCTTTCCATGAAAGGTTTGGTAGAGGACCAACCCCGAAACGAAGTTTCTGAGTCATTTTAAACTCCAACAAGTCTCATGTATAAAATTTTGAGTAACGTTTAGATAAATAACCAAAGTCAAAAATGGAAATAACAGTATATAAATTTTTAAATATCTTCTCGATTAAAAATTTAAAATTTGAACATGGAATAGAGAGGGACACTTTTATTCCAACTAAATTAGGAAAGAAGGGATAAAATATAGTAGATCCGCAGTCTGATTACCTATTTAATTTAGGGATAAGTTTCATCACAGGTTTATTTATCTCAACATTGATTCTATTTACAAGACGTAAGAAAATCAATGATAGGTTAAACTACTGGCTTCTTGCAATAGTACTCGATCTTGTTATTACAGGCCCATTAAGCTATGTAGATTTAATAGATATACAAGGAAGTTGGGAGGGATTTCTTAATATTACATGGTTAATCGTTGCATTATTCATTGTTTTCTGCTTCTATTTTCTTCGAGAACTATTCTATATTGTAACAAGTAAGAATTGGCCCACCACCGTAGGTATGATCAATGAGTCCATGATTCATACAGATTATAATCATACAGTCAATGAGAGGCCTGTTAAAGAATATAAAATTAAATATTCTTATTCCGTTAATAATAACGAATATGAAAATGAATTACTTAAATTTTTTGCCTATAGGCGTGTAATAAAATTCTTACTTTACTGGAACACACACGAAAGACCCTTTTATCCATTGTTGGAAAAATATAGGACTGGTCAACAAGTTACAGTTTATTATAACGCAAGTAATCCATTAATTTCAGTCTTAGAACCTGGAAAGTATAATAGCCGACCTTTAATTGCTCACTCAATTGTATTTTTACTCTTTTCTTTATTTATTCTTCCCTCTATCGGATTAATTACCTCTGTTGCATTATTATCTAAGGTGCTGTTAAGTTATATGTATTTTAAGATTGTGCAAGCTTGGATAAAAACTCCATCTTCGCAATTAGCGCAACCTTCTTACGATTTTTCACCAGAATATTCAGATCGTTTCGATAGAAACTATATCCGAAGTTTTCCAGAGCGTTTCTATTGTGAAAATTGTGGAACAGCACTTCAGGATGCAAAGCAACCTTGTCCTCTATGTAGTACGAGAATAGAGTAGTGTTTGATAGAGCAGAAGATTAATCAAAAAGTTAATAATTTTCTCTCAAATCCAGATACATCTTAGGTTATAAAGTGGTTTTAGGATTGGAATATAATCAAGTCACTTCAAATGTAGTAACGACAGCTCCAAAATCCATTGATGAATTTATTGGGATAAACCCATCAGAAACAGTACGTTGACTTTTATCAATTTACAAGAGGTTATAATAATTATTGATTGTGGAGAGGACACCCATAAAGCGAGAAAATTTCGTAATGAAAAGGAACGTATTTTTATGAGAAAAATAGAACATTTACTATTAACCCATTGGTATTGGGATCATTCAGATGCCATAACCATTTTTCAAGATGCAACTATTATTATCTCGAAAAGAGGAGCAGCTAAAATCAAAGCTGACATTAAAGTAGCAGAAGCTATTGTAATAGGTTCTAGAGGTAATGAAATCAAATTTCAAGTGCCAGGTGGCCATTCACCTGACTCTGCCTTTGCTTTTTATCCTTCAGATCAAATGTTATGTACGGGTGACAATCTCCTTAGTTGTTATGCCCAAGTTTTTTCGAATGGTAAAGTATTATTAGACCTCTATAGATCATGGGAATCATTAGATTCATATGGGAATTAAGTATTGGTATAGGAATGTTGGAAAAAGGTGATTGAATGAAAAATCATTTAATTGTAATAAAAGGTGGAACTCTTATTGATGGAACAGGAAAATCAACCATCAAAAATAGCATTATTATCATTTTGGGGTCCAAAATTCTTGATGTTGGGACTGTCGGAGAGGTTAATGTTCCTGATAATACTGAAGTTATAGAAGTAAAAGGGAAAACGATTATTCCGAGCTTCATTGACAGTCATACACACTTTATCCTAATGGGAATCCGTACCCTCACCACAATAGATCTTTCCAACACTAATTCCATTGCTGAAATCGTAGATCAAGTCCAAAAAAGAGTAGCAGAATTACCAAATGGCGCTTGGATTATAGGTCATGGATGGGACGAGAGTAACTGGGATGAGAAGAGATATCCAACTAGAGATGACCTTGATCAAATTTCCCCAAATAATCCGGTTGTTCTTACACCTTATTACGGGCATTTAATGGTAGTAAATTCCCGAGCTCTTGAACTAGCAAATGTTACTAAAGAGACCTCGGATCCCCCAAGTGGTAAAATTGATCGAAATCCTGTAAACAACGAAGCTACAGGCATACTACGAGAAGAGGCAATGGATCTGATTGAAAAAGTAAAACCTCCCATGACTGAGGAAATGGCATTAGCAGGGATAGAAAAAGCGTGTAAAATAGTTTTAAGTAACGGCTGTGCAAGTATCCATGAACTAGAATCTGATGCATTGAACATCAGGATTTATCAAACTGCTTATGAAAAAGGACTACTCAAAATTCGAGCTTATGTTATGCCTGAAGCACGTTTCACCGAATCAATGTTGGATGGACTAGAGGTTCTTGGTGTTCGAACTCAGTTTGGTAATGATTTTCTAAGGATTGGTTCGGTTAAGATCTATACGGATGGATCAATGGGGTCCCGTACAGCAGTTTTTTATGATTCATATGCAGATGACCCTTCAACACGAGGAATTTTTGCTATTCCTCCAGAAGAACTTAAGAAAAGAGTACTAAGAGCACATAAACTAGGAATGCAAGTAGCTATTCATGCTATTGGGGATAAAGCAATTGATCAAGCTATCAATGCAATTGAAACAGCATTATTACAAGAACCCAAAAAAAACCATCGCCATAGGATTGAACATTGTGAACTAGTAAGCGAGGATCAAATCCAAAGAATTAAACAACTCGGGATTGTGACATCTATGCAACCCAACTTTGTTGGTGAGTGGGGAAATTTTGGAGGAATGTACGAACAACGTCTAGGTTCACAACGTTTTAAACTCCATAATCCTTTCAGAAAGCTACTTGATGAGGGGATCCCCTTGGCATTCGGTTCAGATTGTGGTTATTGTCCTCCTTGGCCATTTAATCCAATCTTTGGCGTTTGGTCCGCTGTAAATCATCCTATAAGAGAGAATCGGATTTCTTTAGTGGAAGCTATAAAATGCTACACTCTCAATGGAGCTTATGCTTCCTTCGAAGAAAATATCAAAGGTTCAATCGAGCCTGGGAAACTTGCTGATATAACTATCCTCTCTGAGGATTTATCCTTGATCTCCCCAACGCGACTTTTGGATGTAAAGGTGGAAATGACCATGGTAAACGGTAAAATCCAATATAAAGCAAAAGAATAATCTAATTTCATTAATTATGAACCTAAATAGAATATTATATTTCATTTTTCAAGAATATCACAGATTATATATTTAAAATGATTTTAGTACAAGGTGGAATATCTAAACTTACTCTCAAAGAATCAAGCTTTTGGTTATTTGCAGAAGGATATTTCAATAGTAACAATTAAAATAAGAGACTATAAAACCTTAATCTTGAATACTCTATTAACTCGAGGAAGACTCAAGGTGAGAGCGCAATTAGTTTTTAATATATGGGAAAGTCGTGCATTCATTGCAAAAGGTATAGTTCAGAATCCCAGTATAAGTGAAGCCTTATCAGACGGTGTAATCGCAATAGGAAGAGGATCAACAAATGCATTTATCGTTGGAGAATTTTTAGCTGTAACTGGAAATTCTGATTTTGAGATTGATTTAAACAATTATGTGGCAGGTTTAATTGACGGATCCTTGTGGGTTTCTGATCCCTCCACTAAAACACCTGAAGTTGCTTTTTATCAAGGAACACCAAAATTCGAACCTATGGATCAAACAATTGAGAATGCTGATATTGTAATTAAAGGAGCGAATGCAATTGGAACAGACTGGATTGCTGGAGTTCTATGTGCTCATCCAAAAGGTGGGACCATTGGAACTGTTTATGCAAAAGCAATTGCTCACGGGAAAAAGATAATAGTTCCAGTATCATTAGAAAAAATGCTACCATTCCCACTAACTGATATAATACCAAATCTTGGAGGCCAACACTCTATTGATTACGTACGAGGATTACCAGTCAGTGTATTTCCTATCACTGGAGGTGAAATTTTTACTGAACTGGAGGCATTTGAATCTATCACTGATGAAGTTGAAGTGCACCCTATAGGAGCAGGGGGTGTCTATAGTGGCGCAGGTGCGACTATCTTTGAGATTTCTGGGACTAAAGAAGAAGTAGGAAAAATTATTACTGTATTTGAAGAAATTAAG
>JBHLKC010000076.1:0-12873 GCA_048887065.1 Candidatus Hodarchaeota archaeon
AAATTACTAGGAACAACAAGTCCTAATAATCCTCCTTTTCGTAAAAGTTGTATAGAACGCTCTATGAAAAGAATATAGCTTTCAATCTCTTGATCCGTTGCTTGAAATAGATTACGATAGATTGCTTTTTCTCTATGTGAATAATTTATACCATAAGGAGGATTACCAAGTATTATATCCCAACCACCATTTGCTATAACATTTGGCCATGCTTTGAACCAATGAAAAGGGGGATGATAATGTAGAATATCAGTGTCTTGTAGATTATAAGATGAAACAAAAGAGCTGTTAATTTTTTTATCTGACCATGCTTCTTCCCAATCTTTGGGAGAATTTATATATCCTATTAATGCATTACCTACTTTAATTGAGAAATTTCGTAAATTTATTTCCCCTAAACCTTTTATATTTCTCATAGCAGTTTCTTTTGCATTAGGATCTATATCTAGACCATAATATCGGATTTTTTCTACCCAATTCGTATCAACGGATTTTTTTTTAAAGGATCTGGAGAATTCTGTTAAAAATCTACCATCCCCAACTGAATTATCTAATACGTGTAAACTCTTCCCTTTACTATCTGTTTTCTTAAGTTCTATCCAAAATTCTATAAGTATTTTCGTCATGTATTCTACTAAAGCTCTTGGTGTTGGTACAGCTCCAAATTTTGCAATTGATAGTTTAGAAATAATTCTTACCTCCCTCTATAATATTTCTCTCCTCTGGTGTGATTTTGTAGAGAGAGTAAACAAGCTCATTAATATAATATCTGAATTGTTCCAGTAATTGATGTTCATTTTTAAATTTCTTCATTTTTTGTGTGTTAATACTATCTAAATCTTTAATAATATCTTTATTTCTGTTTAATTGACGAATCATCCATTTAAACATATAAAATTCTTTATTTTTTTTGTTATTGAAATTAGAAGTTTTGAAATCTGATTTTAAGTAATGAAGAATCTTTATCTTCAAACATTTCCCTTTTTTCTGGAATTCTTGATAGATTTTTCCAATAGTAAACAATTTATCAAGATTTGATTGATTATTGGCATCCTGGAGTATCTGATCAAGATTTCCTTTTTTGATCAGTCTTTCTATTAAAGAACGATAACTGATATCTTTTCGACCTAACGTTTGGGGAACCCGAATTCTATTAATATAGGCACTATCAAAATCTTTACTGGTTACAAATCGCTTAGTGTATACAGCATGACGTAACCACCATTCAATGAAGGATGATTGAATTAACCCAGCAATTGATGCTAGTGAAATGTCTTGAGAATAATTAGGGATGATATTAATTACAGTTTCATGAGTAATGTATTCACCCTTGTAGTCTACAAAAGTTTTTAAATTTAATTTAAATGCGGGTTGAGTTTTATAACCAATTATTCTATGAGCAATAATTTTTGGTTGTTGCTGTCTTTGAATAATTCTTCTTGGAACATCTGTTTTTACATAATGCCGAGGAGGTAAAAGAAATCCATCTCCAATATTACTTTTCTCAATTATTGGTACATTCCCTCTCACTGATCGGTATTTACTATTTAATCCTCTAAATGCGGCTACATCTAAAAATTTATATTCTTTTTCAGTAAGACGATGGATAATAGCTAGTTCTACTTGAGTAATTCCAACCAATAAATTATCTAATCGAATTGCATCAGAAAAGGAAATTGATTGAAAACCAATCAATTTTTGCTGATTTTTACACCAAAAACCAGTATTATAACAAAATGATGGATCTTTTTTTTGTACAATGACACCAATTTGCTCTTGTAATTGGCCTGAAAACTGATTGCCTAGATCTAAAACCTCTAAAAGATTATTACGATGGAGCAGAAGTTTTCTGAATTCAGTCCACCTTTTTGAGTATATTATTGGTTTTGGTAGGATAAAACCAAGTAATCCTCCTTTTCTTAAAAGATTGAATGAAGAAAGTACAAAGTAAACAGAGCTTTCAAGGCGAAGTTTTGGATTTTCAATAGAAAGAATTTCGTTTTGTATCGTTTTCCATTCTTTTTTTGAATATCTTGCCGCATGAGGAGGATTTCCAATAATTAAATCAAATTTATTTTTATATTTCTTACTAGGGAATTCTAAAAAGAAATTTCTTGCTTTTAACATGATATTATATGTCTTTGACTCAATTAATGGAATTAATTTTTTTTCTGCTTTCTTAACGGCTTTTGAGTCTATATCAACCCCATAAAAGTCGGCCGAGCCAATATATGGTCTAATTAGAGGAATAAGCTTTTCTAGAAAGATTCCTTCTCCGACTGCAGGATCTAAAACTTTGACTTTTCTTGAATTATAATTAATATTACGATAATATACTAAAATCCTGTTTAAAAAGGATTTAACTAGTGATTCTGGCGTGAAATATTGTCCTTTTGCCCTTTGTAAGCTAGTGGCATCTGATATCAATTTTTAATCACATTCTATTATGATTTAAACCTAGAGCTATCTAGTTTTTCCAAGTGTTTTTGAAGAACCAGAGCAGTAAATGTTTTTCCTGTTAAAACATTCCCCCCTAAAATGAGTAATCTATTATTATTTTGCAGAATTTCCTGAACAATTTCATGAATTTTATCATTGAAATCTGAATCATAGGTTGATATCTGAATGAACTTACTTCCCTTTGGACAGGAAAGTGCATTTGGATAGGATTGAATTAATTTCTTATATCGTTCATATACTTCAATATTTGCGTCACTTTTTCTTATAGAACTTATTTCTTTTTCCCTAAGTTCGAGATTTCTCAAGATCTCTTTTTCTGAAGCTACCACGTTTATAAAAAGAGGATTATATTTTTTAAACCGTAGATAAAGAGATTTTCGATGGTTTGGATGATGAGGCATGTTGAAATTTGTGCCATCAAAAATGACGAAAAAAGGACGTTTTTTTCTTAGGAGACAAAGATTAAGCCACATTGATAATTCATACGTATGATTACTCTCCCATGACGAGTAATTAGGAGAGTTATCTTGGTAGAGCTTTCTAATGTGATCAGTTGAAACAATACGAACATACCTTGTAACTTTTATTTTACATTGAGATTTAATCTTGTTCAAGTTTTCGAGTATCGGATAAACAAATCTCTTTTTATTGATTTGAGGGTTAATCTCCACTCTTTCACGAATAATTCTAAGACACAGGCCTATAAATTCTCTCTGAGACGCTTGTGATTTATCTAGTTTAAAAAATTGTAATATATCATCTCCAGAAATTGTAAGATCACGTAATTCAATAGGTTTCTGAACCTGTGCTCTATTTAAAATATCTCTGAATAATCCATCAGGCAAGATCTCTTTTTCTTGAAAAACATGAGTTTTTGCTTTAAAGAACTCTAGGTAATCTTTTAAATAATCTGGCTTTATTTTATATTGAATTCTCCTTATGGAGTAATTCTTAATTTCATCAGGATCTTTCTCGGAATAAGGAAGAGGGATTATGTGTATTTTTAAAATATGCAGAATCTCAAAAATCTGTTTATTTGAGAATTTTAACCTCTTAAGGATTTTTTCTATTAATGCTCTATTTAATGAAGGGAAATTGCTTTTTGATGTTGTATTAACAGCTGATAATTGATGAAAAAGTACTGCAAATTTGAGTCGAAGAGAAGATGACTGAGGTAATTTTGATAAAACCTTAATTGTAAGTGTAACTCTATCCATATTAATTCTAGTTATCGCTTGATTTATCGATTCATCCTTAAATTCCAATACAATATTCTGTAATACATTCTTTTCAATTAATTGGATGATTGAACTTCTCCAATATGGCCCTCTTAACAATTTTTGGAGTTCTGAGTGAATTCTTTCGTTGGAAACTTTTCTGAATACTTCAAAATGCCTGGGTATAGCATTCAAAGTTTCTTGCTCTATCGTAAATCCTAATTGAGAAGTGAATCTAAAAATACGGATTAATCGTAATCCATCCTCTTCTAAGCGATCATCTGGATCCCCAACCATTCGGATGATTTTATCTTGTATATCTTTAAGCCCATTAAAGGGATCGATTAAATTGTCATGGACTGGATCATATGCAATCGCGTTTATGGTCAGATCACGACGTGATAAATCAATTGTTATATTATCAACAAAAGTAACCTGTGTTGGTCTTCTACCATCCAAGTACTCACTCTCTTTACGAAAAGTGGTTACTTCTATATTTAATTGATCACTAATAATAGTAACAGTTCCGTGTTTTATTCCGGTTGGAATAACACGAAAATCCTTCTCAAATATTGCTATAACTTCATCTGGTGTTGCATTTGTTGCTACATCCCAGTCAGTGGGTTTTTTTGACACAGTTTTTGTCAAAGTGTTCATATTATTCTTTTTATCAGCTAATCTAGAAATAATTATGTCTCGTATGGATCCGCCTACAATGAAAGCTTCTTTTGAATTTTTTACTAATAATTGACATACAGCAAGAACATTTTTAGGAAAAATTTCGTTCTTGAGGTTAAAGTTCTTCATTCGATGATCCACATCTTTCTTCTCGTAAAGTGATACTCTTAAATTGTAAAAGACGTTATCGAAAGATTATTATTTTTTATTTCAAGGCAAAACTATACAAAGTTTTTAACAGTTAGGAAGAAGGACTAGTTAGCATCGAAATATAGATTAAGTAAATGTTTCTATAAATCCCACGAGTCAGAGAAATCAGTTATGCAAGAATTATTCATCAATTTAAAAGCCTTTTATGAAAAATTTCTTCAACGAGGGCTCTCCTATGGATTATCTTATCAGCAAATCCATGAAAGCTCATTGAATCTTTTTATGAAGTTCTTAGGATTGTTTTTTTTTGCTCCATGGATCAAACTGAATGATAATAGCTCAAATATTGATACTTATACCAGAGATATGCGTATAGTAATTCAAAAAATATTATTTCAAGGAGAAACCGAATTTATCCCGCCAGTTCTATCAGAAATCATTTGTAATGCAACACATATTGAAGTTCAATTAAAAGATGCTTTGTTATCAAGTGATTGGGACAAATTAATAGAAAGTCTTTTGAGCTATAAATGGATATTAAATGAGAGTTTTAGTGATAATTCATCTGAAATAAAAACGATTTCTCCAGAATTCCTTTCGTACTTCTACGAAGCCGTATTAAACGAATACGAAAAATTTTTTTCCTTAAAAAGCACTCCAAAACTTTCTAAACGGAAACATAAGGGTACATATTTTACCCCATGGAGGATTATAAGAGAAATTACGAGTAGTTGTCTAGATAGATATGAAACTCAAAACCCAGAATTATTTGATAAAAGGAGACCCACTATTAGGATTCTCGATCCTAGTTGTGGTACTGGATCTTTTCTAATATATGCTGCAGAAAGTCTTTTTAAACGATTGGAAAAGAAAACTAATGATAACTTAGAATTAGCACAATGGATAGCAGAAAATTGCATTTATGGAGTGGATCTAGCACATAGTAGTTTAACAGCTGCTAAAATACGAATTTTATGCTGGATTATTACCAAAAGCAACAGTACCCTCCTCCTTAATTTTCCTCGTTGGCTTTTTCTGAACATACAACCTGGAAATAGCTTATTTGGAATGTGTAAAGAAAGATTTCAGTATCCCTTGGATTATTCTATAGTCCTTTCTCGCATTATAAATTATTTGGGAGTCGAAGAAAATGATAAAAATCAAATTAAGAATCTAACCAATAAAAATTGGTTGGATATCAGTTTAAAACTGAAAAGAAGAAAGAAGAATTCGACCCAATTGCATTTGATTGATGATTCACATCAAAATGCTGAAAAAGAATTGGAAAATTTAGTTAACACTGTTTATTTCAATTTGTTAAAAAGAAAGTTAACAAATTATAAGAAAATAAAACCAATTAAAGAATCAGATATATATCAAATAACTCCTTTTCATTGGGGAATAGCTTTTCCTGAAGTAGTCCTTGATGGTGGTTTTGATATTACTTTAGGAAACCCACCATATGGTAGATCTGTCCTTTCTCGTAATGAGAAATCAATAACAAAGTTGATCTATCACTCTTGTTCTGGTCCAACGAAAAAATATAGCTTAAATGCTGCAAGTGCTTTTATAGAAAGATCTACAATTCTTTTAAAAGAAAAAGGAGTCATGGGTCTGATAGTACCATATTCGATTCTCAGAGTAGAAGAATTTGAGTCATTACGGGACTTTCTACTTAAAAAATCGAAAATATGGAGCATTCATGATGAATCGGCCGCTTTCAGCGATGTAACTCTTGAAATGTGTTCTATTTTCTTAATTAAGAAACATGATACGGATTATAAGGTTTTTGTTTCACCTAGACCAAACATAAATGCTAAATCTACGGTTCCTGTCAGCATTTTTAAGAAGTATAAGCGTTTTATGATTTATTATGATGAGTTGTGGGATTTAGCTGCTCAACAGGGAACTCTAGGAGTAGTTCAAGGTGATTATGGAATTGATCATCGAATAGTTGGTAAGGATCTAAATCCTGAATTCACCTCAAAATATAGAATCCCTTTCCTTCATTCTGGAAGAAGCGTTTCAAGATATGGTTTAAATCCAAGATATTTTCAATGGTCAAAAGCACATCCTAATAACAAACGTTTTTCAGTCTATTTCCATGAACCCCGTCTAGTTAACACAGCTATTGGGAATAAGTTCAGAGTTGCCTATAAACCAGAAAAAATTATACCAGGGACAAATGTTTCGATCCTCGAAATCCCTCCTTCATATCATTTCTTTCCTATGCTTATTCTTTTAAATTCTGATCTAATTAATTATCTCTTAAAGCGTTATATCCTTAACTTTTCCCATTTGACTGTTTACCTCCATAAATATTACACAAACATTATACCAATTAAATATCCTAAAGAAAATGAGAAAGATTTTATATTATTAGCTAGTTATTTGATCTTCCTTAATCAAAGCTGCTTATTTCAATTATACAATTATGATAAGAGAATTGAATATCTTCAAAATCTAGCAAATTATCTTGTCTTTGATTTATATTTCCCAAAAATTCTAAATCTTTCAACAACATTTTCAATGATTATTAGCAAATTCTTAGTACCTATTGAAATAGATACTTTTCTTGACCTTATTTTTGAGAAGAATCTAGACACTGGTGAAACTGAAACATTACAGAGAATAATCGATTCTAATAAAAGTACCATCTTCAAAGTTATGAATAATTTGAGGGATAATGATGAAGTTCGTCAATATAAAAAAACCATATATAATCATAGTTTAGTAAAACAAATTCGTCAAGAGCTTTAAACATTTTCTTTGATTCTGATCATCGAGTTTTATTCATTAATTCATTATAAAGAAAATGAACAATATTTAAAAAATCCATAGAAAACTTTAAACCTAGCTTTACTCTAGAGCTGACAAATATTCTAGTAATAATATGATTAGAATAAAGTATATTAAATATCTCCGTTATTTTATCTTACTTATGAATTCTTTGTGATCTATTCTGATAATATGCAAATATTAAAAGAAAATGAACTTAATAATTGACATGAACTAATCTAATTTGTCAAAATTGAATGAGTGACATTTTATTACGAAATCTCTGATTTTGTCCATAGTATCCAGATGAAAGGTAATTAAGTCATGAATGATGGGATTAAAGTACTTTTAGTAGATGACTCTGCAATTTTTCGTTACCATATTAATAAAATTATAATGAAAAGTGGAAAAAACATTAGAATCATCGAAACAGCGGTTAACGGAAAGAAAGCACTTGAGAAAATGGAAAAAATAAGAGACAAAGTCGATATTATAATCATGGATATTATGATGCCAGGAATGGACGGAATAGAGACTGTTGGTTATATCATGGACCGTTTTCCGACTCCTGTAATACTTTCATCGGGTAAGAAAGAGAAAAGAGAGATAGAGATTGCACTTTCAGACCTGAGGATGTCAAATTTAGAGTCAGGTGCGGTTGAATTTGTTAAAAAACCAGATTCCCTGCATCCTAATGATGATCTTAGGTTTGAAAGAGAACTCATTTTCAAAATTGAGAATTTAACGAGGATAGATTTCAATAAAATCTCTTCAATATATGACTTGAAGGCAAAAATACAGCAACAGAGGAAAGAAATTCCTCTTCCAAGACCCCCTTCATATTCCACTTGGGATTTACATCGAAACAAAATCATTGTGATTGGCACTTCAACAGGTGGTCCACAAGCTGTTTCTATTTTATTATCAATGCTACCAATGAAATTTCCTCCAATTATAATTATTCAACATATGCCTGATGGGATGATAGCTCCTTGGACAGTAAGGCTACAGAAGGCCTTCCCCCAATTAAAAATTCGTTTAGCATGGAGTGGTGCATTATTACAGCCTAGTACCATATTTATTGCCCCAACAGGAAAGCATTGTATTATAGAACCTGGAAAATGGATTAATTTAGTTGATGGAGAAAAGGTAAATTTTGTAATTCCAGCTGCTGATGTAACTTTTAGATCTGCTTCAAAAGTGTATGGCAGAGAAACATTAGGTATAATTTTAACTGGCATGGGTAGAGATGGGTTTAAAGGAGCAAAAATCATTAAATCAGTTGGAGGGAAAATTATTGCGGAACATCATTCAACGAGTATTATGAATTCAATGCCTGATTCAATAATTAAAGCAAATTTAGCAGACAGAATTTCTCCAATAAACCAAATCACAAACACTATGAGGGGATTGGGATGGATCTAATTGATATATTCATTAGAAAAGAGATTGAACCTACATCTTAAAACTGAGTAATTCTAACTCTTTTTAATTCCTAATCTTTTCTCTGATAAATACGATTATTAGGATCAATAGTATCAAATTGATTTTTAACTCTTTGATTTAGGAGTTCACATTTACCGATTACTAAGTATCCTTTAGGCTTTAAAGCCGAATAAAACCGCTTAAATAGATTTTCACTTTGGGATCTAGAAAAATAAATCAATACATTACGACATAAAATCAGATCAAAATCACGATAGGGAGGAGAAGTTCGAAGATCATGCCACTTAAAGGTTACAGTCTTTCTTATTTGAGGAGATAATTGATATTCCTCATTTCCAACTCTTTTGAAGTAAGTTTGAAGTTGAAGTGCATCTGTTTCTTTTAGAAATTCGGGCGTATAAGAGCCCTTTTTAGCCTTTTTTAAAAACTCATTTGAAATATCGGTCCCAAGAATGAATACATCACTATAATAGGATTTTTTACGTAAATTATCTGTAATCATAGAAAGAGAATATGGTTCACATCCAACTGCGCAGCCTGCACTCCAAATACGAATGTTTTTTGATTCTTTATTATTTTCAAATATTTTCGGAAGAATTTTATGTTCGAGCTTAACAAAAAGCTCCTTATCTCTAAAAAAATGAGTTACATTTATTGAAAAACTCGTAACCAGTAGATCAAGTTCCTTAGCATTGTATTCTAAGTACTTACGATATTCTTTATATGTTTCAACCTCTACTCTTTTCATACGAGCTTGTAATCTTCTAGTATAGTAGTTTTCCTTGTATGCCTCGTAGTTTATATCTTTCTTTGAAAGAAAATCTGAAATCAGCTTAATATTCTCTGGATCAGGTGGTTCTTTAAACTCAAAATCAAAATCTGATAGAGGAAGCTTTGCCTTCCTTTTTCTTTTCTTTTTTGGTTTTCTTGGAGGTATATTTACATAATCTTTTAAGGATTTTCTACGTTTAACTAGAGGATTAATAGAATGACCTTTAACATCATATTCTTCTCCCTTATCCAACCAATTAATTGTCTCTATGAATAGATTTTCATCTTCTTTAAATTCTTTCAATAATTCGTCGTAATTCTTTAAGCTTAGCTTTCTCATTGTGAAGCGTAATTTCTTAATTACCCTTTCTTCATCAGGTTTGTTAATGATAATATTTCTTTGACGAAAATAATTCTTTAATTTGGATAGACCCTTTTCAGATTCTAAATGAATTGAAAATTTTGCGTGTTTCTCTTCCATTATTATCTATCTCTGATTTAAAGGGAATTATAATTAGATAATGTGAAAATCTTCTTATTCATTCATAAAACTATTGGAAAGCCTCCTGCTGGAGTAACAATCAGCTCATAATTGCTGACATTAAAAACAACAGACATCCCTGTATCCCCACCAGTATGATAATTCTTTAGATGTATTTCATAATCTTTGAGAAGATTCATCGTAAACTGTGCGTTTTCTCTACCAATCTGTAATAATCCATTTGAAGTTCCAAATAATTTTGCTCCTCCAACCATTTTAGCTTCCAATTGATTTGGAAGGTAACCTAATTTATTAATTTTTGAAATCATGCTAGGAACTGCCTTATCTGCATACTTTGCTGGTCCAAACATTGTTTCTATTTTCGTTCCCCGAGCTAACAAAGACTTTCGTCTTTTATTAACCACTTCTTCCGATGGTGAGTGTGCTAACATTATATGAGCTAAAATAGCAAATCGATCTGAACCAGTGAGGTGTTTAGGATAAAAAACTAATCCAATACAAGAACCAAGAGAGGCAATTTTTAGAATGTCCCCAAAATAGCCAACAGCTATTTCGCCAATACCCACATCTATTGGTTTTGATACAGAGTTTGTTTTATGTGTTTTATTCGAAAATTGTCTCCTCATTATTTGGAGCGCCTCATTTTCTTCTTTTGAAGCTGCAGAATCCATCCACTATTGCTCATCTGAGAAGAGTGAACTCATAAACTTATTGAAAGTTTCATGGTGAGGAACTATAGCGAGATCAACAGCAATATTTCGTTCTGAAGTATATACATCACATTCAATGAATAATACGGATGTTACATCTTGACTTATATCATTTAATTCATATTCTGCTAGTGAAGCTACAGGTCCAATTCTTAGTTTCGGAGGAGAGGGAAAAGAGTTGGCTTTTAAGAAATAATTTAATGCCTCAACATATTTTAGTAAAAGGATTGACCCTGTTTCTTTAATTAACGAGAGAAATAATGGAGACAAATTACCAATACTTTCCGTTTCAAAATCAGGAGTTTTTGTCATCAAATCAATAATTTTTTGGATACTCTCTTTATCAAAGAATACTATCAGAGTGTAGAGAAGATCACTAGTTGTTTGCGATGAAATGATGGCTAATTCCTGGTTTAATGGCATTTTAACAAATCTAGGTATTTTTTGTATATGATCAAGAGCAACATTTGGAATACTCATATACGTTGAACGATTAAGGAATTGTGTCAACGCAATTGCTGCATGTCCCGCTCCAATGTTTCCAACCTCTTGAAGAGCATCAAGATGAAATTCAGAGAGTTTTTTAATATCAAAATCACTACGCAAATATTTTCGCCTCTAAAAAGCTCATGGGATCAATTATTAGTACAACCTGGCCCCCTTCTAAAACTGTAGCTCCAGAAAAAGCTCCGACCTGGCTTAGAAAATTATGTATCGGCTTCATTACTACATCACGTTCTCCTAGGAGCTCATTAACAAGGAATCCCAAGCTCCAATTTCCTTTACGCCATAAGATGACAATTTCTTTCTGTGTCTCTAAGTCTACTTGGCTATCTGTTTTCTCACTTATTGGAGATGTAGCAAATCTTAAATGTTCACGTAAATCGATTAAAGGTATAGGATTATTGTCCACAACTACAGATTTACTCGTATTAGTAGCATCCATAAGGATTTTATTAGTAGGAATAGATAAAATTTGCTCAATATTAGCCATAGGAATAGCAAAACGATGTTCTTTTACTGATAATAGCAGAACCTTAGTGATAGCTACTGAAATCGGAATAATTAATCGGAATGAGGTAAATTTCCCTTGTGAAGAATTAACTTCGATATTTCCACCTATATCTTCCATGACTTGCCTTACAACATTAAGACCTACACCCCTGCCTGAAACCTCTGTAGTTTCAGCTGCGGTTGAAATATGCTGATTGAACAGAACTGTATGAATTTCTTCCTCTTTTACATCTTCTCCTTTCGAAATATAACCCATTTCCTCTGCATGTTTACGTATTTTCTTATAATCCAATCCACGACCATCATCTCGGATTTCAATTATAATATCTGATCTTTCGTGAGAAACAGTAAGTTTTACAGTACCTAAAGCGTCTTTCCCAGCCTTAACACGCTCTTTAGGTGATTCTATACCATGATTGACTGCATTTCTAAGTAAATGAGTGATTGGGTTGATTAACTGTTCAATAACTGAACGATCAACACCAATGTGTCTACCTGTCATTATAAAATCAACATGTTTATTTTCTTTCTGGCTTAAATCACGGACCATCCTTGGAAAGCGATTAAGAATCGATTCCAATGGTACTAGTCTCATTCTGATGACTAAATCTTGAATATTTGCTATAGTTCTTTCAAAGCTAGAAAGATTCTTTTTAAAAGATCTTGAATAGGCTTGTTGTTCACTAATTTCTCTGATGAACTGGCCAGAATCAACTAAATCACCTAAAAGACGTATTATTTGATCTAAATCACGAAGATTCACTCTAACTGATAGTGTTTCTTGAGTCTCGCTAGTTACACCAGTTTTCTCAGTTACCGATATTGAATCCAATATACGAGAGACATCAACTGATACAACATCCTGCGCTGTTTCTACAATTTGTGATATCTCTTCTTCATCTTCTTGCGTTGTTATTTCAATGATTAATTCTTTAAAAGAAATCCCTAATTGAATTTCTTCAACTGGCGGGATTGTTCGATTAACAGTTGCTTTTTCTTGCAGTTTTTTTATGAGAACTAAACTTCGTGCACTAACTACTTTGCAATCAGGATTGAAGAGAGCCCGAATTCGAAGTCTGTTGCCTAGATTTATCATTAATTCATCAAAAGTAGCAAGCTGTTGTGTCAATTCATCGAATCTAAGTAG
>JBHLKC010000077.1:0-12553 GCA_048887065.1 Candidatus Hodarchaeota archaeon
ATCAATAGATAATCCAGTCACAAATTTTCCAAGTTTCGGATTTGAAATAGTTTTTGAGCAGCGTACTAATGCCATTAATAAAAGATCTTTATCATGTTCTATTAATTCTAAAATAGTCCTTTTAACAACACTTTCATTGACATATCTCGTATCTTCGATTGAAAAAAGAGAGTAAAGGATTTTAGAACCAAAGGAGAAAACAAAATCAGGAAGTATTTTTTTTAAAATAAATACATAGTTAGACTCTGGTAAATGAGATAAGTAAATATTGAGGTCTGGAATACTTTCTTCAAAAGCGTGAGGTAAAATTGGTAGTAGATTGGGTAAATGTTCGGTTGATAATCCATTCAGAAACTGCCAAAATTGACTGAGTTCTAAACTAATCAATTGTTTTAGAAGAGAAACAAGATAATTTTTTCCTGTTCCTGTTTTGAGTGAATACTTCTTTAGTATTATGAGTACTGAATCATCAGCACAGGCTAAAAAAACCTCCTCCCATTGACTTAACAGAATTTTACTATTTTTACTCGTATCAATCGTATTTATCATTGTTGATAAAGAATTTTTATCCATTATTGCTGCAAAAGAAAGCTTAGGATAAGTTACTTTCTGTCCTAAGAGTATTATTTCTTCTAATTGCTTTATTACATGCTTTTTAAGTGAAGATTCTAAGAGAGCTTGATTAGCAATAGAAAGTTTCTTAGGATAGACTAACGCTGATAGAAATACGTCGAAATCATTAAAGATAAATGAGAGCAGAGATATCCAAGATTGTTCAATAATATAATTACCTAGATTAAGTTTTGCCCTTTTACTACACTTCATAAATATATCGGTAACCAAGTGAGTAGGAGGAGATGCTTTTAACTCAACCGTTGTTTTCAATAATAACCTCCATTTCTTAGTTGCAGCTCCTTGGAGTATAGGTAATAATAATGAGTGGAGAGATTCGTATGGGCTCTTCAGATATGCCTCAAGGATTAATTCAATGTTTTGAGAAGAATATGCTTGAAATTCAATTTGAAAAAAGGATAAATATTGAAACAATTGATCTTGAATTTTTTCAAGGGTAAAAACCAGAATTCTAACAACATCATTTGTTTTATCTTCACTTAGCTGTTTTAAAATCTCATGTGCAATCTCAGCTTCACTAGAGACCAATAATAAAGCCAATAATTCGTATGCTTGATAGATTTTTGAGCTGATTCCGATCATGAAGTATTGAATGAGGAATTCAAAGTTTTTATCAGGAAAATTCTGTTGATATACTTTTACAATTAGTTCTTGAGGCACTTTATGATTAATTAACCACTCAATAAGCAATTTTTGAGGTTCTTTTGACAGAGAAGGTTGTACCGACATAAGATAACTTAATTCGTCTTCTGTAGCTGTAATTAAGCTTATAAAGGTCTTAAATTGGTTTTTTGAAATGATTACAGAGAGATCGGCCTCAGAAAGGATATCTAACCTCTCTCTGGAACTAATTTCTTGAAATAATGGTATTATCAGTTCAGATGGAGAGTTTAGAAATAGGGGTAGTGTTTTTTGTAGAGCATTTAATCCCCATTGTTTTATGATTTCAGCCCCGACAGTTGAATTCTCTTCCAATATTTTATTATACAACGTCTCTATCAGATTTAAATCAAGTTTCAGGAAAATTTTTTTCAATAATTTTTTGTTTAACAATTCAGAATTCCAATTGCCATATATAGACAATAGGATTAGTTCTTGATTGCCACTATCCAAAGTGGATATTTGATTTAAAAACTCAGGAGTAGCTAATAAATCAATAAAAACAGCTATTTCTTTCTGGGTAAATTTGTCGAATGAGCTAAGAATCAAATAGAGGCTTTCAGGAAGTAACTGTTCAAGACCATATTTCATTTGTTTCTGGTTTTTTCCTTGTTTAAAATTCTCAAAAAATGTCTCTAAGGCATATTGATGATCGTTTTTAATGAAACTGTTGATTTTCCTTTTCCAAATTAAAGGAACTCTATCAAGCCATTTTTTTTGTAAATCTGAGTCAGAATTACCTTGAGACGTCATAAAGGGCGAAACCCCTCCGATTTATTTACATGGAAACACTCTCAAAAAGGTATTGGTTATGGAATAATTTTTGCTGAAATTTGTCTAAAAATCGTGTCTTTTTCCAAGACCAATGTAAAAGAAACCTTTTTTCTCAGCAAATTCTTGGTCAAAGACATTTCGACCATCAATTAAAATTGGTGTTGCCATAAGCTCATTCCTTAGCCAATCAAGATCTAGACGATAGTATTCTGAATGTTTTGTTACAATAATAGCACAGTTTGCATCCTTAAGAGCTAATGCAAGATCATTTTCGATAGGCCACTCATTGTATGAATTTGGATTCACATAGGGGTCATGAACCGTTACACTTGCTCCACGAGATTGTAAATACTTAATTAATGGAAGAGCAGGGGTATTTCGTGTATCATCAGAATCTTCGAGATATGCTATTCCTAGAATGGTAATTCGTGCCTTTATTAATGGAATACCCTTTTTTTCAAGTGCTAAATCAGCTAAATTTCCTAAATGAATTGGCATATGATTATTGATCTTACGGCCAAGACTAATGAATTCAGGTTCCATGAATCCTCTTCCATATGTTTGAACTCCATATCGCAATAACCATGGATCTTTTGGAAGACAGTGTCCTCCGACACCTGCCCCTGGAATATGCATATGCCGATCATGTCTTGCATTTATTAATTCAATAATTTCATAGATATTTACCCTTAAGCTCTCGCAAAGTAATGCCATTTCATTTGCGAAAGCAATATTAACATCACGGTAGCTATTTTCGATCGTCTTTGCGAGCTCCGCAGAAAGACAACTAGCAGTAGCTATTTCACGTTTCACAATATGTTTGTACAGCCAAACTGTTTTGTCAGTACTTTCTTTATTGATCCCACCAACAACACGAGGCATGTTTATGATGTATTCGATCAATTTCCCAGGCATTACTCGCTCATAACTGAATGCAAGGAAGAAATCCTCACCTGCTTTCAAGTTTGAATTTTCCTCAAGTATTGGTTTAACAATGTTCTCAGTAGTGCCAGGGGCAACAGTTGACTCAATAATTACTGTAGTACCCTTCTGTAGATGCTTTCCTACTTGGGATGAGACAGTTTTTAATGACTCATACTGAGGAATATTGGTTGCATCAGTAGGAGTTTGGACATCAATAAGAACGTAATCAGCATCTCTGGCGACGGAGGGGTCATCTGTGACTGAAAAACTGCCTTTATTAACTACTTTAGCAATGAGTTCATCTAATCCAGGTTCTTTCCCGCGAAATGGTGATTCCCCACGGTTTAGAACATCAATTTTCCATCCAGAACGCTGGGATCGTCGTTGAACTCCAATTACAGAGAATCCTTCGATATCTGCTAGTAATGCGGCAATCGGAATACCTACGTACCCCATTCCAAAAACAACGCATTTTACTCTTGTCATAAGAATCACTATAGCAATATCTGGATATGTGGGAAAAATAATCAAATAAATATGAATTTTTGGTTTAATACTTATTATCATACAGATAGAGGAAGAAATAGAATCACACCATATTTAAAATGATATATATGCGCAGTTTAACAGTCTCTCGAGATTCTATCAATAGATTCCTAGGATACAAAAGGTTAACCTGTTAAACTACTTGTTTTTTAATTGCTAATTCAACACAATCTATTTTTTCTCGAATTATTTCAACTGTTGTTTTACACTGGACGAATTTTTGTACATGTTCATAATGTAGTTAAAATATCAGGCCAAACTCTTTTTATAATAATGATTGCCTATTGAACCAATAAGTACAGGAATTTTGTTGCGAGTGTGAAAAGGATATGAAAACTCAACTAGTTGAAGATGAAATATTAGACATAATGAAGTTAGAAAAACAGTACGGAATATTTAACAACAACATGATGATGATTCTTAGTGACGAAGACAAAGCTTATGTGGAAGAACTCCAGGGTTTGTGTTTGGAGCAAGAAGAGAAAATTGGTGGGATCCACGGCCATAATAATGCTGATTATTACGATTGGTTTGAATGGGCCGGTTCCAATGGGCTGATTAATCGTAGTACCGATTATCCCCATCGTGATGATCTAAGAATAGGAATGAAGGCCGAAATTCTCCGATGTTGGACGATGGACATCTTTAATCCCCAGTTCAACATGGCACTGGGCGCCTCTGTTCTTGCTGTTAATCCAATTGCGCATCATCATAATGATAGAGCTGGCCTGCTAAAAGATCTTGCAGATTTGTTGGATGGTAAGAAAATCGGCTGTATTGGGATCACAGAACCATTAAGGGGTTCTGATGCTGTTAATATGCAAGTTAAAGCTGAGAAGGTTGATGGTGGATACACTATTAACGGAATAAAATGTTATACAACCAACAGTCCTAAAGCAGACCTTATTGCTGTGTATGCTGTCTTAAACGAAGAAGATACACGAGGAACCATGATTCAAGGAGTATCTCACAAAAAAGGCGTATGGGATCGTGGTTTCACTGCAGAAAGAATTGGGATTCCATCAGTTAGCAAAGTACATATTGGTAAAACTATTTTCAAAGATGCATATATCCCTGATGATTATATAACTGGAGGCCCTGGTGAAGGATATCATATTTTATTTGAAGGCCTAGTCCCTGAGAGAATTGGAATTGCTGCAACCAATGTGGGCCAAATGTGGGGTTCTTTTGCTTTAGCATCACTTTATTCAACTGTGAGAAAGCAATTTGGTGAGAAAATCTTAAGACACCAAGCAGTGGGTATGTCTGTCCTTGCAAAGTATCACTCACGTCTAATGTCGATAACTATGGCGTTGTTAAAGTTAGCTGAGGCGTATGACGCAAAAAGAGAGGAACTCGCAGGAATTAGTCCATTTATGAATCCATTTGTTGCTATGGCATCTCAGATGAAAGAACAAGCGGCTATGCTAGTACATGAGTTAACCTATGAATGTATGCACGCCATGGGTGGTACAGGCGTCACAGATCAAACTAAGATGCCTATTATACAAGGAGTCTCGGAGATAGCGGAGGTTGTTGGTGGGACACGTAACGTTCAACTCCTCATCGGTAGCCGAACAATTAATACTATGGTTAAGATGATTTAATCCCCCCTTTTTCTCATTTCTCTTTTTTTTTTCAATTGAATATTCCACAGATTTTACACTAAAATACCTAAAAAGGATTTAATGTAACCTTATTTTATATTTCTGGAGAATTGTTTACAATTTTTTGGAGATTTATTCATGTCTATTATTGAGAAAGCTGTTAAAATGGTCGACGTTGAAAGATTGTATGACCATATTCGTTCTCTTGAAGGAATAAAACACGTCCTTGACTCTTATGATGTTTTAATTCAAGCTGGACATTATTTCGAAAAAACACTGAAGCAATACGATATAAACACAAATAAGCAATTCTTCACTGTAGAAGGGTTAAAAGAGGAATTTTTTAATGTAGAGGGTTTATTAGGAGAACAAATGGACTTTTCCAACCCTACACTTTTGATAACAAGTCATTATGACACGGTTTATTCTACCCCTGGCGCTGATGATAATGCAAGCGGAGTAGCAGCTACACTTGAAGTTGCTCGGATTTTAAGTGAATTGGACTATAACAAAAATGTCATCTTTGTTAGCTTTAATTTGGAAGAATTTTCTCCGACTCTGCAAAAGCCAATAAGAAGGATAGGTACGCAATATGGAGTTTTTGATGAAAAGCATCGTTTTACTTCCTGGGCATTAAAGAAATATGCTGATCAGTATAAAGAATTAATAATCGCATCAGGTCCAGCAAAACCATTCCTTGATAAAGAGGAGTGGGGTAAATTTGAAGCTGAAGCAAAGAAGGAATTAAAAGAAACCGAACTTGAATTCTTCAAGGCACAGAATAGAATATTTCGAGAGTCAGCTCAAGATGACCCCTTTGGTAGAAGCTTTCTATTGGGAAGCTATGCATATTCAAAATATGCAATTGAAAAAAAGATAAACATAGTTGGCGTTATTAATCTTGAATCAGTTGGTTTCACTTCTACTCAACACCATTCTCAACGCCTACCAGTAGGTACAAGTTTAGATATGTTCAAAACCTATAATACAGATCAAGATCAGATGATAGGGAATTATATTGCGATTATAGGTGATGTAAACTCTCAAATTCTAACAAATGCCTTCTTTGAAGCATCTCAACATAAATCGATCAAATTACCTTGCGCTTGTTTAGATGTACCTTTAAATTATGAAGGAATTAAACAAATGATACCTGATCTCTTAAGAAGTGACCATGCTCCTTTCTGGAGACTTGGGATTCCTGCTATAATGGTAACTGATACAGCCACTTTTCGTAATCCATATTACCATACAGCTGCAGATACGATCAACACTCTAGATTTTCCTTTCATGAAAAAAGTATGCCAGGCAACGCTCGCTACAATAATCAAAATGCTTTGAAAATTCGTTATAAAAGAAGTATTTCCTTACATTGCTTGCATTATAATGTTTGAAAGAGCAGTATTATCCAAGATTATTGGATTATACTTCATACTTGAAGCTCTTTTTGCATTTTCCACAATCATTGGTATAACAGATTCAGTTATTCCAAATTCCGATAATTTGGGGATTTTTAGCTCCTCTGTTAAAGATTTTAAGAAATTAATTAAAAATTCATGAGCAAGTTCCATCTTTGAGAAAGTTCTATTAGCAATAATTTCTGCTACTCGTGTATACTTCGTAAGGGCCAGACTTTTTTCAGGAGCTGATTTCAATGTTGAGATATTTGCCTCAACGGTTGGGGCAAGTAAAGCAGCACAAATCACACCATGAGGAATATTCAATCCTCCCATTGGAGAAGCAAATCCATGAACTGCCCCTAGCCCTGCATTTGCTAAACAAATACCACTTATTAAAGATGCCAAAGCCATATTTGTTCTTGTTTCAAGCAATTGACCATTTTTATAAACTGAAAGCAGAGAAATAGCTGCTTTTTTTAATCCTAATTCCGCTAAAGCATCAGTCATTGGTTGAGCGTTATTAGAAGTATAAGCTTCGATCAATTGAGTAAATGCATCCATACCACAGGTAGCAGTAATAGATGGGGGAACAGTTACCATTAACGTTGGATCAATGATTGCGATTTTTGGAATGAGTAAGGGGCTCCTAATACTTGCCTTGAACTGCTCTTCTTTTGCTAGTATTACAGCATTTTTAGTAGCCTCACTCCCAGTTCCTGCAGTAGTCGGGATTGCAATAATCGGTAATGGAGGTTTCGTGATTGCTTCCCCCTTCCCCACAACCTCCAAATAGTCTCTTGCTGATCCCCCATTCGTAATTAAACCTGAAATCGCTTTAGAAGCATCAAGAACACTTCCACCACCTAAACCAACTACCATATCAGCGTTAAATTCGTTTCCTTTGTTAGTACCTAAATCAATAGCCTCTATGGTTGGCTCTCCCTTAATAATGTATGTTTCGATTTCAAAATTAAATTTAGCTACTTGGTTTTCAAGTATAGATCGTGCAAAATTTGATTTGGCTAATGCACTCTCACTGGTAACTATAAATAAGTTCGATCCAAACTCCTTTGCTAATGCCCCAATATTCTGGAACTTATCTGGGCCAAAAAAAATCCTTGGAGTGGAAAGGAATTCAAAATGCATCTGTTTTCCCTATTTCGATATGAACGCCTCTTGAGTATCAGGGAACAAATTCGTATGTAGGACTCCTTCTCTGGGCTTTGCCATCATTTCTTCAACTGTTGTTCGCCATTTTTTATAATGACTTGTTACCTTATGATTTGAGGATCCCGCTTCATCCGTAAATACTTCATAGATAAAAAAACGATTAGGGTCATTTAGACATTCCAAAACATCAAACCGAAGATTTGCAGGCTCATTTTGACGTGTATTCCTTGCATTTTCTAAAGTAGCTTTTATAAACGCATCACGATACTCAGATTTAACATAAACGGTCACACAAGCTATAAACATATTCTTTCACCTTTATTAATTAATAAGCACTAAAGGGACAAACTCATGTTGTCTTTTATGAAGATTTCTCCAAGGTTAGAATTTTATCGATCATTCATTTAATGAAAGAAAACGGTTCCAGTTTTCTTTGCGGACAAATTGTTCAGATGCTTTTTTTAAACTCTGTTACAGATATTAAATAAGAAAGGTTCAGAGTTCCTGCTTCCACGATTACATCGATTTTGGTGATCACTGAATGACTTTTCTTTCTGTGAAAGTTTTTAACAACGAAAATAAGGAAATATGCTCAACAGTTTCCGTTTTAGAGGATGATATAATTTATGATTTAGTTCCCTATCTTGGGAAGCTAGCACGTAAATTTCCTCATGAACAAACCTCTCATTCCCCTCAGAATGAAGCTCAAGCATTAATTTTAAATAATCAGATAATTGGTTATTTAAATTCCCCTGATGATTTGCTTCTGGTTGTAATTGCTAGTATTAATACCTCATTTCAGAAGCTTAATCGTTTCTTAGAACTTTTAAGTCAAAGTATAACAAAAGAGAGTTTTAATTTTAGCTCTAAAGAAACTCTGGAAAATTTCCAAAAGATCTGTGATGAACTTATTAATGCGGTTAATACAACAGCAGTTCTAAATATTGCTCTTTTGGGTCTAGAAAAATCAGGAAAGACGACTTTTACAAGATTTTTTGAAGAGTATCAGCCACTTGGATTTAATCCATATGAACCAACTGATCTTTTGAATATTATCAAAATAGAGAAGATTGGGGATTTTCCTTATCAGTTTCGTTTTTTCGATCTTGGAATGGCCTTCAAACAAAATTGGTTTAGGTTTAGTAAAGAATCAGATGGGTTTATTTTCTTTGTAGATTGTTCAGATCCCCAGCAAATGAATAAATCAAAGGATTTACTGCAGGAGCTTCGAAATTTTTGGGATAAACCATTTGTTGTAGCTGCAAATAAATGTGATGCTACAAAGATAATGAACATACGAAAATATATTTCTAGAAAACTGAAAGTACGGATTCGTCAAATCTATGAAACTGAAACATCAACAGGATTCGGTCTTATCCCCTTATTAAATGGGTTGATTAATCACGAAATGAAAAACCAAAAGATTGCCCTTTCCTTAATTCGTTCTGGTAAGAAAATTAAATAGATTTTTGTATTAAATGAAATTATCTTGAGTTATTTCGTGATTATTAAGAATTAATCTGGTTTTTTCAGCTTTTTATTCTGCCTAAAAAATGTCTGTCTGGATCAAAGGAGCGAAGAAACTTCAACCATCTTTTTGAGGGTAGAGAGAGTTTCTTTAACTGTTTATCTATTTTTAGCTCCCACTCGACGGACTTTGTTATTTTTGTTATTATTTTATTCTCATCTGAGTCATTATTCAAAACACAGGTTAGGGAAAATTTTTGATCACCAATTTTTTCAAAAATCCCTTCAGTTGTAACACAAGTTGTAACATTGGTTCCAGGAACAGTGATATAAGGTACTTTTTTAGGGAACCTTCCAGATCTGAGAGGAAGAAGGGCAATAATTTCTTCAGCGTTTGACCCTACATCATTAGCTCCTCCAGATCCAAATAAAACGAAAGAATGAACCCTTGTTGAATTGATGTTACCATGTTGATCAATCTGTCCCGCTCCGAGTACTCCAAGGCTTTTTGTATTCCGTAAAAATACTCCCAAAGCCATAATTGAGTCAACAATAGCTGTTGATGATCTGAGATTATTAAATTCAAAAATATAGGGGCTAGAAGGTTTTGGGAGATATCCATATAACCCTACTTCAGCTAGAAGATTTATTTCGCTACCTTCTTTACAAAGAGAGTATGTTCCAAGCCAAGCTGCAAGGTTGGATGCACCCTGGCCAGCTAGTATCGTTTGATACCCTTTTTCATCTACTTTCCTTTTAATAATCTCCGTTGCCATCCAAATCATGTTCTCAATAGGTGTGGACGGATGATCAAGAGTTATCATTGATTTTTTGTCATTAACTGCCCATTTCCAATATTCTTCACTTAATTGGCCTGAATTGTAAGTTAAATTTTCGAAGCCAACTTTTTGTAAGTATGATTCAGAGGTAGTATCAAGAATCCAATTTTTCATCCATGAAGCATTTTTTTCGACATCTTTTGCAGATTCCCTATATTCTATCAAATGATTAAGGTCGATATCATAACCTGCTCCAATAGGGCCATAATTCGACCCTGGATGACCTCCAAAAGGAGATTCTGAAACAGATGATACAATAGCATTAGGGATAGCTATACATTGATGCGTATTAGCTAAATTCCTAATTACTTGAGTATCAACAACCCTCTCTGCTGTAAGAATAACTTTCTTACTTCCAAAACATCCCCAAAGGTTTTCGCTATAAGGAGGAAAAATTATAGCATTTCCGAAGGGATCAGCAATCCAGGCATGAATAAAGCTTAAATCGGGTACTAATTCTTTAATGATGGCAACCTGTTCAGCAGAATCAAACGGATCCTTAATAATTTTAAATGAAGATGCATTATCATAAGCCATCGTACTCCCAAGGATCGATTTAGTGGGAATGAATTTTAAACCAAGAGCACCTGCATAAAGACGAAGACAGAGGGTCATAAGCGACCACTGTTCAATTTTAAGGCCCGTATCTACAGCTCGCTGAAAAATTGGCGATACACCAGGTCTTGGGTAAACATCACCAACGTAACTAGTAATTAACTTTGATATCAATCCCCTTGCCACTAGCATTTGAATTTGGCTAGCTGAGCCCAATGATATTGCTACAAATTGGAACTCATCTTCATAATCATTAGATTGTCGAATAATTTCTCTTATAGAAGAGTAGGGTAATGCTCCTGCACACGAAAAATGGAGTTTCATTTGGGGTTCAATTGCTTTCATACTTTTCTTGATCGCAGTTGGTAGGTCAATTAGCTTACTAGATTGTGTTTTTGGGGGTAAAATTAGCTCCTCTTCAAGATTAGTCAGAAATGAAGACAAAGCAGACACCTCATATCGCTTTGATAACATTAAATTCAGTTATTGAAGTCCAAATGCTAGGTTTAATAAAATATTAGCATCCTCAAACAAACTTTTTGGAACAATTGATATTTCTTGTTCCTCTGGACTATATTTTAAGTTAAACATGTTACTAAATGAATCAAGGGCACTCCAAAGAAATTTCGTAATATTATCGACAACAAGAAATACAATAAAACTATCATGGTGAGACAGCATTATTTTATTTTCCTGAAAATGAATCATGCGGATATTCTTGGTTTTTATTATCTCTGAAAAAAGAGTTAAAACTGCAAAAACACCACCAGAAAGTAAAACATCTTGAGCATCACTCTTAGCATCTTCATCAAAAGTAAATGAATACAATAACAAGCCAGATCTGTTAATTACCATCAGTTTCTCAATCCGTTGAAATTGAAGGAAACCAGTTGGTGCTTTTGCATAAGCCTGATACATCATAGAGCTTCCGATTATGACGCTAACGTGGGGTGCCAAATGCCTTATAAAAACAAGCATATCAGGATAAAATAAATTTTCGAATTGGTATGCTCCAACAATAAGGATCATTGTAAAGAAATAATAGAAGATTATTGTTAATTGCATAAAAGATACTTGTTTTTTTTGCAAATCGTCTTGAATAACCTTTTTGATTTTGAATAAAGAAACCATAGAAATAACGAGTACGTAAATGACAAAATAAGTTGCAGGAAAATTCGTTGTAAAAAGGATACTCATGAATAGTAGAAGAATTGTGTACGCATTCCACCCTTGTTGGACAGCTTGTATGTTTTCAGGATCTATTATTCCTGGAAAAAGCATTTGATAAATAATATTAAGAATAAAAGCTCCAAGAAAAGCACCATAGATGGCAGTATGGACCGAAGAGACCTTATCAGTTATAAAATAGTCAATGAACAGTAAGAAGAACCCTGCTGACATGCCACCGAAAAATGGGAACATATTTACAACAAATCCCTCTTGTAAATAAAAATTTACGGGATTATCGAAATTCAAAAGGATTAATGCGAATTCAACCATAACAAAGATGAGATACATTAGATAAAAACCACAAAGAATTGCTACAACAGTTATTCTCGTTTTGTTCCATCTTTTCCATAATCTAAAAAAAACCATACCATTGACCATAATCTCGAGAAGGAAGACACCAAAACCTACAAAACTAATTAAAGGTGGGGCCAAAGTACGTTTTCCCATCCTAAAAGATATAAAGTGCTTTTTACGATTGAATTTTCATTTCTCTTAAGAGTTAATTGAGCCTAAATTCTGAAGTTTAATAAGCTAACGGAATTGAGTATTTTTAGTGTATTTCTAGGAAATTGGATATTAGAGGAGTTTATGGATACCTAGGTTTCATTTGAATGCATTAGTGCAAACTTTAAGACCCAATATCCTTTATCCAATTAACCATTTACCTTCTTGGTAAATGACTTCTCCATCAAGGAGGAGTTTTGCATTTGAATCTTTCATATCTTTGAGGAGATCCCAATGAATTGAG